>JBJTWT010000074.1:0-43571 GCA_046081865.1 Sphingomonadales bacterium
ATTTTAGCACCGGCCTCAAAATCGACCAGATCGTAAGTGCGAATCAGATCCCAGTGCGCTACGGCCCCCTCGTATAAAACGGGTTTGATACCGCCTTCTCGAACCACCATGTTATCGCTGGCTAAACGCCCTTCGGGCACCTGATCGCTGGGTAAATTGGGAAGCAACACCAACTGGTTGTGTAGTTGGGTCTCAACGTCAATTAGCTGCTCAGCCAATGGTTGTAATGAGGCTTTGAGCATTGCCACTTCTTGCTTACGGGCATCGGCCTCATCGCGCTGTCCTTTTCCCATTAGCATCCCGATCTCCTTAGAGAGTGTATTGATCTTGGCCTGGATATTATCGCTATCGAGCTGTAATTTTTTTCGCTGATCATCGAGGGCAACGATCACGTCCACTAGCTCAGTATGGGCAAAATGCTTTTTGGCCAGTCTGGCTTTTACCTGCGCGGGGTCTTGCCTTAATTGCTGTAACGTGAGCATGGTACGAATTTGTGGCAAATATAAAGTACCCGCTCGGCCCGGCAAGTAACACGGGTTACCTAGCCCCAAAACCTGAAACAATCTAGTCTTTCTGTAAGGACGATGGGCGCATGGTTCTTTATCTTTGTTGGTATGATAGCGCAAGACGATCTCCAACAACGCTGGTGGAATTTAGAGGCCAAACTGGTAGAACGATTTGGTAAAAAGCCCGACTTAGAGACCATCTTGTTTCTGATCGGAGTGCAGGAGTTTGGAGATATCAAAGAGAAATTTTCCAAAGAACAAAAACAAGACCTGATGCATGTGGCAGTATGCATCTTGCTGGCCAAGAGTGGTTATTACGAATTAGAATGGGTAGATGAAGACGGGTGGCCTCATTTTCAGCAGCTCAAAGCCTTGCCCACGTTGAATACGATCGAACAAGAAAATTTCATAAAAGATCATGTACTATTATATTTCGAAGAATCGTTCCTTTATTAGCGTATTCTTTACATTCATCTTCGCATACTTGAATACCCTTGTTACCCCTATGAAAAAACTATTGACTGCCACTTTAGTGCTGCTATTCGCCAGCCAGGCCATTGCCCAATCAACCTCAAAAGATTCTGTCGTTACGCGCAAAGACCGCAAACGCGATGTGCTTATTGAGACCAGCATGGGAAACATTCAAATACGATTGTCCGATTCTACCCCATTACATCGCGATAACTTTTTAAAGCTTGTCAAGACTGGCTATTACGAGAATATCCTTTTTCACCGCGTGATCAAGAATTTTATGATACAGGCGGGCGATCCCGATAGTCGGCAGGCCCCGGCCGGAAAACCATTGGGAAACGGAGGCCCCGGCTATACCGTACCTGCAGAGTTCAGACCCACCCTCTTTCATAAAAAAGGTGTTATCGCCGCTGCCCGCGATAATAACCCCGAAAAATCGAGCAGTGCCAGTCAATTCTACCTTACACAGGGTAAGGTCTTTACCGAGGCGGGTCTCGATTCGGTAGAGACGTATCGGCTAAAAAGAAAGATACCCGCCGATCAACGCCAGGTCTATACCACGCTGGGCGGGGTGCCTCATTTAGACCAAAACTATACAGTATTTGGAGAGGTGATCGGCGGTCTCGAGGTCATTGATGCCATTGCTGAGGTACCCACCAGTAAAGGAGCCGATCGCGATCGTCCTTTATCAGATGTGGTGATCTTAAATGCCAAGCTTGTCAAACGCAAACGCCCCTGATATTATTTGCATCATTATTAGTAGGTTTGTGTTGTTAAAAAAATACATGGTATGAATATCCCCGCTCAACTACGCTACACCAAAGACCACGAATGGATTCAGCTAGAAGGCACTGTAGCCACCATCGGAATCACAGACTACGCGCAGCGTGAGCTGGGAGATATAGTTTTTGTAGAAGTAGACACCATTGGCAGCGCACTCGAGGCCGGAGCGGTATTTGGAACCGTAGAGGCCGTTAAAACGGTTTCGGATCTTTTTTTACCCGTTAGCGGAACCATCAACGAGCTCAACCCTGCACTGGGCAGTGCCCCCGAGCTGGTCAACAGCGATCCGTACGGAGAAGGCTGGATGATCAAGATGACCGTTAACAACCCCGCCGACGTAGAGGCACTGCTTGATGCTGCCGGCTACGAATCGTTGGTTGCCTAAACTTTCTTAGTTGAAACCTGTCTTTTATTGGTCATCGGTTGCGGTGGGTTGGCTGTGCCTGTCGGGTTACTTGCTATTGACCCCGGCCAACTCCTTCTCTGAAAAAGGAATACTGGGGTGGGTACTGAGTCTGCTGGGCATTGCCGAATGGCAAGAGCAATTACCGATCGACAAAATGATTCACTTTACGATCTTTTTTGGGCTGGTGTTTTTTTGGCAACGAATGGTACTGAGCTTACCCCTCTCAAAAAAACAATACCGCTTTTTTATACTGCTGAATCTGGTAGTATGGTGCTGCATGGGTGTTGCCGTTGAGTTTTTACAAGAGGCCATGCAATGGGGACGGCAGTTTGACTATTGGGATATCATGGCCAATGCAACCGGGTGTGCGGCCGCTTGGTGGTTGGGCAAAAAATTGACCCCTGTAGAAACAGGGGTCGCAACCAAAACTAACTGCTTATGAGAAAATTGTTATTTGTTGTAACCAACGAACAATAACATAACGTAAAGTTAGTTGCAAAGTTGGGCGACCCCTTGTTAAAATATTCAAAACTTCGTTAACAGTCTTACGAGCGAGTAAGCTTCTCGGCATTTTCGGCAAACTGTAGTGCCTCAATCAGTTCTTGAACCTCCCCATTCAATACCGCATCCAAATTATAGAGTGTAAAGCCAATCCGGTGATCGGTAACCCGACCCTGTGGAAAATTATAGGTTCTGATCTTGGCACTGCGATCTCCGGTGCTAACTAAGCTTTTACGATGCCGGGCTATCTCATCTTCTTGTTTTCTTACCTGTTCTTCGTATAAACGCGTTCTGAGCATCTGCATGGCCTTTTCGCGATTGGCCAGCTGAGAACGCTCGGTCTGACAAACCACCACGGTACCCGTTGAAATATGGGTGAGCATCACTTTAGTCTCTACTTTGTTCACATTCTGACCGCCGGCACCACCGCTGCGGGCCGTTTCCATCTTAACATCAGCCGGATTCAGCTCAAAATCCAACTCCTCCGCCTCGGGCATTACCGCCACGGTTGCGGCCGATGTATGCACGCGCCCACTGGCCTCCGTATCGGGTACCCGTTGAACACGGTGAACACCACTCTCAAACTTAAGGGTACCGTAAACATCATCTCCCACTACCTCTAGCTGAACTTCCTTATATCCCCCTACCGTACCCTCGTTCTCGCTCAATAAGGCGGTCTTCCAACCCTTACGGTCGCAGTAGCGCATGTACATTCTTAACAGATCGCCCGCAAACAAACTAGCTTCATCGCCACCGGTGCCTGCCCTGATCTCTAAAATGGCATTTTTCTCGTCTTGAGGGTCTTTGGGGATCAGCAACTGCCGAATAGCGGCCTCGGCCTGTTCTTTCTGTAGCTCTAAGGAGGGAAGCTCTTGCTTGGCCAACTCTCGTAACTCCTCGTCTGCCCCGGCAATTGCCTCTTTATAAAATTCAATGTCCTCCAATAATTTTTTATACGACTGATAAGCCGTTACAATTCGCTCCAGACTTCTGTATTCTTTACTGGTCTCGGCAAACTTCTTATTGTTTCCCACAATCTCGGGGTTGGTAAGGGCTACTCCCAACTGATCGAAACGGGCCTTGATCGCATCTAATTTATCTAGCATAACTGATTAGGGCAGCAAAAGTAATAAGAATAAATTTGGGGCATGGGGATGCTGAAATTCAAGGCCACGCAGCTTTTTGATGGTTATCGACTGTTAGATAACAAGGTATTGGTTACACAACCCGACGGAACCATCGAATCGATCATAAACGTCGATGAGGCAGGCGACTCGGTGCTTCCACTCAATGGTATTCTAATGCCGGGTCTTATCAACAGTCACTGTCACTTAGAACTGAGTCATCTTAAAGACGTGATCGCACCGCATACGGGGCTGATTGAATTTTTATGCTCGGTCGTGACCAAAAGAGGATTCCCGCCCGAACTGATCCAAGAAAAAATTGCATTGGCCGAGCAAGAGATGTATGCCAATGGCATTGTGGGCGTAGGTGATATTGGCAATACGGCCGATACGGGCTTTACCAAATCTACCAGTAAGATCTGCTGGCACAATTTTGTCGAGGTACTCAGCTTTACAGACGAGAAGGCTGTCGAAAACATTACGCATTACCGCTCGCAATTAGCGCTGTTAACGAAGGCACTGGCGGAGTCGTCCTTGCCCCACCGAAGCAGTTTAGTACCACATGCCCCCTATAGTATCTCGCCCGCTACCTTTCGGATGCTCAACGAGGCCACCCAAGAACAGGTAATCTCATTGCATAACCAAGAGCACCCGGCCGAGAACGAACTCTACCAAAACGGAGGCGGAGACTACCTTACCTTATTCAAGATCTTCGGCATCTCGCAATCTCCATTTCCGGTAACAGGACTAAGTAGTCTGCGCTCGGTATTACCCTACTTTGACAAAGGACAAACCCTCTTACTGGTCCATAACACCTGCACTACACAAGAAGAGATAGAATGGGCACAGCACTTTGCCAAACAAAGAGGAATCCGGCTGCAGTTCTGTCTTTGTATCAATGCCAACCTGTACATAGAAAATAAAGTTCCTCCGGCCAACATGCTTTATCAAGCGGGGGCTTCGGTAGTGTTGGGTACCGATAGCTACAGCAGCAACTGGCAACTTAGTGTGGCCAGCGAGATCAAGGCCCTGCATCAGCATTTTCCTTCTATCCCCCTCGAGACCTTATTGCACTGGAGTACGCTGCAAGGAGCCCGCGCCCTACAATGGGACGATCAACTGGGAAGCTTTGAGAAGGGAAAAAAACCGGGGCTAGTACTTTTTGATCTGCAGGCAGGCACCTCATCTCGTGTACCCACCAACCAGCACTGATCAAGACAAGATCTCTTTTAATACCGGCAAGGTTTTGAGCATACCGAAATCTTGAATGTGCTGTTGGTAATAACGCTCCAGTGTCTGTAAGAGTTGTCGACGCAGTTCGCGGTTCAATAAGAATTGCTCTAACTCTTCGGGTTGTCTTACTTGCAACAGCTCGGCCAATGTAGCGCTTATTTTGCCGGTTACATAATGGGGATGTTGGGGTTCGTGGTCACAGATAACAGAATCGACTAGATCAAAATAAAGGGGTGTCTCATCACGGACCGGCTCCGTCTCTTGTAAGCGAGGCAAAATTCCAAAGAAGTGAGTCAATTGCAACGAAAAGAATAAAGGCATATTGGCCTGCACCAAGGGAGTGGCGCGATCGAGAGCCATAAATGCATCTTCGACAAATTCAAACAAGGGTACATTTTCTTCTGGCTGTCGAAGACATTTGGCAAGTAGCTCTACCATAAAGAGAGCCACGGCATTTTTAGTTATATCGGCAAATATCCACTCGTGCTGTCTGTTCCAATAAAATTCCTTGATTCGTTGCAGCGATTTTCGGTCTTGATGATAGACCACCATATCTAAGAGGGCCGCCGGTTGAAACAAATTACCTCTGCCCTTTCCTTTTTTGGCAGCCGTTCTGACCCCATTTACCAGATAAGACTGTATCCCAAAGCGCTCCGTAAAGACCGATACGATCAGTGAGGTCTCTCCGTAGGTGACAGTACGAAGTACGATCCCCTTGGTCTTAAAAATTGTTGTGCGCATAAAATACTATCCTGCAACAATACTATAAAATTGGAATGCCTTGGCAAAAACATGTTATGCCCCGACAATTTTACCTTTCTTTGCACTCACCATCAACCAATAGAATTATGTGGCAGAAGTTGGGCCATTTTATTTTACGATTTCGAGTAGCATTACTGGTGCTGTTATTGCTCATTACCGTGGGTATGGGGTATCTGGCCAGCAAAGTAGAGCTCAGTTATGAGTTTACCAGAGCCATCCCGCTAGATAACCCTAAGTACCAGGCTTATCAGCAATTTAGAAAGCAATTTGGCGAAGATGGCAACTTGCTGGTACTGGGCATTCAAACCGATCGACTCTTTACCCTTACTACTTTTAATGCCTACCGCACGCTACAGCAAGAACTTAAGACCATTGAGGGGGTAGAAGATATTATCAGCGTCCCGTCGGCGGTCGCGCTGTTTAAAGATACGCTCAGCGAAAAATTAAAAGCTCGTCCGATCTTCGCCGACACCATCACTACGCAGCAAGCACTCGACAGTGCGGCCCTTGCCTTTAGACAGCTTCCCTTTTATAAAGGACTTTTGTATAACCCAGAGACATCGGTATTCTTGATGGGTGTGCGCATTAACAAAGAGCTGATGAACTCCAAAGAGCGTGTTGGGGTAGTTACTAAGATCGAACAAGCCACCGATGCTTTTACGAGTACAACCGACCTTCTCGTACACAAAAGCGGTCTTCCGTATATCCGTACCAAAGTGGCCGTGATGATCCAAGACGAGATGCGTTTCTTTTTACTCGCCTCGGTGATCTTGTCGGCACTGATCCTGTTGGCTTTTTTCCGCTCCTTTAGTGCCATGGTACTATCTATAGTGGTAGTTGGCATTGGGGTTATCTGGAGTGTTGGCACCTTGCAATTGTTCGGCTTTAAGATCTCGTTGCTGACCGCTCTTATTCCACCATTGGTAGTAGTAATTGGCATTCCCAATTGTATCTATTTTCTCAACAAGTTCCATGTGGCCTGGAATAAGACAGGGCATAAAGAGCAATCGCTGGTAATGATGATCGATAAAATGGGAATCGTAACGCTTTTTTGCAATGTGGCAGCCGCTATTGGGTTTGCCGTATTTGCCTTAACAAGCAGCCAGATCTTAAAAGAATTCGGACTGGTAGCCGGTATCAACATAATGGCCTTGTTCTTTATCTCACTCATCTGTATTCCCGCTGTGCTCAGCTTTTTACCGCCGCCCAAAACAAGACATACCCGCTACCTCGATAACCCTTGGCTCAATAAAGGATTGGCCAGACTAGAGCGATGGTCGCTGCATCATCGCCCCTTTATCTACGGAACTACGGCGCTGGTACTGGTAGCGGCCATTGCCGGTCTTTTTAAATTAAAAAGTGAGGCCTTTATTGTAGACGATCTGCCTGCCTCTAACCAAGTGTATACCGATCTGCGGTTTTTCGAAACCCACTTTAAAGGTGTTATGCCGCTCGAGATCGTGGTCGATACACGAAAGAAACAAGGGGTCGTTCGCAATATGCGCAATCTCGAAGGCATCGACTCGCTCTCTCGTTTTATTGCAGAAATTCCCAATATGGCCCGACCCCTTAGTATTGCCGAGGGTCTCAAATTTGCACGACAAGCTTTTTTTGAGGGAGATAGCAGTAACTATCAATTGCCCTCTTCGTACGACCTGCCCGCCCTATCACAATATTTGTCTTTTAAGGATAGCGCACAAAGCAATAATTCGCTGGCCAAACTGGTGGGCTCGTTCATGGACAGTACAAAAAGCCGGGCTCGGATAAGTGTAAGCATGGCCGATATTGGAAGTTACAGATTACCCGGTCTGCTTGACAGTATTCAACTACAGGCAGAAAGGATCTTTAATAAGGATAGCATAGAAGCGCTTACTGCAGACGAAGCCACGCGCAATGCCGCGCTTGCCGAAAACGAAAAATGGGGACAGCGCACTCACCAAATAGAATTGACCGGCAGCAGTGTTACTTTTTTGGAGGGAAGTCGTTTTATAATAAGTGGTCTTAAAGATTCGATCTTCTGGGCCTTTTTACTGATCAGTCTTTGTATGCTGTATTTGTTTCGTTCGTTACGTATCCTCCTTTGCTCATTGATCCCTAATATCATTCCTTTGATCATTACCGCCGGCACCATGGGTTGGGCAGGTGTGCCGCTAAAACCCTCTACCGTATTGGTATTTAGTGTGGCGCTAGGCATCGCCATTGATGTGACCATTCGCTTTTTGGTAAACTATAAACAAGAGTTGCCGCACTATCAATATGATGGCTACAAAACAGTTATTCAAACCATTTACAGCACAGGAATCAGCATCATTTATACGTCATTGGTCTTGATCGCCGGATTTATTATTTTTTGTTTCAGCAAATTTGGCGGCACCCAAGCCTTGGGTTGGCTAACCTCCCTGACCCTGGTAGTAGCCACGCTTACCAATCTGATCTTGCTACCGGCCATGTTACTCTCACTGGGCCAAGAGCGTAAGAAAGGATAAGGTTATCTTTGTGCATCTCAATTAGTTTCCTTGGAAAAAAGCAATTTTGTAGACCAGATCAGAATTTTTTGTCGCAGCGGACACGGCGGTGCAGGCAACAAGCATTTTATGCGTAATAAGTTCACCGCATTGGGTGGTCCCGATGGTGGAGACGGCGGACGCGGAGCGCATATTATTTTACGTGGCAATCGTAATCTCTGGACCCTGCTTCACCTGCGCTACTATAAGAATGTGCTAGCAGAAGATGGAGAAAAAGGGGGGTCCAATAACTGTCATGGCCGTGACGGAAAAGATATCATCATAGAAGTTCCGCTGGGAACCATTGCCCGCGACGAAGAAAGCGGAAAAAAAGAGGCCGAGGTACTAGAGGACGGACAAGAGATCGTGTGGATGGCGGGCGGTAAAGGCGGTTTAGGTAATTCTCATTTTGCCACCCCTACCAACCAAGCACCCGAACATGCGCAACCCGGTCTGCCGGGGGTGGAAGGTTGGAAAGTACTGGAGTTAAAAGTATTGGCCGATGTGGGCTTGGTAGGTTTTCCCAATGCCGGAAAATCTACGCTATTATCTGTTATCACCGCCGCTAAACCCAAGATCGCCGACTATGCCTTTACTACGTTAACGCCCAACCTGGGGATGGTGGAATATCGGGATGGACGCAGTTTTTGTGTGGCCGATCTGCCCGGTATCATCGAGGGTGCTGCCGAAGGAAAGGGACTGGGTCATCGCTTTTTGCGACATATTGAACGCAATGCGGCCTTATTGTTCTTGATACCTGCCGATAGCAGCGATCATAAAAAAGAATTTGAAATTCTGGTACACGAACTCGAACAATACAACCCCGAGCTCTTACACAAGCAATTTGTGATAGCCATCAGCAAAAGCGATATGCTCGACCAAGAGTTAAAAACGGCCATTGCTTCGGAACTGCCGCCAGGGGTACCACATGTATTTATCTCTTCGGTCACGCAACAAGGGCTCATGGAATTAAAGGACCTGCTCTGGAAGATCGTCAACGAACCTGTAGCTTCATGATGCAGCGTTGTTTTTTTTGTCAGCAAGAGATCATCCCCGTGCATGTGCACGGACATTATCAATGTCCTATTTGCCATACCAATATTATGCCTTGCTGCGATGGCGATAACTGCGATACGAACCTATTGCTAAAAAACACCTCAGTAGGTTCTACCGACCGTATCACAGGCCGCCTTGAGGAGTGAGTTCGCATCTGCCGCATCTTGCCACTTTTCCCAGAACATGACCCCACCGGCTATATCCTTGGCAAGTTTTGCCTTTCTCTTTACGGTATACTGCCCGTTGTAGTAGATGGTGTAATTGGTAAACGAACCTGAGGACACTACCGCCGAATCGAGTTGAGCATTTCCTCCCTGCGATAATATGTTTCGGTACGATAGTACCGTGTTGGACTGTGTAATGCCCGATGGTCTTCCATAGGCGGGTACGCCCAGTACCGCTTTGGAGGCTGGCATGCCGCGGGTGGTGATCCAATACTGCAAGCAAGTTTGAGCCAATACAAAATCACTGTGATGCCGGTAGGGCACTGTGGTGCTAAAATCGTCGTATGCCATAATATTGAAGAAATCAACAATGGGAAAGATCTCGTTGCGAATAGCATCGCGATAGCCACCGGCATATTTTCCGGCGGTGATAGCACAAGAAAGATAATAACGACCATCGCGATGCAAGGAGTCTGCCAGTTCTTTCATCAAGGCGGTAAAGGTTACATCAGAGCCATCACTGGTACTTGGAAATTCCCAGTCCACATCTACCCCATCAAGTTGTTGTGTTCGTACCACCGTCATCACCTCGCGAATAAAATTGGTTCGCCCGGTGGCAGTGGCTGCCATATTCTTAAAATGGGTAGTACCATTGCCACTACCATCATTGATGCCCAAGAATATCTTGGCATTATTGGCCCTGGCCTTGGTCGCCACTGCTGTCAACGAGGCAGTATTACTAGTGGGAGGTGCCAAAGAGCCGGTACTGTTTACCTGATAAAATGCATAGACTACCACATTGGTCATCTTAAACTTTATGTCGGGCACATCGGCCAATGAACGATACGAAGGAAAATAACCTACCACATAGTACCCCAACGAAGGAGGCAGTTGAATAGAAGTAAAGGTAAATGACCTAGCTGCCGCGGCACAACCACTGGCCGCACCACTGCTATTGCGTGGAATCACATACCAGAAATAAGTTACATTAGGGGTAGGTGCAATGGTAATGGTATGACTGGTTCCGATTACACCGGTAGCCACCACCACCGCGTTGGTAGCAGTAGTACCAAGCATTACATCATAGGCGCTGGCTTGTAAAACACTAGACCAAGAAAGAGTAACGCTGGTCGTGGTCACAAAGGCACCGGAAGACGGGCTAACCAAAGAGCCACATCCCGGAACCGATGGCGCCGGACTGGGTGAGGGCCCCTCTTTTTTTCTACAACCTTGCCAAACCAATAAGACAGACAATAGAAATAGCAGAGCGCTCGATCGCATAAGCAACATTGAAATTTCAAGATACTAAATAATGTTAAATCAAAGCCCGTCAAATGGGATTTTCGTAGGTTTGTTACCTAAACAACTGTACGATGAAAAAATATTTAGTGACCCTACTGTTTTTCGTAAGTCTTATGGGAAAAGTAGTGGCCGACGAAGGCATGTGGCTACCCCTTTTACTGGGCCAGCAAGTATACAACGACATGGTAAAAAAAGGGCTCAAGCTTACCAAAGAGCAGCTTTATCAGATCAATAAGCCCTCTTTAAAGGATGCCATTATCATTTTTGGAGGTGGATGCACCGGAGAGATCGTAAGCAATAAAGGATTGATATTTACCAACCATCATTGCGGTTATGATGCGATCGCAACGGCCAGCAGCGTCGAGAAGAATTACTTACGTGATGGATTCTATGCCGCTTCCATGAACGATGAGATCCCCACTGCATTGTCCGTGCAGTTCTTATTAAGTATAGATGATGTTACAAAAGAAGTGCTTGACTCACTGCAAGGACTCAGCGGCGCAGAGCGCGTTCAAAAACAGGCCGCCGTACTGGCCGCCATCAATAAACGAATGAGCAAGCCAGAGGAAAATATCGAAACCCGAGTAAGCTCTCTGTTTAAGGGAAATCAGTTTTTGGCCTTTGTTTACCAACGTTATACCGATGTAAGATTAGTGGGTACGCCTCCCGAGAGCGTGGGTAAGTTCGGAGGTGACACCGACAACTGGGAATGGCCCCGTCATACCGGCGATTTCTCTGTGTTTAGGGTCTATACCGATGCCAATGGAAAACCTGCCAAGTACAATAAAGAGAACATTACTTATAAACCCAAGTGGTATCTGCCCGTTTCGCTAAAGCCCCTAAAAGACGGTGACTTTGCCATGATCTGGGGCTACCCGGGCAGTACCAATCGTTACGAAAGTTCTTACGGCATCAAACTGGCCACCGATATCAATAATCCAACCCTGGTAAAACTTAGAGATGCCCGACTTAAATACATGTTCGAAGAGATGAAGAAAGATCCGGCCGTAAAATTGCAACTGGCCTCCTCTTATGCCAGTATTGCCAATTACTGGAAGTTCTTTGACGGAGAAACTAAGCAACTGCTCAAATACGATGTGTACGGTCAAAAACAAAAAGCCGAAACGGCCTTTAATGCCTGGGCAGAGAGCAGACCCGAATATCAAACCTTGTTCAGCGACTGGGGTAAAGCTTACGATGCCTGGAGACCTTATGCAAAGCACCGAGTTTACATTAGTGAGGGGATCATGGGATCGCCACTTATCGCCTTTGCCGCCTCGCTGATGCAGCTGGAATCGGTGCTGGTTCGCAATAGCTCACCTGCCGATATACAAAAAGCCGTCGCCGCTGCCGATCAATCTCGTAAAGCGTTTTTAGAATCGTCGAACAAAGCTTCTGACGAAAAAATTCTGGCTACCGTTACCCACCTATTCTACCAAGACGTAGACAAACAACAACACCCGGTAGCCTTCTTTGGCACACTCAAAAATCAATACGGCAGCTTGGATAACGAAGATACCTATCGTCGTTATGCTGCCGATCTGTTTGCCAAGACCATGATCTACGATAATGCCCGCTGGAATGCCTTTATCGCTAAGCCCGATGCGGTCATTTTGCAAAACGATCCGGCCTTTTTCCATGCCAGTAGTTTTATGAGCAACTATAATAGCAAATACGGAATGCTCTCGCAACAATTCAATGCTAAGAATGCCGAGTTCGGAAGACTCTACTTAAAAGGGATCATGGAGATGGATGCTGCCAAGGCCAAAATGATGTACCCCGATGCTACCTTTACCATGCGCGTTAGCTATGGTAATGTGAAATCGTATCAACCTCGCGACGCCGTTAAATACGATTACGTTACCACGTCGCGCGGATTACTCGAAAAATATAAGGCCGGCGACTACGAATTTGATCTGCCCGTAAAACAAGTGGAGCTGGTAAAGAAAAAAGATTTTGGACAATATATAGACCCCACTCGCAAAGATCTGGTGATAGGTTTTATTACCACCAACGATATTACCGGCGGTAATTCAGGTTCGCCCGTTCTCAACAATAAAGGAGAGTTGATTGGATTGGCCTTTGACGGAAACTACGAGGCCTTAAGTCATAAACTGGCCTTCGACAAAGACCTGAACCGCACCATTTGCGTAGATATTAGATACGTGCTCTGGTGTATCGATAAACTAGGTGGCGCCAAACATCTCATCAAAGAATTGACCTTGGCCAGATAAAACATAATTGGTGGCTTTGTCTTCGTTACTGATTGAAAAAGTTAGTTTATACGCGCTGCGTATCCCGCTAATAGAGCCCTTTATTACCTCGCTTGGCAGAGATGACGATGCCCTTAATGTAGTGGTCAGGATACAGACCCGAGAAGG
This sequence comes from Sphingomonadales bacterium, assembly GCA_046081865.1. Classification (GTDB taxonomy): domain Bacteria; phylum Bacteroidota; class Bacteroidia; order Chitinophagales; family Chitinophagaceae; genus JJ008. The sequence continues at coordinate 13,194 of JBJTWT010000074.1, forward strand.
TTTAGTGGGGTTTGGTGAATGCAGCCCTTACATGCCCATCAATGGCGAGAGTCAGGAAACCTGCATGGCCATTGGTCGCTACTTTGGCCAGGCCTTAGTAGGTCAGGATCCACTAGACATTGATGGCTGCTTACAACTACTGGATAGTATCGTTTATGCCAACTATAGTATTAAGAGTGCGTTCGACATTGCGTTGCACGACTTGGCCTCACAAGCCGCAGGGCTACCACTGTGGAAATGGCTTAACGGCGATAACTCCAAGATCATAACGACCGACTATACGGTGAGTATTGGCGAACCCGAAAAGATGGCACTCGATGCTAAAAAAATTTGGGATCAGGGCTACCCTGCCATCAAGGTAAAACTGGGTAAAGATGGAAAAACCGATGTAGTTCGCATGCAGGCGATCAGAAAAGCGGTAGGCCCCGATGTACCGCTACGGATCGATGCCAACCAGGGATGGTCCGTACCAGAGGCCATCGAAACGCTCCAGGCGCTGGCTCCTCTGGCAATCGAGCACTGCGAAGAACCGATCTCTCGATACTTGTATACTTCGCTTCCGCGGATAAAAAAAGAAAGTCCCATCCCTATCATGGCCGATGAGTGTTGTGGAGATCATCATGATGCTGCCCGTCTCATCGCCCTCGATGCTTGCGATTATTTTAAAATCAAACTTGGAAAGGCCGGTGGTATTCGCAATGGGGTAAGGATCGTTAAACTGGCCGAAGCGGCCGGTATTAAATTGCAAGTAGGCGCTATGATCGAATCCCGACTGGCCATGACCGCTTTTGCACATTTTGCCTGTTGTAGTTCGCAGATCGTTCACTACGACTTTGATACCGCCTTAATGTTCAGAGAGGATCCCGTTAGCGATGGTATTCGGTACGAAAAAAACGGACTCATCATGCTCCCCGAAGGCAACGGGTTAGGTGCAACGATCACAGAGGAGTGGTTACAAAAAATGGAATCGATTCATATTACACATTAATCGATCCGCCAGGTCATTTCACCGCCCTTTTCATCTTTAAGCTGAATGCCGACTACGGACAACCGATCACGGATCTTATCGGAGGTTAAAAAATCCTTTCGACCACGCGCCTCCTTTCGAATATCGATAAGCAGCTGCATTACCTGTTCTAATTTATCGTGTCCACTCTCTTGCATTCCTTGTAAACCCAGCACCGTCTCAAGCCAATGGGTCATCTCTCGTTGCATACGGTCCACGGTAGTGGCTGACAGCGCGCCTGCAGGGGTATGACCATCATATATTGCATTAATGATTGGTGCCAGCTCGAATAAATTAGCAAGCACTTTGGCCGTACTAAAATCATCGTTCATAAATTCGGGTAGTTCATCGAGTAAACGTACTACCGTACTGGTGAGCGTCTCGTCTGCGACGCGAGCAGCGGTGCCCTGCTGCTGTCCATCGATCTTTTGTAATTTTTGATAGGCCTCCCACAATCGCCTGAGTCCTTTTTCGGCAGCTTGCAGGGCCTCATTACTAAAGTCAAGTGTACTGCTATAATGAGTCTGCAAAATAAAAAAGCGCACCGTCATAGGATGGTAGGGCTTTTCGAGCAAGGGATGCGTTCCGCTAAAAAGCTCGGTAAGACGGATCACATTGTTATAGCTCTTCCCCATCTTTCTACCATTGATGGTGATCATGTTATTATGCATCCAATAACGAACGGGGGCCTGGTGATGGCAAATGGTGCTTTGCGCGATCTCACTTTCGTGATGCGGAAAAAGTAAGTCCATCCCTCCGCCATGAATATCAAATTGCTTGCCCAGGTATTTGGTGGCCATGGCAGAACATTCAATATGCCAACCGGGATAGCCAACGCCCCAGGGACTTTGCCATCGCATGATATGCTCAGGAGCAGCTGCCTTCCAGAGCGCAAAATCGGTACGATCCTTTTTTTCTTCCTGACCATCGAGCTCGCGTGTCGTAGTCAACAATTCGTCAATAACACGACCACTGAGCTTTCCATAATCATGACTGCCGGCATATTTTTTTACATCAAAGTATACCGATCCGTTCACCTCATAAGCATAGCCCGCTGCGATCAGCTCTTCGATCATGGCTATCTGCTCTACAATATGTCCGGTAGCCGTTGGCTCTACAGAAGGAGGTAGCGTATTAAATTGCTCCATGGCCCAATGGAACAAGCGGGTGTATTTATGTACCAGCTCCATGGGCTCTAATTGTTCGAGCTTTGCTTTTTCTGCGATCTTATCGGTAGCGTCACGTCCCTCTTCTTCGAAATGCCCGGCATCGGTAATGTTACGCACATAGCGAACCTTGTAGCCGAGCGTTTGCAAATACCGGTAGACCACATCGAATGTTACATAAGGACGGGCGTGCCCCAGGTGACTTTCTCCGCTAACGGTAGGACCACAGACATACATGCCTACATGGTCGGGTACCAACGGAGTAAAAACTTCTTTTTGTCGGGTCAGTGAGTTATAGATTCGAAGCACAGCCATATGGCAAAGATGATTAAAATAAATGGAATCAGCCAGTGCCAATCGCTAGCGTCGTAACTGAAGATCGGTCACTAGCATATAGTGGTCGGAATAATCCTTTTTGACCCTCTTAAATTGCTGTACAGAAAACCGGGGATCGGCAAATATGTAATCGATGCGTAGCGTAGGCGAAAGGCCTCTAAAGGTACGACCCAGCCCGTACCCCTTTTCTAAAAAAGCGTCTTGCAGCGTACCGCGTACCGTAAAATACGTGTAGGAGTTAGGCACATCGTTAAGATCGGCTGTTATTATAACGGGGTGCGGTGAATCGGCGAGCAGAGAAGCGATCATATCGGCCTGCAGGCTCCGAATTACCACGCCCTTCTTTAATTTTCCTACAATGGGAATAAAATGATAGAACAGACTATCTTCTCGATCTCGGATCTTCTCTATTCGCTGATAGTCTTGCTTATTGAATCGTTGTGATTGCAAATGAGTGGTAAATATGCGAATGACCGCCTCTCCGACCCTTACATCGGCTTGTAACAAAACCTCTGGCTGAGACGGCCTTGGAAAACGTACCAGCCCGGTATCGATAATGGGATAACGAGAAAAGATCACCGAGCTATAATAGTTACGATCGCCATCCCGGTCTTTGCTAAAATAAAAGTAAGGATAGCCCAGTTGTTTACGAATAGAACTGATATTATCATAGTAAACCGGGTTATCGGAGGTGTAGAACTCTTGTAAGCAAAGCACATCGGCCTTTTGCTCGGCCAATAAGGCCAGCATTTTCTTTCGGGTCAAACTTCCGCGATTATTGTTGCGGGTAAGCTCAATAAAACGGGCTACGTTCCAGCTAACCACCCGAATTGACGCAGCATCTTTTTTGAGCTCGAAAGAAGAAGGCGGATGAAAGGATATAAAAACGGCAACACTTTTATAGCCCAGCAGCAGGGCACTCAACGAAATTAGGGTAAGCCGGAACTTAAGCAAGATCAACCAACCAATCAGAAAGCAGATCACCACAAAAAGAAAAAAAGGAAAGGCCAACCCCAGCAACGAAACCCACCACCATTGCTGTGGATGCAGTAATGGTATCAGGCACGACAATAAAAAAAGAGTCACTGCCAGCACATTGGCCGAGACCACGAATTTCTTGGTAAACAGACGAAGTCGACTTTTCTTCATTACCGGCGAATAAGACTATCGGCCCCAGCTAAGCTACCCAGAATGGCTGCCTTGACCTTTTTGACCTTCTCTAACTCGTCTTGTAAATATTGCATCCGAAGAGTTGTATTGCCTTTGGCCGAGTCCATATTGAATTCGACCATCCACTTATCCATGGCAAAATCGGCATAGTTAAGATCGCTGATCAATCGCTCTAATTGCTTACGATAGTTTTTGTCGGTACCTGTGGCTCGCGCCGACAGAGAATCGAGCTTTTGTTGGGCTTTTTGCTGTGCCCCGCGCACCTTTCCCATTTTAGGCATCACTTCATCGTGCACATCCATCACTTGATGGTAAAGACTGTCCTCGGCCGTTAGCGGCTTTGTACTGGTCGCCCCTCCGGTATGATCTGCGCCATGGCCAGCATGGCCGGGTTGGTCCTGACAAGAAGAAAATATACACCCGACCGACATCAAAAAACCTAAAAAAAAGAGCGGTTGCTTCAAAAACATACGTACCATAATTAGATAACAAAGATACCCAAATGTAAAAGACAAGCATCCTTGAGCTAATTTTGAGGTAATTTAGCAGCCCCCTACCCTATGAAACAACTCCAGAACTACGTAGCAGGACAATGGCTTTGTGGACAAGGAAATGAGCAACCCCTCTACGATGCCGTAACAGGCGAATGCTTTGGTACCACTAGCACAAATGGTGTTGACTTCAAAGCCATGATCGACCATGCCAGGCAAAAAGGAAATCCGGCCCTGCGTCAGCTTACTTTTCACGAACGAGGTAACCGGCTCAAAGCCCTGGCTTTTCATCTACAAAAACATCTGCCAGGCCTTTACGCGCTTAGTTATCGTAGTGGCGCTACGCGGGCAGATAGCTGGGTCGATCTCGAAGGAGGTATCGGAAATCTTTTTTCAAATGCCTCACTACGCAGAAAATTTCCAAATGAAAGTTTTTGCATCGATGGCGAAAGTCACAATCTCAGTAAGGCCAATAGCTTTATGGGTACGCACATTTTGGTACCCAAAGAAGGGGTAGCCATCCATATCAATGCCTTTAATTTTCCTGTATGGGGTATGTTAGAAAAGATCGCTGTCAATTTGTTGGCCGGTGTGCCTGCCATTGTAAAGCCAGCTACCGCTACCTCTTACCTAACCGAAGCGGTCTTTCGCGAGATCATCAATAGCCAACTCTTTCCAGAAGGATCTCTGCAACTGATCTGCGGAAGCAGTGGCGATCTGCTTCACTGGGTAGATAGTCAAGATGTAGTCACCTTTACCGGCAGTGCGGCCACCGGAGCCATGCTTAAAAAGATTCCGGCCCTGCTCGACAATAATGTTCCCTTTAATATGGAGGCCGATAGTCTCAATTGTATCGTACTAGGCAACACGGTACAGCCCGACGATCCGGAGTGGGAGCTTTTTGTAAAAGAAGTGCGAAAAGAAATGACCCTAAAAGCCGGTCAACGTTGTACCGGTGTAAGACGCATTTTTGTTCCGGCCCGTTACCTCGATGCCATGGCCACCTCCTTGCAAAAAGCGCTTGCACAAACCGTGATCGGATCGCCATTAAACGAGAAAGTGAGAATGGGATCGCTGGCCGGGCAACAACAAAGAAATGAGGTAGTGTCGCAAGTGCAAAAGTTACTGGCCTCCTCGCAACTTATATATGGATCGCTCGATAGCGTAACTGTGGTAGATGCCGATGCCATCAAAGGGGCTTTTCTCTCTCCGCTGCTATTGCTTAACGAAACCCCTTTTTCTTCGGTGGCTCCGCACGAGATCGAGGCCTTTGGACCGGTCAGCACCCTTATGCCTTACCAGGGCATAGACGAAGCCATTGCTTTAAGCAAAAAAGGAAAAGGCAGCTTAGTGACCACCATTGTAACCAACGACAGCACCGAGGCCCGTCAGTATGTAATTGGAGCAGCATCACATCACGGAAGAATTTTAGTGCTTAACCGCACCTGTGCCAAAGAAAGCACGGGTCATGGATCTCCCTTACCCCTGCTAGTACACGGTGGACCAGGCCGGGCCGGTGGCGGAGAAGAGATGGGCGGTATACGAGGGGTCAAACACTATTTACAGCGCACGGCCCTGCAAGGATCTCCCACCATGATCACCGCTATCACATCGGTATACCAGCCATATGCCGAGGGTAAAGATCCCGGTAAACATCCCTTTAAAAAATATTTCGAGGAACTTCAGATCGGAGATCAATTACTGACACAAAAAAGAAAGATCACCACAGAAGACATTGACCGCTTCGCCGACCTAAGTGGCGATCATTTCTATGCGCACATAAAAGAAACCGATTTTGAAGGCACCATGTTCGAAAGACAAGTAGCCCATGGATATTTGATCATGAGTTTAGCAGCAGGTTTATTTGTAGACAGCTACGAAAAAAATCCGGTACTGCTCAATTATGGAATCGATGAGCTTCGGTTTACCAAACCGATCTACCCCGGTCATGAGATCCAAATTCGTTTTACCTGCAAAGAGAAGTTGTTGCAAGACAAAAGGATTGTCGAAAACATCGCCGACCAGAAAAGAGGAGATGAAATAGAGAAAGGTATTGTAAAATGGCTGGTAGAGATACTAGATGGGACCGGCGAGATGGCCGGTATTGCCACGATTTTAACGATGGTCGCCAAAAAACCCACCAACCCTATTTAACATCTATGAATACCCCTTACGTTACTACTACCCGACAAGGGTCACTACACGTGGTTGAGTTCTTTCATCCACAAAGCAATTCATTGCCGCGCACGTTGCTGACGCAGTTGGCACAGGCCATTACCGCAGCAGGAGAAGATCCCGAGATAAAGCTCATCTTACTAAAAAGCGGTGGCGAAAAAGTATTTTGCGCCGGAGCCTCGTTCGATGAACTCGCCTCTATTACCACCGCAGCAGAGGGACTTCGCTTTTTTAGTGGCTTTGCCGAAGTGATCAATGCCATCAGAACATCTCCGTTATTGGTTATTGGAAGAATTCAGGGCAAATGTGTGGGAGGAGGCGTTGGTCTGGCAGCAGCCGTTGATTATGCTTTTGCTACCGACCTTGCACAGGTCAAGCTCAGTGAACTTGCCGTGGGCATCGGCCCCTTTGTAGTAGGACCGGCCGTAGAGAGAAAGATCGGGCTGGCTGCTTTTTCACAACTGGCCATCGATGCTACCCAATGGCGTAGCGCCGAGTGGGCGCACCAAAGAGGGCTATACGCTGAACGTTTTCAAGATATAGCCGGAATGGATGAGGGCATAGATCGGTTAGTGAAACAATTACTGCAAAGCAGCTCGGCCGCACTCAAAGAGATCAAAAAGATATTTTGGGAGGGCACCGAGCACTGGACTCAGTTGTTACAACATCGGGCTTCCATCAGCGGAAGACTCTTGCTCCGAGAAGAGAGTAAAAAAGCCATTGAGCGACTACTAAGTAAATGACAGCGCCCATTCGTAGCTATAACGAGCAGAACTTTACCTCGCTTTGCGATATACTAACTGCACGCGATGCTGATCTGCAACGGATCGTACTTGCCTATGGGTATCCGCGCCCTTGGATCAGACCCAATACTTTTCAGACACTGGTTCTATCGATACTAGAGCAGCAGGTTTCGCTAGCAGCGGCCTATGCCGCCTTTGAGCGTTTGCGAAAAAAGATCGGCATGGTCACTCCCAAAAAATTATTGGCCCTTACCGATCAAGAGTTACGAGACTGCTATTTTACCCGACAAAAAATTGTCTATGCCCGTGGGCTGGCCCAAGCAATACTTAGCAAACAGATCAGTTTGCGTAAAATGGAGCAATACAGCGATCAAGAAGTATTTGATCGATTGATCCCGCTAAAAGGAATAGGCCCCTGGACCATCGATGTTTACCTGATGCATGCCTTGCGAAGAACCGATCAGTTTCCGCTAGGCGACATTGCACTGGTCAATAGTTTAAAGAAAGTAAAAAGGATGCGGTCTGCTGTTTCAAAACAGAGAATGTTATCGGTGGCTGCCAAATGGAAACCCTACCGAAGCATAGCCGCTTTTATTTTATGGCATGCTTATATGCAAGAAAAGGGAACGCGGGTCAGCCATTAACCATACTTTTCTAATAATAGCAGTGGCTTACTAAATATGTAAACCCCCGCAGGCACTGATGGTCTGACCGGTAACATAGCCAGAGAGGTCAGCGGCTAAAAACAACGCGACATTGGCTATATCGGTAGCCGATGCAAAGCGGCCCAGCGGTATTCCGGCTTTATATTTTTCGGCCGCCTCGCCGGCTTGCAAGTATTGTGTCATATCGGTTTCTACAAAACCCGGAGCAATGGCATTGCAGCGTATGTTGCGACTACCCAATTCTTTGGCGATCGATTTGGTAAAGCCAATAATACCGGCTTTGCTGGCAGCATAACTGCTTTGCCCGGCATTGCCCATCTCACCGATCACAGAACTCATGTTGATAATAGAGCCAGACCTTGCTTTCATCATAGGACGGATCACTTGTTTGGTCATATAAAAAACACTGTTCAGGTTAACCTGTATCACTTCTTCCCACTGCTCATGGGTCATACGCATCAACAGATTATCCTTTGAGATCCCGGCATTGTTGACACAGATATCGATGGTGCCAAATTCTTTCAGCACATCGGCCACCAGCAACTCACAGGCTTGCGGATCGGCCGCGTTGCTCTGGTAGGCTTTTGCCTTGACCCCCATGGATGCTAAGGAAGCTGCCAACGAAGAGGCCTTCTCGGCACTACCATCACTCACATAGGTAAAAGCTACGTGTGCGCCGTGCGTCGCAAAAAGTCGAGCGATCCCCTCTCCTATTCCACGCGTACCCCCGGTCACGATCGCCACTTTGTTATCGAGTAGTTTCATAAAACAGATTTAGCGTGCAGCAAAAGTAGTTGTATTCAGTTGTAAAATCTCTTCGATCAAAAAGCGATCGTTGCTCAAACGGGGCACTTTGTGTTGCCCCCCCAGTTTTCCTTTGTGGCGCAGCCAACTCGAAAAGGTTTCTCGCGGTAACTCCTGTACTTGGGGCAGACGCAGTGCCATATCTCTATAGCGCTTGGCCTCGTAGTCGCTGTTAAGCCCCTGCAATGCCTTATCGAGTACAATCGTAAACTCATCGATACTGGCAGGGGCTTGCTCAAACTCTATCAGCCATTGATGAGCCCCTTGTGCCTTTTCATTAAAATATACCGGGGCCGCCGTATAATCTATTACAATGGCACCGGTTTGTTGACAGGCCTCCGCTAAAGCACGATCGGTATTGTCCACGATCACCTCTTCTCCAAATGCATTGATAAAATGTTTTAATCGCCCCGATACTTTTACCCGAAACGGACTAAGTGTAGTAAACTCGATCGTGTCGCCCAATAAATAGCGCCATAAACCTGCATTGGTGCTAATGACCGGCGCATAATGACGCCCCAGCTCTACCTCTCTAAGTCCAATCGTACGAGGATTCGAAGACCCATATTCCTCTACCGGCATAAACTCCATAAACACCCCATGATCGGTAAAAAGTAACATGCCTGGCTGCGAAGGATCGTCTTGAGCCGCAAAAAATCCTTCACTGGCATTGTACATATCGAGGTACTGTATACTACGCCCGATCCAAGAGGCGAACTGATCGCGGTATGGCGTAAATGAAACTCCCCCATGCATGTACAACTCGAGCGAAGGCCATACCTCGGTAATCGTTTGGCAGCCCGTCAGCTCCAAGATCCGCTTAAACAATACCAGTGTCCAAGTAGGTACTCCCGATATAGAGGTCACATTTTCTTTGATGGTATTTGCTGCCAATTTTTCGATCTTCGATTCCCACTCGTCCATTAAGGCTATATCCAAATGAGGGGTACGCAACCAATGCCCCCAAAAAGGCGAATTCTGTAGTAGCACCGCACTCAGATCGCCGTATTGCGATTCTTCGTTGAGAGGATTGATGGTATGGCTTCCCCCTATTATAAGTCCTTTACCGGTTAACAGTTCAGAGTCGGGCTTTCGTAAATAATACAATGAAAGTACATCCTTGGAGGCCCGGTAATGTCCATCTTGCAAGCTCTCTTCGCTAACCGGAATAAATTTACTTTTATCGCAGGTGGTGCCGCTGCTTTTGGCAAACCAATGAATAGGCGTATTCCAAAGAAGACCTTGCTCGCCCTCCATCATCCTTTCTATATAGGGCTTTAGATCATCATACTCGTGAATGGGTACTGCCTCTTTAAAAGACTTGACCGAAAACAAGCGCGCAAAATCATAGCGTCTTCCCAGTTCGGTATATTGCGAAGAGGTGACCAGATCTTGCAACACTTCCCGCTGCGCATCCAGGGGATTATTTCTCCAGGCATCTATTCGCCAAGACCGCAACCGGGCCAAAGAGGATATGGCAGGAGAAAGGAGTTTCATGGTTACTGCCAAATTAAAAAAAATTAGCCATCAATAGGCTTGTAATAATTGCTGACGCAACGAAGACTTTAACTCATCGCCAATAAAGGCATATTGCAAGGCCTGCAGGTTAGCATGTAATAGCTCGGACAGACCCCAGCCAAAGGCGGCATTAAGCTGCCGGTATTCACTGCTAAGGGTAACGGGAGTAATCATCCGGGCATCGGTAGAGATACTAAGCGAAACCCCCTGCTGATACAAGGCCCCCAGCGAATGATGTTGCATAGAAGAAAAGATGTTGGTCTGCAAATTGCTGGTGGGACATACTTCTAAATGGATCTTGTTATCGATCAAATAGCGCAGTAAGGCAGGGTCTTCTATACTTCTTACCCCGTGTCCCATACGGCGCGGACCCAACTCGCGTATTACCTCCCACATGCTACTCGGACCGGCAGCCTCGCCCGCATGAACGGTAAAAGGGATCGCCTGCTCTTTGATAAGTGCAAACGCTTTCTTGTGAGCGACCACCCCATAACCTGCTTCATCTCCGGCCATATCAAAGCCCACCACCCAGCCCTTTCCGATAAACTGGCTTGTTACGCGGGCGGTCTCTAGACTCTGCTCTTCCGTAAAATGGCGAAGGGTACAAAGGATCAACCGGGGAATAACCTTGTAGCGGCTGGCCCCCTCTTGTAGGGCAGACTGCACGGATTCGACTACCGCATTAGGGGTCAATCCCTGTTGGGTATGCAATAAAGGGGCAAAGCGTATTTCGGCATAGATCACATGATCGGCCTCTAATTGGGCTAAAAGATCGAGGGTAACCAACCGCAGTTGAGCGGGTGTTTGCATCAAAGAGAACCCCTTTACAGCGCGGGTCAAATAATCGCGCAGATCGACACAAACCGCAGGGGCTACAAACTCTTGTTGATATTGCGTTTCGGTAATCGTTGCATCAAGCGTTTGAACCACGTTATAACTAAGACTGCAATCGAGGTGCAGGTGTAATTCTATTTTGGGAAGCGTGGCAAAGTTCATAAGCTGTCAAATAGAAAGCCCCGATTGTTGCTGGGCCTCTTCGTGCAACCAATCCTTACGACGCAATTCAAAGTTGCGACCCAGGTATAATTTGCGTACCTGCTCATCTTGCGCCAACTCTTCGGCACTGCCGTGCTTAAAGATCTTTCCTTCTATCAGCAAATAAGCACGGTCACATATCGATAGGGTCTCTGTTACATTGTGATCGGTAATCAAGATTCCGATATTCTTATACTTTAAGCGGGCCACAATGGCTTGAATATCCTCTACCGCAATGGGATCTATCCCTGCAAAGGGTTCGTCCAGTAAAATAAATTTTGGGTCTACCGACAATGCCCTGGCAATCTCTGTTCTTCTTCTTTCGCCTCCGCTCAAAACATCTCCATTGCTTTTACGCACATGCTGCAAGCGAAACTCGCTAAGCAGGGTCTCGAGTTTGTTCTTTTGCTCTTGCTTAGAAAGACGGGTCATCTCGAGCACAGCGGCAATATTATCTTCTACGCTCAGCTTTCTGAAAACTGAAGCCTCTTGCGGCAAATAGCCAATTCCCATTTGCGCCCTTTTATACATCGGCAAAGCCGTAATATCCTGATCGTTCAAAAACACCTGCCCCTCATCGGGCTTTATCAGCCCCACTACCTGGTAAAAAGAGGTCGTCTTTCCCGCTCCGTTAGGGCCCAATAACCCAACGATCTCTCCCTGCCGTACCTCAAAAGATACCCGGTCTACAACAGTTCTGTTGCCATACCGTTTAACCAACGAACGAGTGCGAATGGCGATTTGCATACAACAAATGTAAGTCATCGTCGTCGCTATTGCCAAAAGCCCTATTCTTTTAACAAAAGCCCATGGTTTCTTTGCTATAAACAAAGGGTACATTATGTTTGCATGCCCTGTCTTCTATGAAAGTCATTGAACATATCAATAATGCCAGCGATACGCTTATTTCGTTCGAGGTATTGCCCCCGCTCAAGGGTAAGGGCATAGGAGCGTTGTACAAGCATCTCGATCCGCTGATGGCCTTTAAACCGGCCTTCATTAATGTTACTTATCACCGATCGGAGCATGTATTTAAGAAAAAGGCCGATGGTAGTTTCGAAAAAGTGGTGGTGCGCAAGCGTCCGGGTACCGAGAGTATCTGTGCGGCCATCATGAACAAATACAATGTTGATACCGTACCCCATCTTATCTGCGGCGGATTCAGTGTCAACGAAACAGAGGATGCTCTCATCAATTTGCATTACCTCGGAATCGATAATGTATTGGTGCTTCGGGGAGATGCCGCCAAGAACGAATCGGCTTTTGAACCCGAACCCGGAGGACATCGCTATGCGGTCGATCTGTTGCAACAGGTCTCTGCCCTCAATAACGGTATCTACCTAGAAGAAGAATTAAAAGACACGCAAAAGACCCGATTCTGTATTGGGGTTGCCGGTTATCCCGAAAAGCATTTCGAGGCGCCCAATATGGATACCGATCTCAGACACTTAAAACAAAAGGTAGAGGCCGGAGCCGATTATATCGTTACCCAGATGTTCTTCGACAATGCCAAGTATCACAGCTTTGTCAATGCCTGCCGCGAGATCGGTATTACCGTACCGATCATTCCAGGGTTAAAGCCCATCTACTCTAAAAAACAACTTACCGTTCTGCCCAAGACCTTTCATATAGATCTACCTTCCGATCTGGCCAATGCCGTACAAAAATGCAGGACCGATGCCGACGTAGAGGTGGTAGGAAAAGAATGGCTACTGACTCAATCGCGCGAGCTAAAGAAAGCCGGAGTACCCGTACTGCACTACTATACCCTGGGTCGCCCCCAACTGGTAGCCGACGTGGTCAAGGATATTTGATCATGCAAAGCCCGATAGAGACGATGTGCTACAAGTCTATTGTCCCTTTTTCTTAAGCTGAATTATTTCATCCAATTGCTCAAAGGAAAGTTTTTTGGCAATGATGCGTTTGTCTTTATCCAGTAAATACAGCGTTGGAAAAGACTGCACATCGTAAAGCTGAGAGTAGCCAGGCGTATTTTTCTCTACCCGATTTTTTTCGGCCTCCTTGCTATAATACACATGGCTCCAATGCCCGATCTTCTTGTCGGCTATAAAACGAAGCCAGTCCGATCGATTACCGGTGGTCTCTTTGGCCACGGCATAAATACCCACACCATCTTTTATCCACCGAGACGAATAGACCGAATCGATCTTAGGAAGTGTCTCTTTACAATGCCCGCAGGTGGGATCCCAAAAAACCACAATGGTAAACTCCTTCTTTAATCCATAGAGTGTAACGGTGCGACCTGTGGAATCAGGCAATTCAATATCAGAGGCGGGCGTACCCAAAATATTGGCCATTAGACTATAGGCTCTCTCGGTAATGATCTTCTTTCCTTGCTCGCTAATCCAGGGATAGGTCTTAGAAGAAAAATACTTTTCGTACAAATGGACAAAGACGGCATCTTCCCACATATACTTCTGAGAATAATAGCGATTGACAAACCGCAACAACAAGAAGCGTTGCATTTCTGCGTTGATAGAGGCAAATCCCAGCATGTAGTCTATCTCCTTATTGACCGAATCGGGATTGGGCGTTACCAATTGATTAAAGTAGCGATCGAGCTTATCCTCAAAAAAAGTGGTGTAGGCAAGACGGCCGTCCCAAAAGTTGACCCCATCCCAAAAATGATCGCGGTAATATCGAAATGCCTTGATGGAGTCTTCGCGATTGACCGGCTTTTGTAATTCGGTAGGTAAAACCGGTTCGCGCATAGCCTGTAACAGCGTAGCAAGAAAGGTCTCTTTATGTTCCGTAATAAGTTGGTCGCGCGAATTACGCAACGCCAGGTCGAGTGCGTTTAGCGATTCGTTGAGTCTGGTCGAGTCTTCTTTGGTAGTGGCCGATTTAAGCGATTCCCGAACGGCATTGATACGCATGCCTTGTTCTGCCACCATTCGCTGGTAACCGGCAAATAGTTCATTGTCGGGAGAGTTTACATAGGTAATGCCATTAGGCAAGGTAGCCGAGTCGGCTATAACGGAAAACCGTTGCTGCTTATCTACTAAAATCTCAAAAAAACCAGACTTATTGGGAAAACCGATCAAATAGATACCCCCCTGCAATGGCTTGCTACCCTTAAAGACCCCTTTGGAATACTGATCTACTTTTACAGAGTCAATAATGGGATAGGACTTACCGAAATAATGTCCCAGGTAAATGTATTCATTCTTGTAGGGCTTTAGCGTTACCGAAATCTCATAATCCGTCTGGGCTCGCAACGAAATAACCGGTAGCAGCAGAAAGAAGCACAGAAAACGTTTCATAAACAATCAATATGAGCCGTAAAGTTATTAAAATCCCGAACAAGACAGCCAGCAACTATCTTTGCCGAGTGCGAAGAAAAAAATCATCCGTTGTAGTCCCTCATTTGCTGATCGAAGATTATGCCGCCGAAGGAAAATGCATTGCGCGCCAAGAGGGAAAAGTGATCTTTGTAGAAGGGGTGGTACCTGGCGACCGAGTCGATGTTCGAATAACCAAGAGTAAAAAAGATTGGGCCGAAGCCACAGCGTTGAACTTTATCGAAAGATCCCAACAAAGAGTCGATCCTTTTTGCTCTCACTTTGGCGTGTGTGGCGGTTGTCAGTGGCAGATGTTGCCTTATGAACAGCAACTTCGTTACAAACAACAACAGGTTGAACAAACCTTACAGCGTATTGGAAAGGTCGCTATACCTGCGGTGCTGCCTATTGCCGGAGCCACTCAGACCACCCACTATCGAAACAAGATCGAATACACCTTTGGCAACAAACGCTATTTGTTACCCTCCGAACTTGGCAACGAGCAGATCAGCGGCCAATCCAATGTAGCGGGCTTTCATGCCAGAGGTTTTTTTGATAAGATAGTTGATATCGATACCTGTTATCTGCAAGAGGAACCCACCAACGAGATCAGAAATTTCATTAAGAACCTGGCGCTACAAAAAGGATGGACCTTCTATGACAGTCGAGCCCATCAGGGGTATCTACGCAACATGCAGCTGCGGCTCTGCAGAACCGGAGAGCTCATGGTCAATGTAATTTTGGGAGAGGATAAGCCAGTGCAGACAAAAGAGTTATTGCAAGCACTGCTCGATCAATTTAGCCATATCACAACACTACTCTATACTATCAATGTAAAATGGAACGATAATATACAAGACCTCCAACCCGTGGTCTATTCAGGCAAAGGGTACGTAGAAGAAGTATTACATGGCAGGGAGGCCAATCAATCGTATCGTTTTAAGATCGGACCCAAGTCTTTTTTTCAAACCAATACGGCTCAAGCCGAAACCCTCTACCGCTTAACGGCCAATGCAGCCGCACTAACCGGCAAAGAAACTCTATACGACCTTTATTGCGGCACCGGTAGCATTGGGATCTTCTTAAGTATGAACGCCGGTCGCATTGTAGGTGTAGAACAAGTAGCGGCGGCGATCGAAGATGCCAAAGAAAATGCGCAGATCAATCAGATTACCAATGCCTCATTTTTTGCAGGCGATGTAATTGATATCTGCACCGAATCTTTCTTTGCCGATCAAGGGCGCCCCGATGTAATCGTAACCGATCCTCCCCGCGCCGGTATGCATGAGGCCCTTATCGAAACCCTGCTCGCTATCGCGGCCCCCACCGTGGTCTATGTAAGTTGTAACCCCGCCACACAAGCCCGCGACTTGCAACGACTCGATAGTCTTTACCAGATATCACTGGTACAACCGGTAGATATGTTCCCGCATACGCATCATATCGAAAACATTGTCCGGTTAACCCGCAGATAGTGTAATTTTGTGCCATGAGTGCGTTTCGATTAACGAGACCGGATAATTTTCCTCCCATCGTCAAAAATCTGATCATCATCAATGTGTTGATGTATGTGGCACAGCTTACGCTGGCCCAGCGTTTTCCTTTTTCGGAGTGGATTATGTTATGGCCTTTGATGCCCGAAAAACTACATAGTCTGCTAGTAGAGGCCGGGGTCGTAGGAAGTGCCAGAGATTTTAGACCCTATCAGTTGTTTACTCACATGTTCGCGCATTCTCCTGATACCCTTTTTCATATCGTCTTCAATATGTTTACGCTGTGGATGTTCGGCAAAGTGCTAGAGAATGTCTGGGGAGGATCGCGCTTTTTGTTTTTTTATATTGCCTGTGGACTGGGAGCGGCCGCGTTACATTTAGGGGTACAGTACATGCGTTGTCAAGAACTGTTGACCTCTTTTAATGCCGGTGATGCTGTTGCCGTTCAACAACAACTGGGTGCAGTTTCGCCAGCATTGGGTGCCAGCGGTGCGGTTATGGGGGTCATGGTCGCCTTTGCCTATTTGTTTCCCAATACAGAGCTCTACATTATGTTTATTCCCGTTCCCGTCAAAGCCAAATGGGCCATGCTGGGACTGGCCGCCATTGACCTTTTTGGTGGTGTGGCTGGCGTTAGCGGAGACAATATTGCCCACTTTGCACATCTGGGTGGCGCCCTTACAGGTTTTCTGATGGTGCTTTATTGGAACAAAACCAATCGTCAGACGTTATATTGAGGAATTGTGATTATGGGATATTCGTTAGGTGACAATCAAAATAGTCTGACCCGGCTGGTAGTAATCAATCTCGTTGTTTTTATTACCCTGGCGCTCTGCAGGGCCTATTACTTTTTTTTCTACCAAGATGTTGGGCAGATCGAAGTAGTCTTTAGACAACAGATCTTACAGTGGTTTGCCCTTCCGGGACAATGGCAACAACTAGTCTACCGCCCCTGGACCCTGCTCAGCGCCATGTTTACCAATGTGGGTGTCTGGATGGTGTTGGGGCACATGCTCTGGCTCTGGGCCTTTGGATTTATTTTTCAAGACTTGAGCGGCAACAGAAAGATCGTGGCCCTTTACCTATACGGAGGACTGGCCGGATCGTTGGGCTATCTGCTCAGCGCTTCCTTAATGCCCACTGCCACCGATGCGGGATTATTTTTTGGGGCCGGACCTGCTGTAATGGCCGTTGCCATTGCCACCACCATGCTGTCTCCCTATTATCGTCTGTTTCCTCAACTAATGGGCGGCTTTCCGCTTTGGGTGCTGACCTTGATCTATGTTCTGATCAGTATTGCCACTAAGCCCTTGCAACACCCTCTTAGTTATATGCCGCTGTTAGCCGGGGGCGCCATGGGTTTTTTGTTCATGCAGCTGATCAGAATGGGATATGATCTTAGCGAATGGATGAATTTTGTTTTTGATTGGGCCAACAATTTATTTAACCCGGAAAAGCCCAAAGAAAAAAAACACAGCATCAAAGACCTGCATTTCTATAAGACCACGCGCAAGCCCTACCATAAAAAGCCAAAACTCACGCAAGAGAGAATTGATGTACTGCTCGAGAAGATCCATCAACAGGGAATAGATTCTCTCACTGCAGAAGAAAAGGAATTTTTAGAAAGGGCCAGTCAATCGAATCCCTGATCAGCCAGCTTTTTCGATCTGAGAACAGATGCCATCGAAAATGGTATCGATACTACCCTCTCCCGCGATTGAACTGAACTTACCGCTTTGCTCATAATGCGCCGCTACCGGACTGGTTTCTTGTGTATAGACCGCAAAGCGTTTGCGAATAACAGATTCATCCGTATCATCCGAGCGACCCGATGTTTGTCCTCGTTGCAGCAATCGCTTAACCAGCTCTTCTTCGGAAACCTCAAGAGCCACTACCAACGAAATAGCCGTATTCTTTTTTGTCAAAAGCTCATCGAGGGCCTCAGCCTGTGCTACCGTTCTGGGAAAGCCATCGAATAAAAATCCCTTAGCCCCCTTATGCTGGTCAAAAAAAGAATCCACCATACCGATCACTACCTGATCGGGCACTAATTTTCCCGAATCGATATAAGATTTAGCCGAGATACCCAGCGGAGTTTGATCGGCCATTTCCTTTCTTAGCAAGTTGCCGGTAGAAAGATGGATCAGCCCGTATTTAGCCACCAGCTTATCGGATTGGGTTCCCTTACCGCTTCCGGGAGGTCCAAACAATACCAGATTAAACATAAACAGTTGTTTTGCGCAGTCAGGCAAATATAAGTCGCATCCACTATTATAGAAAGATGAACCTTTGGGATGCCTTATTGTTAATCAGAAAATGATCACGACCTCCATCATCAGTTGGCCCCTAATGGCAGTGGTCTTGCTCCAATGCAGCGCAGACCCGGTAGCCACAGACCCTGCCTTGTTGCGGACTCCAAATCAAATGAACATGGATACGACTAAAAAAGAAAACCCCGTCTATTCCAAGACCGATACCGGCAAGGTCAATCTTCCGGAGAGCGAATGGAAAAAGATCCTCAGCCCCGAGGTCTATTATATTGCCCGTCAAAAAGGAACCGAGCGCCCCTGGACCAGCCCTATCGAGCACTCCCAAGAGGTAGGCACCTACCACTGCAAGGCCTGCGGCAAACCCTTATTTAAGAGTGAGGCCAAATTTGAGAGCGGGTGCGGATGGCCCAGCTTTTTTGAGCCCGTCTCGAAAGGTAGCATCCTCTATATTCCCGACAACAGCCATGGCATGGAGCGAACCGAAGTGCAATGCGGGCGCTGCAAGGCCCATTTGGGACATGTCTTCGACGACGGCCCCCCTCCAACCGGACTGCGTTATTGTATCAATGGGGTCATTCTCGACTTTGAGAAGTCTGACCGGGCTAAGAAATAAATTACATTTGCGCTAGCAAATGGCCCTGTATGAAACTCTCTCAACTGGCTTCTACCCTCATTGGCTCCGAAATCGTAAAGCTCGGAGGAGAGATCAAAGAAAAGATCCGCCAAGGGGCCCGTATCTACAATTTTACCATCGGAGATTTTGATCCCTCGCTGTTTCCCATTCCCAAAGAACTCGAAGATGCCATTGTCAATGCCTATCGACAAGGCCATACCAATTACCCCGCTGCAGAAGGGAACCTCGATCTGCGAGAGGAGATTGCCAGCTTTGTTTTGGAAAAGGAGAAACTCACCTACACTACCGACGAGATCCTGATCGCTTCGGGAGGGCGACCCCTTATCTACACAGTGTTTCGCGCCATTTGCGATAAAGGAGATAAGGTAGTGTATGCCGTCCCTTCGTGGAATAACAATCATTACACGCATTTTACAGATAGCGAGCATGTGGTCATAGAGACCGGCCCCGAAACCCGCTTTATGCCTACGGCCCAACAACTAGCCCCGCATCTAAAAGGTGCTACGTTACTCTCGCTTTGTTCACCGCAAAATCCGACCGGAACCACATTTGACAAAGAAGAGCTGACCGCCATTTGCGACCTGGTGATCGAAGAGAATAATCGCAGAGGGCCCGATCAAAAAAAGTTATATGTGATGTTTGATCAGATGTACTGGCATCTTACGTACGGGCAAATTCAACATCACAATCCCGTCTCACTGCGAGCTGCCATGAAAGATTATACCATTTTTATCGATGCTATCAGCAAGGCCTTTGCTGCCACCGGAGTACGGGTGGGCTGGGCCCTTGGTCCCGCTATCGTAATACAAAAGATGAAACTGATCATGACCCATATTGGCGCATGGGCTCCGATGGCCGAACAAAAAGCGCTCGCCGTTTATTTGCAGCATAAACCGGCCATCGAAAATTATCTCACACACTATAAAAAAGAGATCGAAGAGAGATTACACACCATCTATACCGGATTGATGCAGCTAAAGCATTCCGGATTGCCGGTAGATGCCATCAAACCCGAGGCAGCCATTTACCTGACCGTAAAAATTGATGCCGCCCAAAAATTGACCGCAGATGGAAAGCGGTTGTCTTCTCAAGTCGATGTAACCTCGTTTCTACTCGATGCGGCCGGCTTGGCATTAGTGCCCTTTTATGCCTTTGGAACAAAGGCCTCCTCTCCCTGGTATAGAATGAGTATCGGAACCTGTAAAAAAGAGGAGATCGCCGCCATGTTGCAACAATTACGAAGCGCCTTGCAACAACTGCGATAATAATTACTTAGTTCTTATTGATCACAAAACGAAAGGAACGCAAAGGGCGTTTGGATAGTTCTTCCTTAATGCGAAGCCGATTATTGGTAATGTGATTGCGGTCCACTAGTTCGGTAGCTTGATAAAATCGCTCTCGCATTAGCGGAGTGGCCAGCAAACGGGTCAGGGCCAGACGCTCTTTCTCTACCGCATGAGAGGAAAGATAGGGTGTGCAAACCAGTACTAGAATATTTGTAGCAGGCATAAGCGGTAGTTATCAGCGAACACGTTGTCCCGGACAGCCACAATTGCGAGAGGCCTTACTACTGTAAAAGTTGCGGTTGCATGCACTAAGCAACAGCAGCAGTAAACTCAATACAGATAGCTTACGGAACAATTTCATGGCACAAAAATCCTGAATTAAAACTACTTTACAAACGTTTTGTTGCCCAAAGGTTCCGATTTTAGCTTTTTTATTTGATTTGACATGCCGCAGACCCCGCGTTCACCTCTGGTTTTGGTAGCTCCCTTAAGCTGGGGACTGGGGCATGCCACTCGTTGTATTCCCCTTATTCATACACTGCAAAGACTGGGTTGCGAAGTAATGACCGCATCGGATGGCGCCACCCGATCCTTACTTGTAGAAGAGTTTCCCCTACTCACACATCTTTCCTCTCCACATACTACCATTCGATACAGTCGCTACAAATGGCTATTTGGTGGGGCCATGCTGCTATTGCTACCTCGCTTTTGGCTCCAAGTCAAAAGAGAGAAACAGTGGATACGTACCGTTGCCGACCGCTACCGGTTCGATGCCATCATATCCGATAACCGCTATGGGTTGGCGCACCCCAACATTCCCTCTGTGATCATCACTCACCAATTAGCCATTAGAACAGGATGGGGCCAACTGGCAGATCGATGGCTTCAACGAATACTTTATCGCTACATTGACCGCTACCAGCAGGTGTGGGTTCCCGATATTTCTCAAGAACCATCATTGGCCGGTGCCCTTTCTCATCCGGTACAATTACCCTCCATACCCGTGCAATACCTAGGCATATTGAACCGACTCTCGATGCCCATAACAGACGCTACACCCTACAATTCCACCTTGCTTGTTTTACTATCGGGTCCCGAACCTCAGCGGTCGCTGCTAGAAAAAATGATACTCAATCAGGCTGTCTCTTACAACGGAAAACTAATAGTAGTAAGAGGGCTACCCACCTCTTTACATGGTGGGGCCACTGTAACGAAAGCCGAGTCAACAAGACCTGACCCCTACGAATCGCTCGCCCTGCTATATGGTATTTCTCACGTAACGATCTTCGACCATCTTAGTGCCGCTCAGTTACAGGCGCTGCTGCCAAGCATCGGTTACATCATTTGCCGAAGTGGATACACGACATTGATGGAGATGATCCCACTTCGAAAAAAACTATTGCTTATTCCCACTCCCGGCCAGCCCGAACAGACCTATTTGGCCGCTTACGCCCAGCAACAACAGTATGCCCCCCAATTTTTACAAGCAGGGTTTTCTATACAGCAAGCGCTAGACATAGGGCATACGTATCCCTATCGGTTCCCCGATCAATTTAACGAAAGCCCCCTGTCAACCATCGTTTCCAATTGGGTACGGCCGCTCCAAAACAGCCAAGAAGTTTATCCATAAGATTTGCGTTCTTTGCGGTGTAATCGTTTTCGTTGCGTAATACCAGCAAAGCCCATATAGCGGTTCTACTCACCAATTTTTTCTTTGCTACCAATTTAAGCCTGGTAAAGCATATCTCGCCGGCTATGATCGGGCCCTATGGAGTAAACCTTTTTCGAGTCGGTATTACCCTGGTTTTGTTTTGGATGCTATGGGGCTTCTCAAAACAACAAGCCGGTATCGATAAAAAAGATGTCCCACGCTTTATTGGATGTGCCCTTACCGGAGTGGTCATCAACCAAATGCTCTTTATAAAAGGACTCACCCTTACCTCTACCATTCATGCAGCACTGCTAATGCTTACCACGCCACTGCTCATTGGCGTATTGGCGCTGTGGTGGCTACAAGAAAAGTTTACCGGCACCAAATTACTAGGGCTTTTATTAGGTATTGGCGGAGCCTTACTGCTGATCTTATCGAGAGATGCCAGCGGGATAGCCAGCGTGCAAGGAGATCTTCTTATTCTGATCAATGCCATCTCGTATGCCATTTATTTTATTATGGTAAAGCCGCTCACCACGCGCTACTCGCCACTGCATGTTATCAGGTGGGTCTTTACATTCGGTTTTATCATGATCGTTCCCTTTAGCTGGCAAGATGCCAGCCAAGTAGTCTGGCCAAATGCTACTCTCTCTCAATGGAGCGCTTTGGCATCGGTAGTAATTTGCGGTACGTTTTTAACCTACTCGTTCAATAGCTATGCATTAAAGCATCTGGGGGCGGCCACTACCGGTAGCTATATTTACACACAGCCCATCTTTGCCGCCATCATTGCTGCCCTATTTTTACAAGAGGGATTTAGTGGAGAAAAATTCCTGGCCGGGGTGCTCATCTTTGGAGGCGTTTACCTGGGCAGTCGGCAAAAATAAGGATACCTAAAAAAGCGGTCAATATCCGCGCACGTTCTTTCCTTCCATATAATTCATAAAAGCCTTGTTGACCACCTTATTGCCTCCCGGCGTAGGATAATCACCGGTAAAGTACCAGTCTCCCAAATTAGAGGGACAAGACAAATGCAGATCCTCGATCGTTTGAAAAATAACCTGTACCGGAATAGTAAAGGATGCCGGGGTAATTAACTGTGCGATCTTATCGGCAATCTCCATGGCCGTAAACTGCTGATACAATTTTTTTACTACGTTCTCTTGATGCAATTGTCCTGCCTCTTCCAACAACTTACAACGATCGAGCAGCTCCGTCAGGAAAGATGCCTGGCCCCTTTCTTTGAGCAGGGCCACCACCGCATTAAAGGCAATAAAATCTCCCATCTTACTCATATCGATCCCGTAGCAATCGGGATAGCGGATCTGAGGCGAAGAAGAAACCACAATGATCTTTTTAGGAGATAATCTGCCCAGCATGGTGATGATGCTCTCCTTTAAGGTCGTCCCTCTCACAATGGAGTCATCAATCACCACCAAGGTGTCTTCATGGGCACGGACCGTGCCATAGGTAATATCATAGACGTGCTGCACCATTTCGTTACGACTCACATCTTCGGTAATAAAGGTGCGCATCTTAACATCCTTGATGGCGATCTTCTCGATACGAATACGTCGGTTGATCATCTCGCTAAGCTTGGCCTCGTCAAAGTCTTTGTTCCAGCCAAGGATCCGCTCTACTTTGATCCGGTTCAAATAATCCTCCATCCCCTTGAGCATGCCATAAAAAGCCGTCTCGGCCGTATTAGGAATAAAAGAGAAGATCGTATTGCGCAGATCATGATCGATAGCCTTCAATACGGGCTCGCTCAATTGATAGCCGAGCTTGTTGCGCTCACGATAGATCTTCTCGTCGCTACCCCTCGAAAAATAAATGCGTTCAAAACTGCAGGCCTTTCTCTCTTTGGCCGGTACCAGTTGTTCCAATTCTATCGTACCATTCTCGTTAACAATAAGCCCTTGTCCGGGCAGTAGCTCCTTTACCTCATTTTCCGGAACATTAAAAGCAGTTCGAATGGCGGCTCGCTCCGAAGCAGCGACCACCACTTCGTCGTTGATATAATAATAAGCAGGCCGTATGCCATGCGGATCTCTAAAGACAAATCCAATTCCGTTTCCGGTAGCGCCTCCTACATGAAACCCCCCATCCAAAAGCGGAATGGCCTTTTTAAGCACATTGGCAATTCGAAGTTGCTGAGGACTGCCCTCATCCTCTTTACGCAATAAAGAAGACATTAGCTCAATAAGAGCTGCTAGGTCGCTAAAGCGAACCTCTTCTTCGGGCTTTTTTCCAATTTGCTCATAGAGCTCATCGGCATTGACAATATTAAAGTTCCCGGCCAGGGCTATGTTACGAGCCGGAATTACGTCTCGATTAATAAAAGGATGACAATACTCCAGCTTATTTTTTCCTTGTGTTCCGTAACGCAGATGACCCAGCAAGATCTCACCCACAAACGCCAGATTACCCTTCATTAGCCCGGGATGCTTTCGTACATCCGGATTGTATTTTTCGAATTCCTTTATCTCTTGCCCAATACGCTGAAAAATATCGGCAATAGCCTGTTGGGCATTGCTGCGCATACGATTCATGAACGGATAACCCGGCTCGGTATGTAACTTAACCGCCACCACCCCCGCACCATCTTGGCCGCGGTTGTGTTGCTTTTCCATTAAGAGATAAAGTTTATTGAGACCCCACAGCACAGTGCCATATTGCTGTTGATAGTAAGAAAATGGCTTGCGCAAGCGGATAAAGGCCAATCCGCATTCATGTTTGATAGGGTCGCTCATAAACTATCAGTTGACCGACGAGTACTTTGTTAGCAAAGGGCATTCGGCTGCGGTAGAAGGATCGATCATCACATAATAGGTGGCCAGACGAGACTGGATCCATTTCTCCATCACCTTCGCCTTTTTCTCTTCGAGCGCATACTGCGCGATCTTACTGTAGTCGTCCTTTAAATTCATTCGATGCGGCGTAGACCTCGATTTAAGATGTACGATACGAACTCCTTTTTTGCCTTGTTCATTTTCAAAAGCCGTAGGCATCGAGTAATCGCCCGGTTGCATTTTAGCCAACATGTTGACCATATCGCGATCAAGTTGATCGATCGTTACAAAAGTAGAGCCGTCGCGGCTAGTAATGTAGGGGCCCGTGTACTTGGCATTTTCATCATCGCTGTATTTGGTGGCCGCTTCATTGAAGGTAAGAGTGGCCGCCATCACTTTGGAGCGAACCGAATCGAGTTTACGCTTGGCCTGATCGATCTCATCTTGTGTAACGGGAGGTATTCGCAAAATATGACGCACCACAGCATCATCCCCATTTCTTTCTACCATCTGTATAATATGAAATCCAAACTTCGACTTAACAGGAGGTGATATCTCTCCCTCTTTTAACCGAAAGGCCGTAGACAAAAAGACGGGGTCCCACGACTTCTCGGAACGATTCAACTGGTACTGCCCACCGCGGTCCTTACTGCCCGGATCTTCCGAATAGCGTTTGGCCAATTGTTCGAAGGTGGTCAGCTTAAGATCTATCTGACGGCGATAATTATTCATTTCGCCTACAATATATTGTTCCAGATCGCGAGAGGCCTTGGGGTAAATGATAATTTGGCCGATCTCCAGTTCCGATTCATAAAAGGGCAAACTGTCCTTGGGGATCTTATCGTACCAAGCCTTGACTTCTACCGGAGTAATGCGTACGTTCTCTACGATCTTGCGTTGCATGGCTCCCGCCAATTTTTGCTCCCGCACCGATTCGCGGGCATCGTCTTTTATCTGATAGATGGTCTTACCTGCAATTTCCTCTACCGCTTCTTGGCTACCGAATTGATTGATATAGGTACGAATGCGATTATCCAGGTCGGCCTCTACCTCATCGTCGGTTACAGGCAACGAATCTTTTTGCGCCTGTAGCATCATCATTTTTGAAACCACCGCCTGTTCCATAATCAGGCACTCGGCATTGGGTGGAACCGTTTCTCCCCTGCGAGCAATATCGGCCACCGAGTTCTTGATATCGGAAAGAAGGATAATGCGATCTCCCACTACCCCGGCAATTTTATCGGCTACTACTTTTTTCGGTTGTGCCTGTGCCGCCAAAGAGAGCAGCATGCTGCACAAAAAACTAATTGCAATTTGACACCTATACATAATCTCAAATGTAAGTGACCCTCTTCTTTTAGACAGAAGACCACCGGGGGTTTAACAAAAGCTTAGAGCGTTCGTTTTACTTCTTCTATTTCATACGCCTCTACCACATCGCCGACCTTGATATCACTAAAGTTCTTAATGGTAAGACCGCACTCCATTCCGTTCAGCACTTCTTTGGCATCATCCTTAAACCGCTTGAGCGATCCCAACTCGGCCACCACTCCCTCTGCAGTGGGATAGACCACAATGCCGTCTCTGATCAAACGAATCTTAGAATCGCGCTTGATCTTTCCATCACGAACAAAGCAACCTGCCACCGTGGCCTTATCGAATTTAAAGACCTCTCTAATTTCCACATTGGCCACGATCTTCTCTTGTGTCTTAGGCTCAAGCATTCCCTCCATCGCATTTTTAACCTCTTCGATGGCATTGTAGATGATAGAGTACATCTTGATCTCGATCCCGGCATTTTCGGCCAGCTTCGAAGCCTGCAGCGAAGGACGTACGTTAAAGGCAATTACGATAGCATCCGAGGCTTCGGCCAGTACAATATCGCTCTCGTTGATCTGTCCAACCCCTTTGTGAATGACATTGACCAATATCTCTTCGGTAGAAAGCTTCTGCAAGGAGTCACTCAAGGCCTCTACCGATCCGTCCACGTCTCCCTTAATGATCACATTCAGTTCCTTGAAGCTTCCGAGCGCCAGACGACGTCCGATCTCATCGAGGGTAATATGCTTCTTGGTACGAATACCCTGCTCGCGTAAGATCTGAGCGCGACGGTTCGCAATTTCTTTTGCCTCCGACTCGTCTTCGTACACCTTAAATTTTTCTCCGGCCTGGGGCGCGCCGTTCAATCCCAATATAACGGCCGGTGCAGAAGGACCAGCCTTGGTTTCTTTCTTATTACGTTCGTTGAACATGGCCTTAACACGACCATAGAACTGACCGCTCACCACCAGGTCTCCGGGTTCGAGCGTACCATTCTCAACCAATAAGTTAGCCACAAAGCCGCGACCTTTATCGAGAGAGGCTTCGATGATGGTACCCGATGCCTCGCGATCGGGGTTCGCCTTTAGATCGAGCATCTCGGCCTCGAGCAATATTTTTTCCAATAGCTTGTCAACGTTCAATCCCTTTTTGGCAGACAATTCCTGACTTTGAAATTTACCGCCCCATTCTTCGACCAACAGATTCATATGAGACAATTGCTCATAGATCTTTTGACTGTTGGCACCCTCTTTATCGATCTTATTGATGGCAAAGATCATCGGCACTCCCGCTGCTTGCGCGTGGCTAATGGCCTCACGAGTTTGCGGCATCACCGCATCATCGGCAGCGACCACAATCACCGCAATATCGGTAACCTTGGCACCACGAGCACGCATGGCGGTAAAGGCTTCGTGACCTGGCGTATCCAAGAACGTGATCTCTCTTCCATTGGGAATCGCTACCCGATAGGCCCCAATGTGCTGCGTAATACCTCCGGCCTCGCCCGCAACTACGTTAGCGCTACGAATATAATCGAGCAAAGAGGTCTTACCATGGTCTACGTGACCCATAATGGTGACGATCGGTGAGCGTGGCTTCAGATCTTCTTCATCATCCTCGTCTTCGCCATCCGTTTCCATCTCCATCTGCTTCTCCATGTCAATAAACTCCACGATAAAACCAAATTCACTGGCCACCAGCTCGATCACCTCAGCATCGAGTCGCTGATTGATCGACACCATAATACCCAAGCCCATACACTTACTGATCACATCGGCAAAGCTCACATCCATCAGACTGGCCAGCTCACTCACACTAATAAATTCTGTCAGTTGCAGTTTATTATCCTCGACCGCTTCTCCCATGGCATCGGCCATCTCTTGACGCTTCTCGCGACGCAGCTTAGCTTTTACGCCTTTACCTTTTCCGGCACCGCCGCTTAGCTTAGCCTGTGTCTCTTGAATCTTGCGTTGAATCTCTTTTTCGTCGATTTGTTTCTCTTCGCGTTTGGCTCCGCGAGGTTGAGGCCTGACGCCCCCTCTTCCGCGGTTAAAGCCGCCGCCTGTTCTTCCGTCTTGATCTTTGTTGATAAAGATCTCGCGGTGAGTAGTATCTTTTTTCGCGATCGGGATCCGCTTACGAGGTTTCTTCTCATCTCGTACCGGGCGAGTTTCGCTATCGGTAGGCAGATCGATCTTTCCTAAAATCTTTGGACCAGAAAGTTTTTCTACTTCAATATTCTCAATAACAGGAGGGGGTTCCTCTGTAGGTGCGGGGGCTGTCTCTGCAGCAGGGGCCGGTGCAGCTTCTGTTACCGCTTTTCCTTTTTTAGTCTTAGATGGCTTCTCTTCTGCCGCAGGGGTCTCCTCTTTCTTGGCCTTTGCGCCACGCTTTGGACGAGTAGAAGAATCAATAGCATCCAGATCGATCTTACTGACCACTTTGGGTCCCTCTAATTCTGGCGCCTCGGCCTTTACTATGGTCTCTGCAGGAGCTTCCGTCTCTGCTGCCTCACTTTTCTTTTTACTTACTTTGGCAGTCGAAGATTTATCCGTTGCCTTGAACGTGATCTCTTCGTCCTCTTTCTTTTTACGTGCCTCGCCCTGTGCCGATTTAGGAAGTTCAAGCTGGTCGCTTTTCATTTTCGCAACCTTGTCGCTTTGAAACTCCTGTTGCAACGAGCGATACATCTCTTCCGTTAACTTGGTCGTCGGCTTCATGTCATCCTTGGGGAATCCCTTACCGACCAAAAAGTCAATAAGGGTATCCTGACCAATGTTGAATTCTTTGGCCGCTGCCAGTAATCGGGGAAGTTTTAATTCTGCCATTCCAATCAGTTATTTCTTTTGAGTGATCCCCATTGTAGAGATCGTTTATTCCTTTTCAAATTCTGTTTTCAATACCTTACGCAAGTCCGTAATGGTCTCCTTTTCGAGATCGGTGCGTCGCTCCAACTCATCGGCCGTCAAATTCAGTACACTGCGAGCCGTATCACAACCCACGCGTTTCAACTCATCAATGACCCATCCGTCAATCTCATCGCTGAATTCCTCAAGATCGATATCGAATTCCTCTTCGTCTCCTTCGTTGTCACGATAAACATCCAACTCGTACCCCGTTAACTCAGAAGCCAACTTGATATTAACGCCACGGCGGCCGATGGCCAATGATACTTGATCGGGAGCCAGATATACATTGGCATGTTTGCCCTCGGTATCAAGCTCCATGCTGGTAATACGAGCGGGAGTCAGTGAACGCTGAATTAACAGCTGTATGTTTGCCGTATAATTGATAACGTCGATATTCTCGTTCTTTAATTCTCGTACAATACCATGAATACGGCTTCCTTTCATACCCACGCAGGCGCCCACCGGATCGATACGATCGTCGTACGATTCTACTGCCACCTTTGCCCGCTCTCCCGGATCGCGCACGATCTTCTTGATAACGATCAAGCCATCGAAGATCTCAGGGACTTCAATTTCCAGCAACTTAGCCAAAAACTCCGGTGCCGTGCGTGATAAGATGATGACGGGATTATTATTTTTCATGTCGACCCGTCTGATCACGGCCCGAATACTTTCTCCTTTCTTAAAATAATCTTGGGGTATCTGCTCGCTCTTAGGAAGGATCAGTTCATTTCCCTCTTCGTCTAAAAGCAAGATCTCTTTTTTCCAAACCTGGTATACTTCGGCGCTGATAATATCCCCTACCCGATCCCCATATTTTTTAGCCAGTGCATTCTTCTTAAGATCACTGATACGGCTGGCCAGCGTTTGCTTTGCAGCAAGAATGGCACGACGACCAAAATCAAGCAGATCGATCTCTTCGTACAACTCTTCGCCCACCTCAAAGTCGGGTTCGATCTTGGCCGCTTCGCTATAGCCGACTTGCGCCAGCGGATCTTCTACTTCTCCGTCCTCTACGATCATCCGGCGACGAATAATCTCGAGGTCACCTTTTTCGGCATTAACGATCACGTCGAAGTTCTCGTCGCTGCCGTATTTCTTTCTAAGCAAGGTCTTAAATACATCCTCTACCACTTTCATCATCGTAGGACGATCGATGTTTTCTGCGTCTTTAAAATCCTGAAAAGCATCAATAAGATTAATACTGGACATAAGGCAAATTTTTGATCCGTTTCTGTTTTAAAATTTAATTTGAATTTTTGTCGCTTTTATCTGAGAGAAGGGAATCACATGGGTATGCGTCTCCATCTTCTTTCCTTTTCCTTTCGTTTCGGTCAACTCGATCTGTGTTTCATTCACAACTTGTAGGGTTCCCTCTTTCTTTTCACCGTCAAGAAGCACCACCTCGACCGGCCGACCCAGGTTTTTTAGATACTGGCGGTGCAGTTTTAGCGGCTCGTCCAGTCCGGGAGAAGAGAGTTCCAGCGAAAAATCTCCGTTTGGAAAGATTCCCTCTTCTTCTAACTGCCGATACAGCTTCCTGTTATATGATACTAATTTATCAACACTAACTCCTTGATCTCCATCAATATAGATCTTTACATTGTTGGTA
>JBJTWT010000075.1:0-8545 GCA_046081865.1 Sphingomonadales bacterium
CGACCACAAAAAGAGCAGTGAAGCGTATTCTTAGCCATTCCACAAAATTAAAAAAACCGCCCCGAAAGGGACGGTTAATATTTTAAATATTTGATTATTAGTTAGTTAGAAAATGCTAATCCGTTTAGAGCTGGTCGGGCAAGTCCTTTTGACCTTGAAATTAGTTGAGCTTCGTCAGTAGTTGATCGGCTATTCCGTATTCGATGGCTTGTTTGGCAACCATCCAATAATCGCGATCAAAGTCTTTCATGATCTGCTCGATGGACTTACCGCAATTCTTGGCCAAAATACCGGCTCCGATCTCTTTGACCCGACGGGTCTGTTCGGCTTGTATTTCGAGATCGGTGCTCACACCGCGAATATAGCCCCCCAACGAGGGTTGGTGGATCATGACCTCGCCATGCGGAAAAATATATCGCTTGCCCTTGGCACCTCCGCTAAGTAAAATGCTTCCCATAGAAGCGGCCAGTCCCATACAGATGGTACTCACCGGGCTGCTGATCATTTGCATGGTGTCGTACATTACCATACCGCTGGTAACCACACCGCCGGGACTATTGATATAGAATTTGATCTCTTCGCCGGGCTTGTCCGCTTCGAGCAGCAGCAGTTTGCTCACTATGTCTTTGGCCGATTTGTCATCGACCACGCCCCAGAGGTACACCGCGCGTTTTTCAAAAAAGTAACGCTCCAGTTTTTTACTGAACAGCCCCAGGTCCGATTTGGGTTGTTCCTCTTTTTCTTCTTCTTCCATACGCCGATCAGGGCCATAGGTAAAAGGAGCTTGTTGAAAAGGATGACGATTCATATAATTTTTTTAGTCTTTCTTTTGTTTACGAGGATTCGTGATCAGTACCTCATCGACCAATCCGTACTCTTTGGCCTCGGCGGCCGTCATCCAGTTGTCACGATCAAAATCTTGTTCGATCTGCTCAATGGATTTTCCGGTGTGAGTCTGCACCACTTCGTAAAGTTCTTTTTTGAGTTTTCTGATCTCCTTTACTGTGATCTCTATATCGCTGGCCTGTCCTCCGATGGCACCGCTGGGTTGGTGCATCATAATGCGGGAGTGACGCAGTGCCGCCCGTTTACCTTTGGTGCCCGCTCCCAGTAATACACAAGCCATAGAGGCCGCCACGCCAATACAAATGGTGGCGATATCGGGGCTCACATATTGCATGGTATCATAAACCCCCAATCCGGCATAGACACTACCTCCGGGGCTGTTGATGTACATGTTGATGTCGCGGGTGCGATCGGCAGAATCCAAAAAGAGTAATTGAGCTGTTACAATATTGGCGATCTCGTCATTGATGGGATAACCCAGAAAAATAATACGATCCATCATCAGACGGCTATATACATCCATCACGGCCACGTTGAGCGAACGCTCTTCGATAATGTTGGGGGTCATGGCAGTGATGAGGTGATTGCCGTATTGATGCAGGGTGTTGCTTGAAATACCCCTGTCTTTGATGGCAAATTTTTCGAATTCCGATTGAGTACTCATAAGGACATTGCGATTTAAAGCTGTAGTAGCAAATATCCGTCCAAAAGGCGGGTCGGCAAAATTAAGACAGAGTGACAGCCGGAACTATGACAAGAATCGCAGGTTCTTGTTAATGGTGGTCATGTTGATGACTTTCTACCATCGCTGAAAAAGCTTCGGCCGTAATGGCTTTATCGGTGGGATTCAGTTGGGTAGTGGCCCAATCAAACATCTTTTGGGTTTGAATACGATGAAATGCATCTTCTACGTATTTGCGGTCTTTCATCATTTTTTCCGCATAGCCATTGACCCAGGGTTGCTCCTCGGCCATGGCCGCACCGCCCATGTAGCTAAAAAGTTGTTGTTTGGCAAACTGACGAATCTCTTGTGGGTCTACCTGAATGCCATTGTCGGCAACGATCTTCTCGGAAATAAGGGTCCATTTTAGTTGCTGAGCAAATTTGGGATATTCCTCTTCGGCCTGCTCGGCTGTCTTGGGATTTTCTCCCTGTGTCTGGAGCCATTTTTTTAAAAAAGGTTCGGGCAGACCAATGGGCGTGTGATCGACCAATTGATGATAGAGCTGGTCATGGATCTGATTGGTGGCCTGCGCATTCCAGTGAGCCTGTATCTCCTCTTTGATCTTATCGCGAAACTGATCGAGGGTCTTGACCTCTTTTGAAGGATAGAGTTGCTCAAAGAATTCTTCATTCAACTCTCTTTTCTCCAGCAATCCTATCTTGGTGATAGCGATGTTGAAATGTTTGGCATCGGCCGACACATCGGTCTTCTCGAACCCCAGGTCTCCGCGTAACCATTCTCTTTCTTTTTCATCGAAGGCTTCTCCCAGACGCAGCGTTATGGCATCGCCCGTTTTCTTGCCCATCCACTGAGAGCGAATACCTTCCGAAAAATATTTTACCAACAGTGAGTTGTCTTTAGTGGCGCCGCCTTCGATCGTTTGACCATTGGCATCTGCCTCTGTAAAGTGCACGTTGATCACATTGTCATCGCTGTCTACCACTTCTTGGTCTTTCATGATACCATAGCGGTTTTGCAACCGGGTCACTTCGCTATCGATCATTTCGTCGGTTATGGTTACCACATAACGGGTAATGGGGGTCTTGGCCAGATCGGGTAGCGAGATAGAAGGCTTTACTCCGATCTCGAAATGAAACGTGTAGTCGAGGGGATTGTTAAAATCAAGTTGATTAAAGTCGGCTTCGAGCGGAAGAGGCTGGGCAAAGATCTCTATCTTTTCTTGTTGCAGCCAGCCGATCAATTCGCGGTCAACAGTTTTAAGTACCTCGTCTGTAAAGAGCGAAGGGCCCACCATCTTTTTGATAAGCCCGGTGGGAACCATTCCTTTTCTGAACCCGGGAATATTGGCTTTGCGCCCGTAGTCTTTTACGGACCTTTCAAAAGAGAGCAGATAGTCCTTTTTGTCGAGTGTTACGGTTAAACGGTCGTGTAGTTGGCCAATGGAGGAGCGGGTTACAGTTGCCATAATTCGGTTTAAATAAACTACTGTGTCCGGATGGAGGGACTCGAACCCCCACACCTTGCGGCATCAGATCCTAAGTCTGACGTGTCTACCAATTTCACCACATCCGGGCTTTCTAGTAAAGGGCTGCAAATGTAGCTTTTTTCATCTGTTTTATGGGTAAAAGAGTCAAAAAACCTTAGATTTGGTGGATTCCAACACTGTTCAAACTGCTGATGATGAGAAAAAAACTATTTGGACTACTGCTTTTGACGAATGCGATGTGGGTTTTTGCCCAAAATCCTGCTACAACTTTCACAATCCCTAACCGCACAATTCTGCTTCCTTGTGGAAGTAGTTGTACACCCATCTCGGTACAGGTTCCCCACATTAAACAGACCAATACTTATGTGATGACCACTCCGGCCTATCAGCCCTTTGCATACGTAACACCCACGGGAACGGTAGTAAGCGCTATTTACAACGACGATACCTGGAGCCAGCCCATTTCCCTGCCTTTCTCCTTTTGCTATTACAGCAATAGTTTTAATTCAGTGCTGATGGGATCTAACTCTGCCCTCACTTTCGATCTAAGTCGGGCGGGGGTTGGCAGTGGATATGTTATTAACAGCACATCTGGTGCCATCCCCAACACCAGCTATACGGCCAATATGATCTTTGGGCCTTATCACGATATTGATCCCAGCGATCCTTCGGCTAACAAAAAAATTGAATGGCGAGTGGAAGGCACGGCCCCCAAACGTCGTTTTATAGCAAGCTATAACGACATTCCTTATTTTGGATCTAGCTGCACGGTTCCCCGCGCTACGCATCAGATGGTGCTTTACGAGGGAACCGGTATTGTAGAAGTGTACATACAAGACAAACCGGTTTGTACATCTTGGAATGGAGGAAATGCGATTTTGGGTATGCAAGACGGTACCCGAACACAGGCCGTTGCCGCCCCCGGAAAAAATGCCACACAGTGGGGTACCATTGCCATGAACGAGGCTTATCGTTTTATTCCCAGTGGAGGTGCTTCCCGTTTTAAATCGGCTCGTCTATTAGTAAACGGGGTGCAGGTCAATACCGCCGATACTAGTACCGCCGCTGCCGGTGTACTCAACCTAAGTTTTCCTTCGGTATGTCCCACGGCTGACAGTACGGCCTATGTGGTGCAGGTTACATACGGCGACTGCAATAACCCCGCCACCGATCTAGTGTTTACCGATACCGTTTTTGTAAAGAAGACCGGGCCTAGTATTTCGGTGGCTAAGACAGATCCCAATTGTGCCCCCAACGGAAGCATTACCATCACTTCGCAAGGGGGTACGGCTCCGCTTCAATACAGTATCAATGGAGGAACTACCTGGCAGTCATCCAACACCTTTACCGGTTTGGCCGGGGGTACCTATTCTGTGGTGGTTCGCGATGCTGCCAATTGCAGATCGAGCGTTCAAACTATCAATTTGGCCGTATCCAATACGTTAACACAATCGATCGCCACGACCGGTGCCAATTGTACCACGGGGGGAAGCATCGTCATTACCGCAACGGGTGGAGGGAATCCTCCCTACGAATACAGCATCAACGGGGGTACCAACTGGCAATCTTCCAACACCTTTACCGGATTGGCGGGAGGCACCTATACAGTGGTAACGCGTAATCCGGTTAGCACTTGTACGGCAACTAGCAGCGTGACCATCACTTTTACCAATACCCTTACCCTCGACCCCATCAATGGAACCAGCATGTGCTTGGGTGCTTCGTTTACACCCGTGGTCAATTCTAATGCCAGCAGCTTTAGCTGGACACCCACTGCGGGAGTGAGCAATGCCACCGTTGCCACCGCCGTCTTTACTCCGCAGACCACTACTACTTACACGTTACTGGCCCGATTGGGAACTTGCTCTACCCAGAGAGCCATGACCATCACCATTTTTCCGGGGGCCACTGCCAATGCAGGACCCGATGCCACCATTATTGCCGGTGATGTGTATGCCATGCAGGCCAGCGGTTCTGCCGGCACCTATCTGTGGACACCCTCCACCGCCTTGGATAATGCGGGCTTATTAAACCCCAACGCGAATCCATCGATCACCACCATCTACTCACTTCGCGTTACCACTACGCAAGGATGTGTGGCGAGCGATGATATGACCTTGACGGTGATACCGTATTGCGTAAAACCCATGAATGCCTTTACCCCCAATGGGGATGGCATCAATGATCGCTGGTTAATTACCAATGGAAATTGTTTGGCCAATGCGCAGGTGCAAGTGTTCAATCGTTATGGCGCAAAGGTTTTTGAGGATAAGAATTATCGTAATACCTGGGATGGAACGTATAATGGAAACCCGTTGCCTGATGGCACCTACTACTATGTGATCACCTTTAGACTTATCAATAACAAAGTAGAGAATAGAACTGGCAACGTAACCATTCTGCGCTAACCAACGATTAAAAATATTTTATGAACCGCATTTTATCTATACTGCTGCTAACCATTACCTGGGGCACACTCGAAGCCCAGCAGCTGATGAACTCCTCGCTCTATGAGCTACAAGGAAATCTGCATAATCCCGCGGTGGCCGGGTTGCATCAACAAACCGTTTTGGGAGCCTCTTACCGCAGTATGTGGAGCGGTATTGCAGGTAGTCCCGTTACTGCGTTGGTATACGGTGCTACTTATTTGCAAAAAGCCAAGATCGGAGTGGGGGGTTATCTCTACAGTGATGTAACGGGGCCAACCAGCAGAAGAGGGGTCCAAACCTCTTATGCGTATCATATACCCCTGCAAAACGGAGCGCAATTATCGGTAGGACTCGAAGCCCGCTTTCAGCAGTTTGCCATAGACAAAGCGATGTTGATCGATGCACTGGGTACCGATCCTGTTATGGGTGGGGCAGCCAATCGCTTTAAGGGAGATGCCGGATTGGGGCTGGCGTATACCACTTCCAAATGGCAGCTGGGCGCCTCGGTTAGTCAACTGATACAATCTAAGCTCGATTTCTACTCGGGCAATTTGCAACGAAATGAAGAAACTCGCCTCTATCGACATTTTTACTTGCATGGATCTTATCAATGGCAGGTCGATGCCAACACTCGTATCATTCCTAATTTTTTAGTGATCTATTTGCCCAATGCACCCACCGAATTACAAGCGGGTGCCCGGGTTGAGCATCGGGAATTGTTTTGGTGGGGACTTTCGCTGCGCGCCAGACAGAGTTGGATGTTGTCTGCCGGGGTCAAGGTGCAAAAGAAAATGACCATCGGCTACTCGTTTGATATTTATTCAACGCCGCTTAGCGTATTCGATCAGGGCCCCAATGCTCATGAGGTCCTGCTTCGTTATCAGTTTAGCAAATAGATCGTTTCGCTTGCCCGTTTCCATACCCGAACGCTGTGGCATAGGGGGATTTTTGTAAATTCGTAGACCATGGAAACGGTCGCGCACATACCCGCTTACAATCTGAACCAGGAAGAGGAAAAAAAACTCATTTTGCGTGAGTACCGTTCCTTGCTCAAAATTTTAAAGTCACGGATCAAGCCCGGAGACAAGCAATTGCTGCGCTCAGCCTTCGAGCTGGCGGCCGATGCGCACAAGACCATGCGCCGAAAGAGCGGTGAGCCCTACATCTTGCATCCGATCGCGGTGGCTAAGATCTGTGTCGATGAGATCGGGCTGGGGGTTCGTTCTTCGATCTGTGCCTTGCTGCACGATACGGTCGAAGACACCGATATTACCCTCGATGACATTAAAAGGGACTTTGGCGAGGAGATTACCCGAATTGTGGATGGGCTAACCAAGATCGCAAACGTCATTGACGTGAACGCTTCGCAGCAAGCTGAAAACTTTAAAAGGATCTTGCTGACCCTTACCGATGATCCCCGGGTAATCTTGATCAAGCTTTCCGACCGCTTGCACAACATGCGTACACTCGACTGCATGAAGCGCGAAAAGCAACTCAAGATCGCTTCGGAGACCATCTTTATCTATGCCCCTCTGGCGCATCGTATGGGGCTCTATACCATCAAGACCGAACTAGAAGACCTGGCCATGAAGTATATGGAGCCAGATACCTATCGAGAGATTGCACGCAAATTGGCTGAGACCCGAAAGGAGAGAACCAAATATATCAATGAGTTTATCAAGCCCATTCGTGAAAAGATTGAGCAAGCCGGCCTCCAAGCGGAACTTTATGGAAGGGCTAAAAGCATTCACAGCATTTGGAACAAGATGAAAAAAAAGGGAGTGGACTTCGAAGAGGTGTACGATCTTTTTGCCATTCGGGTCATTTTAGATTCATCCCAAGACAAAGAAAAAGAGGATTGCTGGAAAGTTTATTCCATGATCACCGACGAGTATAGCCCCTCTCCAGAAAGGTTGCGAGACTGGCTTAGTAATCCCAAGGCCAATGGATACGAGGCGCTGCATACAACGGTGATGGGTGCACAAGGTCGCTGGGTGGAGGTGCAGATCCGCTCCAATCGAATGAACGAGATTGCAGAAAAAGGGTTGGCCGCCCACTGGAAGTACAAAGAAGATGCGCAAGATGAGAGCCGCTTTGACAAATGGTTTCAGCAGATCCGCGAGGTCATCTCCAACCAAGAGACGGATAGTATCGATTTCTTGCACGATTTTAAGACCAGTTTTTTGGCAGAAGAGATCTATGTATACACACCCAAGGGAGATGTTAAGATGCTGCCCGTTGGCTCCACTGCGCTCGACTTTGCCTTTTCGGTACATAGCGCCATTGGATCGAAGACCATCGGTGCCAAGGTCAACCATAAACTCGTTCCTCTCAGTCATCGGCTTCATAGTGGCGATCAGGTCGAGATCATTACCAGTGGTAAACAAAAGCCCTCCGACGATTGGTTACATTTTGTGGTCACCTCCAAGGCCAAAGGTCGCATTCGGGATGCGTTGCGAGAAGAAAAAAGAAAAGTGGCCGATGAGGGTAAATATGTGGTGCAACGAAAACTCGAGGGGTTGGGTGTTGCTGTCTCTACCCATAACATCGATGAGTTGGTGCAATGGTACAAGCAGGGAAATCAGCTTGACTTTTATTATCAGGTAGCCGTAAAGGGCATCGATCTCAAAGACCTCAAAGAATTTAAAGTAGTAGGCGATCGTATCGAAGCTCCCCGACCAATTCGTACCACTCCATTGCCCGAACGTCCTGAGATAACACCGCATCACCTGATGCCACGCAAAGACACCGAGTTGATCATCTTTGGAGAGCGAAGCGATAAGATCGTCTATGCATTGGCCAACTGTTGCACGCCCATTCCCGGCGATGACGTTTTTGGTTTTGTAACAACGGGAAAGGGGCTTACCATTCATCGTACCAATTGCCCCAATGCCGCGAAGCTACTGTCTCACTATGGACATCGGGTAGTCAAGACCAAATGGGCTAAGAATAAAGAGATCTCTTTTTTGACCGGCATCAAAATTTTGGGAATTGATGATGTGGGCATGGTCAGTCAAATCACGAATCTGATTTCCGGTGAGCTTAAGATCAACATTGCGGCTATTACTATTGAAGCGAAGGAGGGAATCTTTATGGGGA
>JBJTWT010000076.1:0-6147 GCA_046081865.1 Sphingomonadales bacterium
GGAAGAGTATACGTATAAGAAGGGGTGCCGGCAGTAGATGTATTTCCATTGCCGAAATTCCAGAGATAGGTCTGTGCGGCAAGCGACGTGTTTGTAAGTACGGGTTGATAAGGAATACATCCGATGGCAGCCGTAGTGAAACCTGCTTTTACATTCTCGGCTACAGATACGGGAATAACCAGCGAATCGGGTGCGTTACAGTAGGTGGTATCACGCAAATAAAGGCGAACGTTATACGTACCGGGACCGGCAAAGGCATGATTGACCGGTCCGGGGCCGGCAATTAATGGCGGTGTTCCATCGCCAAAATTCCATATAAAGGAGTTGGGCTTAAAAGGATACCCCGGCAAGGTAGTAGACAAATTATCGAACCGATAATTGAAGGCGGTACAAGGAGGTAATTTGACGGGGGTAAAATCAAGATCAGCTTCGATATTGCTTACTTTGATCCTAACATAGGAGGTATCTCTAACATTACAGGTGGTAGGATCAACGGCGATGAGTCGCACGGTGTACGTACCAACGGCCGCATACTGGTGGGTGTTACTAGCGGTGCTGGTAGTCTCCTCGGGCGATCCATCCCCAAAATTCCACAGGTAAGATTGTGCTCCGCCAATAGTATCGGTAAAAGCGACCGTGAGCGGCACGCAACCTAGCGTATCACCTGCCACATTATTGATGCTGGAACGAATGGCACTTTGTACTCCCGAAAGATTCATGGAGATCTTTACCATGGTAAGACTACATCCGGCTCCGCTAGAATTATTGGAGGTAGACCAAGAGCCCCCCGTTACAGGAAAGTTGGGTCTTGGGGTGGAACCTACTTTGCAATTACCGCAAATAGCCTGATAGATTGTTCCTCGGCTATCAAAGCGACTGGTCCCTCCATCGACATGATCATTGCCACCATTTTGAGAGTTGTCCTCTCCGAAGAAGCTTCCAAACAAAAGACCCGTCGCATCCTTTCGCATAACGACAAAATAAAAATCTCTTCCGTCGGTATTCGATTTGATCGCATCGGTAGAAAGTGGTAGCCCGGCTGTTCCCGCACTCGTAAATCCAGAACCAAAACCGGTGCCTCCCCAACCCGACATGTAAACATTTTCGCATCTGTCCACTAAAAATGCGATTGGCGAAATATTGGGCACCGATGCACCAGAGCCAAAAGCGGCCGAGTAGATAAAGGCAGACAGATCTGGTTGCAGCTTGGCGATAAATTGTTTACCGGCAGCATTATTGAAAGGTGCATTTGTATTGGGAGAAATAGGCCAGTTACCGGTGGTTTGTCCCATTACATAAGGAAAGCCGTTGGCATCGAACTGAACCCCAAATACCTGATCTAAGCCGGTCGTTCCGATATAAGTAGTACGAATGCGTTGTGCACCATCGGGACTAATGATGGCCACATAGCCATCGATGGTGCCTCCCAACGAAGGACCCACTACGGTGCCGCCTTGAGAACCAGCGATCAGATTGGTACTCTCGGTACCGCCAGCCATATAAATATTTCCATTAGAGGGATGAACAGCGAGCACATAGCCGGCATCGTTACCGGTACCTCCAAGAAAACTGGCAAAGATCAAATTGCTGAGATCAACAGACCATTTTAGCAAAACGGCATCTTGGGCCCCTCCTCCAAAGTTCGTTTGAAAAGCACCGCTAGTAGTAGGAAAGCGACCCGTGCCTGTAGCAGTAGATTGCGTATGGGAAGTAACCAGTACGTTCCCTAAGGCATCGAGTATAATTTCTCCCCTGCCATCATCCCCATAATTTCGCTGCAACGAACTAAGAGCACGATTGGTAGAGATATTAACGGCATCGGCACCACTGCCCCCGATCTTTCTTGAGCCGAGCAATATGGTACCGGTGGCATTAAGCTTAGAGACTACAATATCGTAGCCGTC
Organism: Sphingomonadales bacterium; assembly: GCA_046081865.1. GTDB lineage: Bacteria > Bacteroidota > Bacteroidia > Chitinophagales > Chitinophagaceae > JJ008. The sequence goes on from JBJTWT010000076.1 coordinate 1,905, forward strand.
TCCGGCCAAGGTTCCGTTACCAATAACCGGAAATCCATTGGCACCATTGGGAGAATTGCTGCGTCCTGTCAGATAAAGATTTTGTTGTGCGTCTACTACCAAACTATGCGGCTGTTCATCGCCCGATCCGCCAAGGTAAGTAGCCCAGACACGATTGACACCATCGGGGCTTAACCTAATTAGTCCCATATCGGTAGTACCTCCTCTAAAACTCGATTGAATGGCCCCCGGGCTAGCCGGAAAACTTCCTCCCTCATTAAAAACGATTCCACCGGCATACATACTGCCATCGGGACCATAGGTAGCGGTAAATCCCCAATTATCGGCAGTGCTTCCTGAAAAAGAACAAAAAACAAAGGAGGGATCTATCACCAAGGTGGCCGATGGATCGTATGCCCCTACATCGAAACTGAGCTTGTTATCAGAAAGCTTGTAGCGACAACTTACTTCTTTTCTACCTTGCTGAGAGGGCTGATACGTATAAGGGGTTGATTCACGAAAAGACCCAATAGAGGTGCTTACTATCAACTCTCTATTCTTTACCGATAATCCATCGACGCCCTCATAACGAAGTTCGATGCTAGTCGGATCGCCGCCGGGTCTTACGATCAGATCATATTTGAGATTGCCCTGATCGCTGTAATAGCGAAGATCGATATTGGGATATATCTCTTTTACGGTAATAACCTGATAGATCGAACAAGCAGCTGCCCAACGCGATGGGTCATTTCCTAAAAAATAATTTTCGTACGTGGGCAAAGCACTTTCTCCCACCAACGTAAGAGTGGTTGTTAATGGTTGTTTTTTGGTGTTGGCAAAATTTACGTTCCAAGCGTGCGCCCGAATAAAGAAGCCCGAGGTATCGCCTTGCTTTACCTTTTGCATTTTTGCCAGGTCTTCGGGATGCTGTTGTAAAATGGTAAAACCCTTTTCTCGAATAAAGAAGTACCCATTGCTTACCTGCCCCCGAAACTTGACCTGCTGATCCCACTGGCCCTTGTTTTGAACGAACTCAATAGCCATCTGTGCTGAAAGCAGCATAGTGGTACTGAGCGCTACAAGTAAAATGACAAGTTTTTTCAACCGGCAGATTTCAATTAAGGTAACAAAATTCCTTTTCGGGGGGTTCGAAAAAACTGTTAAGACTCGATGGGAAGCCCTCGATTTGACAGGTAGCTGACAATCGGGTTTAATATATAACGCAATTGTTATCAGGATATTTTGCTCCATGCGAGGGTGCCTTTGCGGATTTTCATAAAATCCCTCAAAGGTGCGTAACGGGGTAGCTCCAAACCGGGGTCCGACTCCAATAGTTGAGCTGCTTTTTCGCGGGCAACCTCGAGTAATGAGCGATCGGCAACAAGCGAGGCCAGCTTAAAGGCAAGGGCTCCGCTTTGTCGGGTTCCCTCGATCTCTCCGGGGCCACGTAGCATAAGATCTTTTTCGGCAATCTCAAAACCATTACCGGTGTGCGTCATAATCCGCATTCGTTCGCGCGCATCGACCCCTAATTTGGGTCCCGTCATCAAAATACAATAACTTTTTTCGGCGCCCCGGCCTACTCTTCCTCGTAGCTGATGTAATTGAGAGAGTCCAAATTTTTCTGCGCTCTCAATGACCATGACCGAAGCATTGGGCACATTCACTCCCACTTCAATGACCGTGGTGGCCACCATGATCTGCGTATCTCCCTCTACAAAACGTTTCATGTTGACCTCTTTTTGTTCGGCAGGTTGTCGACCATGTACCATACTGATCCAGTAGCGAGGCTCCGGAAAAAATGCTTTCACTTCTTCGTATCCCTTCATCAGGTTCTCATAATCAAGCTTGGCACTCTCTTCGATCAAAGGATATATGACATAGATCTGCCGGCCCAATCCTATTTCGGATTTGATAAAGTCCATCACCTTGGCCCTATCCTTTTCGAAACGATGTACCGTCTTGATCGGCTTTCTACCGGGAGGCAACTCGTCGATAATGCTATAATCGAGATCGCCATAAGCGGTCATTGCAAGGGTACGAGGAATGGGGGTGGCTGTCATAACCAGCATATGGGGGGGGATCTTCGACTTTTTCCAAAGCTGTGCTCGTTGCGCCACCCCAAAGCGGTGCTGTTCATCGATGATGACCAGACCCAGTTTTTTAAAAGCCACCGCTTCTTCGATCAGGGATGCGTTCCAATGACCAGCGAGAGCGTACCATCGGCCAATTGAGCGAGCAGCTGCTTTCGCTCTTTGGTCTTTGTCGATCCTGTCAGCAGACCTACCGATAATCCTATCTTCTCCAACAACGCTTTTACAGAAGCATAATGCTGCTGGCATAAGATCTCGGTAGGCGCCATCAAACAAGTTTGATACCCGTTATCGATGGCCAGCAGCATCGTTAGCACGGCAACGATCGTCTTGCCGCTACCGACATCCCCTTGCAACAATCGGTTCATCTGCTTTCCTTTGGCCGTATCGGCTCTGATCTCTTTGATGACCCTTTTTTGGGCTCCGGTCAACTGAAATGGAAGATGATCTTTGTACAACTCATTGAAACGATCTCCTACTTTTTCGAAGATGACCCCTTCGGAAAAGCGATGTCGCTGCCATCGCACTAACTGTACGCGCAATTGTGCGATAAAAAGCTCTTCGAACTTTAATCGCAGCAAGGCCTGCTCGTAGGCCTGTTGGCTTTGCGGAAAATGGATCTGTCGAAGGGCCAAACAGCGCCCCATCAACGACAAAGGTGAAAGCTCCTCGAGGGGCAATGGCTCCTGCAGGTCGGTATCCTTTAGCTGACCCAACAAGGTCTGTGTCAATCGCCCAATGGCCCTGCCGCCAAGCCCCTTCGATTTTAATTTTTCGGTAGTGGAATAAACCGGCTCTAAGAATTTCTTCTCGAGTGGTTGTTGCGGTTCTATCTTCTCTATCTCGGGGTGCACCAACTGCGGTCTTCCATTAAAAAAACCAAGACGACCATAGACCAGATAAGACTGCCCCGGCTGAATCAATTTTTGAACCCAATTGATTCCTTGAAACCAGGCCAACTCGATAACTCCGGTGCGATCCTTAAAGGTAACGAGTAATCGCTTGCCGGCCCTTTGACCCACTACTTCACTACTCACTACGATACCGGCCAATTGTACAAAATCCATATCGGGCTGCAATGAGTCGATCGCGTTTACACGAGTGCGATCGATGTGCCGATACGGATAATATTCCAACAGATCGCCAAATGTAAAAATGTCCAGCTCTTTCTTTAATAGCTCGGCACGAAGAGGGCCTACCCCTTTTAGGTACTCAATAGGCGTTTCTATAAATGCTGAAACAGACACAACGACACGAATTGATTATTTTTTAGGCATCAAACTACTTTCCGATACAAAACTTACTAAAGATAAAGTCGAGTTGATCTTCGTTGGTGATCTCGCCGGTAATCTCGCCCAAGTAATGAAGACAACGACGCACCTCGAGCGCCAGCAAGTCGCCCGAAAGTGACTGAGCCAATCCTCGCTGAGCATCCAGCAGAGCCCTATGTACTTCTTGCAGTGCGTGAAAATGTCGGGCGTTGGTCACAATGGTATGCTCGGTATCGAGACGTCCGGTCAGCACTTTTGATACCATGGCTTCGGTAAGTTGATGCAGGCGCTCCCTTGTTTTGGCTGCGATCAGTACGGCTTTCTCTAAACCGGGATGCTGTACCAATGAAACGGAAGATGGTAGCAGATCGCTTTTATTGGCTACCAAAAGAACGTTCAATCCTTGGGTGATAGCCTGTTGTTGCCAGTCTATCACTTCGTGCAGGGGAGCGGTAACATCGAATACATAAAGCACCAGATCGGCCGATCTCATTTTTTCGAGACTACGCTCCATTCCGGCCGATTCTATCTTGTCGGTAGTGTGCTCACGCAACCCGGCAGTATCGATAAGCCGAAACAAAATACCTTCAATATTGAGTACCTCTTCGATCGTATCGCGGGTAGTTCCCGGAATATCGCTGACCAGTGCACGATTCTCATTGAGCAAACTGTTGAGCAAGGTTGACTTACCGGCATTGGGCTTGCCAATGATAGCGACCGATACTCCGTTACGAATGGCATTGCCTAATTGAAACGAACGTAACAACGTAGCGGTCGATCGCTCTAATTGTTCGAGTAACTTAGTTAGTTTATCCCGATCGGCAAACTCTACATCCTCTTGCGAAAAATCGAGCTCCAGTTCGAGCAAGGCAGAAAATTGTAAAAGCTGTTCGCGCAGTA
>JBJTWT010000077.1:0-11410 GCA_046081865.1 Sphingomonadales bacterium
TCTCCTGAAAAGAAAGACAATCCGATCTGGAAAGGACTCGATAAATTCAAAGACCTTTCATAATATTTTAGACAAGCAAAAGTTGAACTATGCCAAATCCTAAACGCCGACACAGCCAGCAAAGAAGTGCCAAACGCCGCACTCACTATAAAGCAACTGCCGCTACCATCAGCAACGATGGCACAACCGGAGAAACGCATTTGCGTCATCGTGCCCACGTAAGCGAGGGTAAGCTTTATTACAAAGGAAAGCTGGTGGCTGAAAAAGCACCCCTGAAGGCTAAGTAATACATGGTTATCGGTATCGACATGATGGGCGGGGACTTTGCCCCTGCTCAGCCCGTTAAAGGCGTTAAGGCATTTCAACAACGCTTTCCTCAAACCCCACTCTGCTTATTTGGCGACGAAGCTCTCCTGTTGCCGCTGCTGCAACAAGAGCAGGTTTCTCTTGATCATATTACGGTCGTACAAGCCCCGGAACAGATCGGCATGCACGAACATCCTACCAAAGCACTTAAAGAAAAGCCAAACTCGTCGATTGCCATCGGTTTTGGCTGGCTATCGCAAGGAAAGATCGACTCCTTTATGAGTGCGGGCAATACGGGCGCTATGCTGGTGGGAACTCATTTTAGCATCAAAGCATTAGAAGGGGTGCTGCGCCCTACTATCTCTACCATTATTCCAAAATTGGGTGGAGGCACCTCCCTGCTTCTTGATGTGGGGCTCAACGCCGACTGCAAACCCGAGTTGCTCAATCAATTTGCCATCATGGGCTCGGTGTATGCCAAGGTGATGCTAGGCATCGAAGATCCCACGGTAGGGCTGATCAATGTGGGCGAAGAAGAGACCAAGGGTAATGCGCTGGCACAGGCCACGTACCCATTGCTTAAAGAAAATAAACAGATCCGCTTTGTGGGCAATGTTGAGGGTAGAGATGTGCTGACCGGTAAGGCCGATGTAATGGTATGCGATGGATTTACGGGTAACATCATTTTAAAAATGGCCGAATCGCTCTATGACATTGCCCGCGATCAGCAGTTAGATAATCCTTATTTGGATCGATTCAATTTTGAGAATTACGGAGGCACTCCCGTACTGGGTGTTTCAAAGCCGGTGATAATCGGGCATGGCATCTCCGGAGAAAAAGCATTTTTAAATATGCTATGCCTGGCCCAAGACATGACAGCCAAACAAGTGATGCAGCAAATGAGCTCGGCCCTCGCTTCCCAAGCATAAAGCAACTGGTATTACCGCCAAAGAGCGCTATTCACACACACAAGACCTTTCCTCCATTGCCACTGGCATTAAAGAGAAAAGCCGTCTCGTAAGACGGCTTTTGGTGATCCCGCTGGGACTCGAACCCAGGGCCCCAACATTAAAAGTGTTGTGCTCTACCAACTGAGCTACGAGATCAACCTCGTTTTTGGGAGTGCAAAAATAAGCCCCGTATCCCTTTGTACCAAAACTTTTTAGATGGACTTATCAACCCATCTTCTTCTTTTTTAGAGTAGGTTTGTAAAAACGGAGGCTATGGCGCAAACCTTCAAAAATAAAGTGGTGGCCATTACTGGCGGCACTGACGGCATTGGCAAAGCACTGGTGCAGGCACTGCTGCAGCAAGGTGCCAAGGTGGCCACTTGTGCCCGTCATCAAGATAAACTTTACCAGCTGCAAACCGAGAACGCAGGAGCCCCGTTATTTACGGTAATTGCCGATGTGAGCAACGAAAATGACTGTCGTCATTTTATTGAGAGTACCCTGCAAACCTTTGGCGACATCGATATATTGATCAATAATGCCGGCATCTCCATGAGAGCCCTTTTTGCGGATGCGGAAATAGCTGTCATAAAAAAGCTGATGGACGTCAATTTTTATGGAGCCCTCTATTGTACCAAATATGCGTTGGCCTCAATTATAAAACAAAAGGGGACCATCGTAGGAGTTTCATCGATCGCTGGTTACCGTGGCCTACCCGGCAGAACCGGCTACTCGGCTAGTAAATTTGCCTTGCAGGGCTGGCTCGAATCACTCCGTACCGAGCTGCTGCATCAGGGGGTGCATGTTATGTGGGTCTGCCCTGGATTTACTACCTCTAACATTCGGCAAGCGGCCCTCAACGAAAAAGCCGAGGCCCATGGAGAAACCTCCATGAACGAAAGCAAGATGATGCCTGCCAGCCAATGTGCCGAGCATATTTTAGCTGCCATCGCTGAGAGAAAGCGAACACTGGTGCTTACGCTTACCGGAATCAGAACGGTGTGGATGAATAAACTGTTTCCGAACCTTACCGATAAACTGGTGCACCGATTTTTCTTTAAGAAAGGAAAGCTGATCCAATAGATATGGCCCTTATAACCCTTACTTCAGACATCGGAAGTCCCGACTATTTGGTAGGGGCCATCAAAGCGCAATTGCTGCAACGAAATAGCGATTTTCAATTGATAGATATCTCGCACAACATACCTCCCTTCAACTACACACAGGCGGCCTATGTGTGCAGAAGCGCCATTCGGCACTTTCCGGCTCATACGTTTCATCTGATCATGGTCGATCTGTTTGGTACCAAACCTCATCAACTACTGCTGGCCTTTCACCAAGAACAATATTTTATCTGTGCCGATAACGGGCTGCTTACGATGATACTCGAAGAGACCCCCTCGGTGGTAATGGGGGTACCGCTCAACGAGGGTATGCCACGTACCACTCTTCATGTAACCGATATGATGGGGCAGGTGATCGATCGACTGAGCAAGGGAGAACCCATTCTTTCCATTGGCAAACCCGATATTGGCTTTGCAGAGAAAAAACACCTGCGTCCCACTATCGAGCAACAGTACATCGAAGGGCAAATTATTTTTATTGATGGATTCGAAAATGTGATCGTCAATATTACGCGAGCACAATTCGAAGAGAACAGAAAGGGGCGTGGATTTAAGATTGTTTTTAGGGGCGATGAGACCATCGACCAACTTAGCGAGAGTTATGCTGACGTGGGTGAGGGAGAAAAACTGGCCCTCTTTAACAGCGCCGGTTACTTGGAAATTGCCATCAACAAAGGCAATGCGGCTGGCCTTTTTGGACTTAAGGGCTATTCCGAGAGAAGTCGACAAGGCCAACTGGCCTATCAGACAGTACGTGTTTATTTTCAGTAGTTCTTACTAGTTCTCCCCCCGACCGAATTAACGAAAACTTACCCGGCTATCCCCTATTTTTGCCTCTAGCAAAAACACCCGAAACATGACATTTCGCAAAGCAAACAACTTGAGCGGCTGGTTGATCTTTTTGATCGCACTTGTTACCTACGTTTTAACAAGAGAGGCCAGAGGAAGTCTCTGGGATACCGGAGAATTTATTGCCAGTGCCAAAGGGCTTCAATTACCGCACCCGCCCGGCGCTCCTATGTTTGTGTTGCTCGGTAGATTTTTTATTGTGCTGTTTGGAGACAACCCTCTCACCGCAGGTAACGCCGTCAACTTTATGAGTGCGCTGGCCAGTGCTGCAACCATCTTGTTTCTGTTTTGGAGCATCACACACTTTGGAAGAAAACTATTTGTTGGTGCGGGTCAAGAACTGACCACGAATCAAACCATCACCACCATTGCCGCCGGTGCCGTAGGTGCTTTAGCTTACACTTTCTCTGATTCCTTTTGGTTTAGTGCGGTAGAGGGAGAGGTCTATGCCTTGTCATCCTTTTTTACAGCTTTGGTTTTTTGGGCCATGCTCAAGTGGGAGCAGGCCGATGAACGTGCCGGATCGGACCCGCTACTTCGTTTGCAATCTGACCGATGGATCGTATTCTTATTTTTTATGATGGGACTCTCCATTGGGGTACACTTGCTGAACCTTCTCACTATTCCCGCTATTGTTCTTATTTACTATTATCGTCGCTACGAAGCCACCACCAAAGGAGCCATTTATGCATTTTTGATTGGTTGTGCCATTACAGGACTGGTACAGGTGGGAATTATTCAATACTCCATGAAGGCGGCCGGCCAGTTTGATATTTTCTTTGTCAATACCCTGGGTCTTCCTTTCTTTTCCGGATTTGCCTTTTACTTTTTGGCGCTGACAGCGTTGGTAGCGATAGCGCTTCGTTTCAAAGAGCGTGACATCAAACCAGCCGTACTGACCGGATGGTCCGTAGCGTTTCTGTTTTTACTACTCACCCCCTTTGTGATCGTGCCCGGAGATGGCATAAAATTCGTGGGTCTGCTACTCCTGGCCGCGGCTGCCGGAGCCATGGGTTATTTTATAAAACCCGTTGCCCTTCGTATGCTAAAGCTCTCTCTTTGGTGCTATGCCTTTATGATGTTGGGGTACTGCCTATACTTTACCGCCCTTATTAGATCGAATGCCAACCCCGGTATCGACATGAACAATGTAGACAACCCCATCAACCTGGTCTACTATATAAGCCGTGAGCAATACGGAAGTGCTCCGCTAGTCTACGGCCCTCATTTTGCTGCCGATCCCTCTAAAGACTTGGTGCCGGGCGAACCCTTTATTGAAAGTGAGATGAAATACGTAAAGGGATCCGATCGCTACATTCCCATTGGAAGAACCAAGGAATATAATTTTAGTAGCGAAGTCAAACAACTCTTTCCCCGTATTTGGGATTCGAGCGACGATCAATACCATGCACAGTTTTATGCCGAGTGGTTGGGACTGGGACAAGATCGTGAAAGCGGCTCTTACGAGCCCCCCAGCTACGGAGATAATATCAATTGGTTCTTTAGCTATCAAATGAGTTTGATGTATTGGCGATACTTTATGTGGAATTTCGCCGGTAAGCAAAACGATCTGCAGGGCTTGGGAAATAAAAGGGATGGTAACTGGGTAACCGGTATTGGTATTCTCGACAATGCCCGACTGTGCGATCAATCCAAACTTCCCAGCAGCATCCGCCAAAACGGAGCCACGAACTATTTCTTCTTACTACCCTTTATATTGGGTATTATCGGTTGTGTTTATCAATACTTACAAAACAGAAAAGACTGGATAGTTAGCTTCTTACTGTTTTTCTTTACCGGTATTGCGGTGGTGCTCTATTTGAACCAGCCGGGCAATCAGCCGCGTGAGCGAGACTATGCCTATGTAGGGTCCTTTTACGCGTTCGCCCTTTGGATAGGGCTATCGCTGATTGCCTTTGTACAGATAGCCTCTAAAAAACTGTCGCAGGTCCACTACCGTGATTTTCTATTTTACACGCCAGGGCTGGCATTTCTGGTCACCTTTATGAGCTGCTTTCCGGGCAGTGGCCAAGGAGCCATGATCAATGCGCTGGGTGCTGCTGTGCTGGCCGCTTTATTGGGAGCCGGTCTTAGTTGGTTGCTTGGTAAGGTCAGCGGCAACGGAAATCAACAAAGTTTGCTCATAACACTTACTACCGTATGCTGTTTGGCTGTTCCGGCACTTATGGCCAATCAAAACTGGAACGATCACGATCGCAGTCATAAAACAACGGCCCCCGACCTTGCCAGAAATTATTTGGAAAGCTGTGCCCCCAATGCCATACTATTCTCGTTTGGAGACAACGACACCTATCCCCTTTGGTATGCGCAAGAGGTAGAGGGCATTCGTACCGACGTAAGAGTGGTCAACAACAGTTTGCTGGGCATCGATTGGTACATCAATCAGCTTCGCTATAAGATCAATGATGCCGACTCGATCGATCTTATCTGGAGTAGCGATAAAGTTCAGGGTAATACCCGCAATTATGTTCTCTACAACCCTGTGGCCGGAATAGATCAAGAAGCGTTCTATGACCTCTATGATGTGATGAAAAACTATGTGGGCAGTGACGACCCTGCGCGCATGGACAACAGCCGTGGAGAGCCGCTCAATATGATACCGGTAAGCCGGGTGGTAGTACCTGTAGATAAAGCGACGGTGCTGCAAAATGGAACCGTCAATGCAGAAGACAGTGTGTTTACTGAATTTGCCTTTGAGTTACCTAAGAGAGCGCTTCTTAAAAACGATCTGATGATCTTAAACATTATTGCCGCAAACAAATGGAAGCGCCCCATTTACTTTACCTCGCCTTTTGGAGAGTTGGGCTTTGGTCCCTTCTTGCGCAAAGAGGGTCTGGCCTATCGTCTGGTACCGGTGGCACCACAATTTTCTAATATGAAATGGGTCACCGATCAGTCCATGCGAGCCAACGGACTGGGAGGCACCCCTATTCGCGACAATAACCTGACAGCGATCTTCAAGAACTTGAATGAGAAATATCTCTTTGGTGGAGCCGACAAAAAGAACATGTACTTTGATGAGGAAAATCGCAGACACCTGCTCAATATTCGTGAGATCTTTGCAGAGGCTGCGGGCAATCTGGCTGATGCTGGTAAAATAACAGAGGCAAAGTTCTTACTCGAAAAGGCCGAAACAGGGATCCCGGCATCGAACCTGCCCTATGCGATGGTGAGCCGCTATAACAGCCATAATCAAACCGGACTTATTTATCTCGAAGCATGCTACAAGACCGGTCTTAAAGACCTGGCCCAAAAGGTAAAAGAGGCCATTCGTAAAGATCTTCAAGAGCAGCAAGCTTACTTTAACCAGATTCGTGCTCGTAACCCCGATTTCTACAGAGGATTTGAAGGAACCGAGGTTCCCATCAATGATAGACTATTAACCGTGCTGAAAGAGATCGAGACCAAATACCAATAACATGGACCTGACCTTTAACCAAAACGAAGATCACCTACGAAGTCTGCTAAGTCAGCTAGAGCAACGCGCAGCGCAGATTCGTTTGGGGGGAGGAAAAAAGGCCATTGAAAAGCAAAAAGCAAAAAACAAAAAGACGGCGCGTGAGCGTATTGAATACCTGATAGACAAAGACAGTCCATTTACCGAACTGGGACTTTTTGCAGGATACGAACTTTACGAAGAACAAGGAGGATGCCCCGCGGCCGGAACAGTGGCAGGCATCGGTACTATAAGCGGGAGACAAGCCATTATTGTAGCCAACGATCAAACGGTAAAGGCCGGGTCTTGGTTTCCTATTACCGGTAAAAAGAATTTACGACTGCAAGAGATCGCCATGGACAATCACTTGCCGATCATTTATCTGGTTGATAGCGCCGGTGTTTATTTGCCTTTACAAGACCAGATCTTTCCCGACAAGGAACACTTTGGAAGGATCTTTCGCAACAATGCAAAGATGAGCGGCATGGGCATTACCCAGATTGCCGCTGTAATGGGTGCCTGTGTAGCAGGAGGCGCATATCTGCCTATCATGAGCGATGAGACCCTGATGGTAGAAGAGAACGGATCGGTCTTTTTAGCGGGATCGTATCTGGTAAAGGCTGCCATTGGAGAAGATATAGATAACGAAAGTTTGGGCGGCGCTCGTATGCACGCGCAGATCAGTGGTACGGCCGATTACACATTTGCAACCGAAGAGGCCTGCTTAGATCATATCAAAAAGACCCTGTCAATGCTGGGTGCCCCCCAGCAAGCCGGTTTTGACAAAATAAAACCCGTGGCCCCTGCCCGATCTGCATCAGATATTTATGGCATCTTTCCAAAAGATGGAAAACCATACGATGTGCAAGAGATCATCGATTGCATCGTAGATGCGCAAAGCTTTACCCCCTTTAAATCTGGCTATGGTAAAACTATCGTATGCGGCTATGCCCGTATAGAGGGTTGGGCCGTTGGCATTGTAGCCAATCAACGTAAGATCGTCAAAAGTGGCAAAGGAGAAATGCAAATGGGAGGGGTTATCTATAATGACAGCGCCGATAAAGCCGCTCGTTTTATCTTGAATTGCAACCAAAAGAAGATACCCCTGCTTTTCTTGCAAGATGTTACCGGCTTTATGGTTGGCAGCCGTAGCGAACAGGCCGGCATTATCAAGGACGGTGCCAAACTGGTCAATGCCGTAGCTAACTCCGTGGTGCCTAAGATCACCATCATTATGGGTAATTCTTTTGGCGCCGGCAATTATGCCATGTGCGGTAAAGCCTATGATCCCCGCTTTATCTATGCATGGCCTACGGCTAAGATCGCCGTGATGGGCGGAGAGGCCGCTGCTAAAACGCTTGTGCAAATTGAGGTGGCTTCTTGGAAAGCACAAGGCAAGACCATTGACCCGCAAACAGAAGAAAACCTTTTGAACGAGATCAAAAGCCGCTACGAAAAACAAACCTCTCCCTACTATGCCGCTGCAAGACTGTGGGTAGACGAGATCATCGATCCGGCGCTCACTCGTAGACTGGTGGCACAGGGTATTGAAGCCGCCAATCACAATCCGGATATCGACACGCTTAAAACAGGTGTCTTTCAAGTATAGTCAACTAGACTATGGCAAAACCTATCACTATTTATACCGACGGCGCTGCCAAAGGAAACCCCGGCCCGGGCGGCTATGGTGCTATTCTAATGAGTGGAGAGCATCAACTCGAACTGTCGCAAGGATATCGACGTACCACCAATAATCGAATGGAGTTGATGGCCGTGATCGCAGCACTGAAAGCGCTAAAAAAAGACAATCTGCACATAGAGATCTACTCCGATAGCCAATACGTGGTAAAAGCGGTCAAAGAGGGATGGCTAAAAAAATGGATAGCGACCAACTTTAGGGGTGGAAAAAAGAATGCCGATCTGTGGCGTACCTTCTATGGGCTAAGCCAACAACACCAACTTCACTTTCACTGGGTAAAAGGGCATGCAGACAATGCATACAATAATCGTTGTGACGAACTAGCCACCAGCGCGGCTAGTGGAAAAAAATTAAAGATCGATGCGGGTTACGAAGAGGGATTGGCTTAACGGGCCAATACCATGGCTGTCTTTTTGCTTTCCAGATAATTGAACAGGACCAATATAACGGGCAAGAAAACAAAAGTACCTACCAGCGAGTTACGGTAAAAAGGAAGACCTGCCGTATAGCACGTCATCAATCCCCCGAGGTTTTTAGCATAGATGGTCTCAGAAGCAGAGAGCCAAACCATAAAATTAGATAGTACAAAAAACATAGTTGGAGCCGCCATAGCTCCCATTGACAAAGAACGGTAGTTTCTCCCTCCTAGTAAAGCGCCCAACAGAGTGGCGCTTAACAACAAGAGATAGTTCTTCCATTGGCCACCATAAATTCCAGGATACTCAAATAGTCCTTGTTGGTACAACCCTTGAATAAACAAATCGCTTAGCAATAAAGAGAGCAATGGAAGCGTAAATAATCCCTCTTTTTTACTGAAAACATAGCCGGAGAAAAGCGCAATGGCAATCACAGGAGAGAAGCCCGATAAGGCGATCTCAGGGCCAAAAAAGAATTTACAAGCCGTTGTGAGCGCTACCAACATCAGCGTAAAGAAGCTATATTTTAATGCAGTGTTCATGGTCATAATTTAAAAAAGAAGGTCTACAAAATTAACTGAATTACCTCAATTCACTGACCGAATTATCAACGGCTGTGGAAACCTTTTGTGGCCGTAAACAACATGGCATCCGTGTGAGCCCTTATGACTACTGTATGACCAGGCATAAGGAGAGCGGCTGGTTGTCCTTGTTTAATTAAGAGGGTTCGTCCGCCTGCCTCAGCCTCTACGGAGCCTTGTACACAAAGCAATATCATAGGGCTATCGGCACAAATGGTTTGCAGGGCCCCTGCTGAAAGAGGCAACTGCCCTAAGCTAAAATCATCTACAGGGGTTTCAAATGAGCCATCCGGAGGTGCAGGATGCAACACACGGGGAACAATCGGCTCAAAGCGAACATGTTTGATCAACTCTGGCACATCGATATACTTGCTGGTTAGCCCGCCTCTGAGCACATTATCAGAGTTGGCCATAATTTCAACGTTTTGCCCCTCTAAGTAGGCATGAGGCACACCGGCGTCTTGAAAGATGGCCTCGCCTGGCTCAAGCTTTACCAAATTGAACAAATAAATGGAGAAGATTCCACGGTCAATGGCCCCCCCCTGCGAAAATTCAAGGGCGGCACGAGCGGCCCAAAAATCGGGATGACCCTTATCAAGTTTTTGTTGTTGATAAAGCGGAACAAGGGTGTCAATGTGCTCGAGCAACCTATAATCGACCTCTTGCTGCGGCATCTCCATCACCATCTTGTAAAGCGCTTCGTAACCACCCTGTTCAAATACCGGCAATAAAAATCGTAAGGCAGCTATGCCCATTAGTGTTCCTTTTAACTTGTTGGACTCCTGAAAGCCATGTAAGAGCCAAAATGGGCTGAGGGCAACCATCAACTCGGGTTTATGGTTGGCATCCTTATAATTTCGATGGGATGCATTCGTTGGAATGCCCAATTGATTCTCTCTTTCAAACTCAATGGCGGCAGCCCGCTTTGTTGGATGCACTTGAATGGAAAGCATACTACTTACATCGAGCACCTTCAATAAAAAAGAAAGCTCTCCGGCTAGCTGATCGAGTGGCAACCAGGTTCCCGAAGCCGTTCCCACCAGCGCCATTCCCTGAGGATGAACCCCCATCCAATATTCAGCAAAAGGCTGCTGTGCCGGGTTGCCTTCTTGTAAGAGGTCGGCAATAAATTGACGCCCCCCCCATTCATACTGTTTTATGACACCCCGCAAGGGAAATATTGCATCCATCCTCTAATAAGTTTATACTTAGATAAAGATACAGCATGAAACCCCATCTTGCACTGGGACTTGCGGGCGAGCAACTGGCGGCCAGCTGGCTTCAACAAAAAGGATATTCGATCATAGAGCGAAACTTCAGATGGGGAAAAACTGAAATTGATATTGTAGCCACCAAGGGAGATTACCTTCATCTAATAGAAGTAAAGACCCGTAGCAGCGACCGATGGGGAATGCCGGAGCAGCAAGTCAGTGTAAAGAAAATAAACGTAATGAGAAGGGTTGCCTCGCTATTGTTGGAGAGGAGCCAACGAAAATGGATTCAATACGATGCGGTCGCGATCACTTGGAAAAAGGGAGAACCTCCCCTGCTAGAACTGATCGAAGACATCAGCTCATAAATGATAAGAGCCGCTTAGCGTTAGGCCCGATCGGCCAGTTGCTTCGTAAGCTTCTCTACCAATGAAAAAGTAGCGGGGCAGCTATCCAGGTTTTGCTTATGGATGTGCACAAAGTCACGAAACCGTTTTCCCAGATGCGGAAAACCGGTACAGTCTAGTGGTCTGATTGCATAGATACTGCACTTATTGGTGTGCGCATTTAAAAATTGACAAGGGGTAGAGCGGTTGATCCAATCGCGATCTCCTCCCCTCTCTTGCTTGAGCCACTTCTTTTTTACCTCCTCGACCGTCATCCCAAAATGTTGGGCGATCCTGCGTAAATCGGCGGGCGTATAGGTAGGGGTCATGGTCTTACAACAGTTGGCACAAGACAAGCAATCTGTCTGGGCCCATACTTCTTTTTTGGTTTGCAGCACTAAAGAATCAAGACCTCGAATCGGCTTTTTTTC
>JBJTWT010000078.1:0-25722 GCA_046081865.1 Sphingomonadales bacterium
TTGTATGGGCTTGTAAAAACTATGATGGCGATGTACAAAGTGATACAGTGGCCCAAGGTTTTGGATCACTTGGACTCATGACCTCTGTGCTGATTACTCCCGATGGAAAAACCATGGAGGCAGAAGCCGCCCATGGAACGGTAACCCGCCATTATCGAGATCACCAGGCCGGAAAGCCCACTAGCACCAACCCCATTGCCAGCATCTTTGCCTGGACCAGGGGCTTGGCCTTTCGAGGAAAGCTTGACAACAACCAACCGCTCATCGATTTTTGCGAGACCCTAGAAAAAGTTTGTATCGAGACGGTGGAGTCCGGCAAAATGACAAAGGATCTGGCCGTTTGTATTCATGGCAACAAAGTCAAGCACGGAGAGCATTACTTGTATACCGAAGAATTTTTAGACGCGATCGACAAAAACCTACAGCAAAAAATTGGCCACTAAAAAAAGACAAGACTACATTAGCTGGGACGAATATTTTATGGGCGTGGCCTTGTTGTCGGGTCATCGCAGCAAAGACCCCGGCACTCAGGTGGGTGCCTGTATCGTAAACCAGCAACTTAAGATCGTGGGTGCCGGCTATAACGGACTGCCGGCCGGTTGTAACGATGATGAATTCCCCTGGGATAAACAAGGCGCTTTTCTAGAGACCAAGTATCCGTATGTATGTCATGCTGAGCTTAACGCCATTCTCAACAATATTGGCATGGATCTGCAGGGTTGCAAGGTCTATACCGCCCTTTTTCCCTGCAATGAATGCGCAAAGGCGATCATTCAGGCAGGCATTAAAGAAGTGATCTATCTCTCCGACAAATACCAGGGTCAAGATGCGGCCCTGGCCTCACGACGTATGCTCGAAACCGCCGGGGTACAGTACCGAAAGGTCAATACCCGGCTTAAGGAACTAACGCTCTCTTTTCGTGACGAGGACGTTTAACCATTAGCGTATCAATTTGCATGGCAAGGCCTGACCAAATTGCCTCAGGCATGGGATAAAAAAAATCCCGGCACTTTGGCAAGTTCGGGATCGTTCATAAGCAGATAATACATTTATATTCTAAAGTGAGCGAACGCTTTATTGGCTTCGGCCATACGATGAGTGTCTTCTTTCTTTTTGAAAGCAGCACCTTCGCTTTTGCTGGCGGCTACGATCTCGTTGGCGAATTTATCGGCCATACTGCGACCATTACGCTCACGACTATAACGAATAAGCCATTTAATGCTAAGTGAGGTCTTACGATCGGGACGAACCTCAGAGGGGATCTGAAAGGTTGCACCACCGATACGACGGCTGCGAACTTCCACAGAGGGAGCCACATTGGCCAGCGCCCTTTTCCAAACTTCATATCCATCTTCACTGGTTTGCTTGGCCACTTTCTCGAGGGCATTGTAAAAGATGGTAAAGGCTCCGCTTTTCTTGCCCTCCCACATCAGGTTATTCACGAATCGAGTAACGAGCTTATCGTTGAATTTTGGATCGGGGGCTAAAGGGAGTTTCTTGGCTTGTGCTTTCCGCATATCAGAAAAATGTTAGGAAGTTGAAATTATTTTTTGGCTTTCTCTTTTTTGGTACCGTACTTGGAGCGACTCTTCTTACGATCTTTTACACCGGCAGTATCAAGCGATCCGCGTACAATGTGATAACGAACACCGGGAAGATCCTTAACACGACCTCCACGGATCAACACGATGGAGTGTTCTTGCAGGTTGTGACCTTCTCCTGGGATATAAGCGATCACATCAATTTTATTGGTCAAACGAACTTTGGCCACTTTACGCAGCGCAGAGTTAGGCTTCTTAGGGGTGGTAGTGTATACACGGGTACATACACCGCGACGTTGTGGACACTCATCGAGCGCTCTTGATTTACTTTTAGCTCTAATGATCTCTCTTCCTTTTCTTACCAATTGTTGAATAGTAGGCATTCTTGACCCTTATTTTTGGGAGAGCAAAGGTAATGGCAAGGGCACGAATCACCAAAAAAAGCCCTTTGTTTTTTGAATGAGAGTCCTTAGGGGGTGATTTTAGATGGCCACCTGATTATCAAGCCCTAAAGCCGGGGACAAGACAGGTAGCGGATAGGCAGGCCAGAAGGGATACCGGTATAGGTAAGAGAAAGCTCAAAGCTGCTGGTACCGGGTAGTTGCTTTTCGAGATCGCCCGCCGCCACATCGTACGAGAACCCGAAGAGCCATTGCCCATAGCCGATTCCCAGATAGGGAGCCAAGGCCTCATTGACCCTGTAATTGATACCTGCCAGCAGGTCGGCGTTTGAGGAGGCCGGCATTCGAACCGACAACCCCAGCATTTGTTCCATGGCGGTACCCTGTTTCAATAAGAGGAACTGTGGAGTGATCTGTAGCCGTTCATTGACATTGATCTGTACACCCCCATGTGCCGACAATCGCATTGGGATCTGCTGACTTAGCGATCGCGTAACAAAGGGATCTTGCGGACGATTCAAGTGAAAGGCCGCGACACCTCCAAAAAAACGTAATGACTTGTTTTCGCGAGCATCGCTGTAGGCGACCCCCGCCCCAATATCCAGATCGCTAGAAGAAGTTCGCGTCAACAGATCGGCCGATGAAACAGTGGGGTCATATCCGGAAATAGAATTCCACTGGTCACCAAATTGAAAACCCGACGGATCGAATTTTCGGGCCAACGCACCTACTTGTATCCCAAAACTGATCTGTTGATTATCGTCCTCACCAAACCTGACTCCCCCGTATCCTATGGTGAGATACCCATGCTGATAATGGTAACCGGCATTGCCTGCGGTTTGGTTAAGGAGGTTGATACCGAAGTTGATATTTTTTTGAGTGGCTACGTCGGCAGAAATCCCCATGGTGGTAAAAGGATTCATTACCTGTGCCCATTGATTACGATACACGGCGCTGACCCTAAAGCTACCTCCATTAACGCCGGCCAAACCGGGATTTAGCCCCATCGGATACGCATAGAATTGAGAAAAATGAGGATCTGTTTGCGCAACACCCAACAGCGACGCACAACAAAGAATAAGTATGATGGCGATCTTTTTCAATCTTATTGTATTAGGTTAACAGCCCCCGATTTGCTGACGGTCGTTCCATCTTGACGAACCAGTTTAAGCGTATAAGTGTAGACCCCCACTGGTTGCAATTGACCCTTATGTCTTCCATCCCAACCCACCGTTGCATCGGTAGAAGAGAAGATCAATTGCCCCCATTGGTTGAATACTCTAAAATCAACAGATCGAATATAATTTCCGTAGACCTTTAGCACATCGTTCTTTCCATCTGCGTTGGGAGTAAATACATTGGGCACAAAGATCTCTCTGGTACTAAGGGTGGTAGCCGATACGGCAACAGAGGCAACGCTGGTTTGACAGCTATTGGGACCCGTAGCCTTTACTAGTAAGGTAACGGTAGTATTGCCGGGCAATCCTGCGATAACATGGCGGGTGCCAGTAGTCCCGGAGCTGGGAGGTAAATAGGTGTTACCCGCATTGGTGCTGACCAGATATCCCGTGGCCCCTGTCACGGCAGGCCATGAAAAACTCAACGATGTAAATGAAATGGTATCGATCGTTACCACCGGGGCGGGGAGTGGAGCAATGACCGAAACCGAAACACGATCGCGGGGAGTGCTGATACATCCGGCAGTACTGACCGCCTCTGCAAACCAGACCGAGGGCGCCGATACTCCCACTATGGTAAAGGTATAACCGGTGGCTACGGGTGCTCCTCCGGTTAATGAGCTGTACCATCTGTAGGTGATGGCAGGATCAAAACTATTACGCACTCTAATGATTGCATCGGTTACAGGACATACAGAAGTGTCGGCAAGTTGTGCCGTGGCGGGAATGGGGTTAACGGAGAGCGCCACAGGAGTCCTAAGGCTGCTGACACATCCCGCGCTGCTTACCGCCTCCACATAATAGGTAGCGGCAGCGGTAACATTGTTGACGCTATAGGAATTGGCTGTTGCCAAGACCGTTCCGCCACTGAGTGTATTATACCAGCGATAGCTTAGCGAAGGATCGGGTGAACTAACACTTAGGATGGCATTGGCCCCATTGCAAACAGCTACGTTTCCTGCCGGGGGGGCTCCGGGTATGGATTGTACGTTTATGGTGATCTGAGCAGCAGCACTACAACCCAATGCATTGGTGCCCGATACAATATAAGTGGTAGTGGTGGTAGGGCTAACGGTGATGGATGTGCCGGAGAGTGATCCGGGCGACCAACTAAAATTAGAAAGTGCACCGGGCACCACAGACAATTGCGTAGAGCCTCCGTTGCAGATGGTGGTCGGTGTGGCCGTAATAGATAGCGTGGCGTTATTGTTGAGTGAGACGGTGCCATTAAAAGTGGTGTTACAACCGGTGGCATCGGTAATCACACAATTATAGTTTCCGGGAGCCAGTCCGGTGGCGGTGGCTGTTGTCTGAACAGGGCTGGTATTCCAGGCATAGGTGTAGCCACTGCCTCCAGTTACGGTCAAGGCAATGGAGCCGGTCGGACCCGTGCAACCAGAGGCGGTGATAACAGGTGTGATGGATTGTGAAAAGGGAGTACCGGCAACACCCATAAATACCGCATTGGGGTACACCGATGTAGTGCCTGAAGAAACATTATTGATACGCACGGTTTGTAATAACTTGTTGCGATCGGCGCAATTCAGTGTTATCTCAATAAAATAAAATCGCGGATTACTCTGCGTAATACCCTCGGGGGTGTAGGGTCCAGCTGCTTGTCTTTTTATCCTTCCTACTCCTTGTATCACCACATTGCCGGTCCCTCCAAACCAGTCCGACAACGTGTAATTGGTGAGATACGGAGTAACCGAGCCATCACTGAATCCCAGATTGATATTGAGCAAGCAGGCCACTGTGTTGGCCTCTGCGGAGAAAGCCAGCAACCTGATTTTTCCGTAAGCGGCCGGAGTCGACAACGAAAGCATGCCGCTTTGCCCACGAGGCACGATCAGGGCATTGTTGGCACTATATGAAACCAACGAATAAGTGCCGGCAGATGCAGTAACAATAGCCCCATCGTCGGGCAAGCCACCGGCGGTGATGCCATTGGTGGTGGCAAATGCCGATGAATAGAGGACACTGTTGGAGTTCGTTGTATTGGGACCATCGATCTGTGTGGTCGTTACGGCCAATGAATTGTTTCCCGATTCGGCAACTACGTCGTGATTAAATCCTGTTACGGCTACTGGCGAGAATTGTGCCTGCAAGCCAAAGCAACATCCCAGAAAAAAAAGTATCGGTAACAGAACATTCCTCATAAGCAAAAGGGTCGCTTATAGCGACCCTCGAATATAACGATAATGACGTATACTAAACAGACTGCATCCATCCGTGGGTATCCTCGATTCTACCCTCTCGAATATCGGCCAACTGCTGTTTGATGGCCGGTGCCGTGGTCCAGCTGTTGACATCGAACTGCATAATCGTTTCTTTATAACAAAGCTCTTTTATCAACGAGATGGTGGCAGCAGTTCCGGTCCCAAACACCTCTTTAAGCGTGCCGCTGTTGTAAGCATTCAATATCTCATCCATATCAATGGGACGTTCCTCTACCTGGAACCCTCTCGCTTGCAATAAGGTCATGACCGAATTTCTGGTAACTCCTGCCAAGATCGTGCCTTCCTTAAGATCGGGAGTGATCGCCTTATTGCCAATGATAAAAAAGACATTCATAGTACCACACTCTTGCACATACTTGTGCTCTACCGGATCGGTCCAAAGTACTTGGTCGTACCCTCTTTTCTTGGCCTGTGCGGTGGCATACATGGCTCCGCCATAGTTACCCGCCGCTTTGGCATAACCAACTCCTCCACTAACGGCACGCACATAGTTTTCTTCTACCCATATCTTCATGGGCGCAGCATAGTAAGGTCCGGTGGGGCTTAAGATGATCAAAAACTTATAATTGTCGGAGGGGCGTACTCCTATCAATTCATCAGAAGAGAACATAAAGGGCCTGATGTACAAAGAATGATCGCTGTACGGCGGTATCCACTGCTGATCGAGCTTTACCAATTGAAACATCCCTTGTATAAACAACTCCTCGGGCACCGAGGGCATCTGCATTCGCTCAGCAGAAACATTGAAGCGAACAAAGTTATCGTAAGGCCTAAAGATGGAGGGGTTACCCTTGGGGTCTTTGTAGGCCTTGATCCCTTCAAATATGGCTTGCCCGTAATGCAGGGCGGCTACAGCGGGGCTTAGCGATAGGGGTTGATAGGGTCTGATAACAGGTGTCTGCCACTGGCCATCGATGTAATCGGCTTCGAGCATGTGATCGGAAAAATATTTTCCAAAAGCAATACCCTTAAGCTCCATACCTGCTAACTTGCTAGAAGCGGAACGAATGATCTTGATATCCATGGCAGCTATCATATTTCGCTATTTTTACAGCGGCGAAGAAACGAAAAAAAACTAACACTTATTAGTATAAAAACCCGGGACTTGGAACTTAATAAAATAACAGTAGACCAGCACCTGCTGGCCGCGCTTTACCAAGGCGTACTTGTAACCGAGCAGCAGGGGTTTCAGTGGCTGGGCGGAAGAGCTAATCCCATTTTAGTGGTTGTAAACCAACCCGCCGCCCCTTATCTGAGCGATGAGGACCTACCCTTTTTAACCCGGATGCTGAATGCTTGCCAGCTTACTCTCGAAGACGTGGCCATTTTCAATACGGCGCGCTACCCTACGGCCTCGGCCACCGAGGTGCTGGATTTTTTCTTGCCGCGCTCGGTGCTGTGCTTTGGAGTAAGCCCCGCTAGCTGGGGGATGCCTATAGATTTTCCTTGCTACCAACTTCAACCCTGGAAAGAAAGCACGGTGATGCATGCACCCGGCCTTGCTGAGTTGGCCAATGACACCGAACAAAGAAAACGTTGCTGGGCGTCCCTTAAAAGATTATTCAATCTGTAGTAAAGTATCCAATAATTTATTGATGAAATTGATCTTTGCCACCAACAACCCACATAAGATTCAAGAGGTTCGTTCACTGCTAAACGAAACGTTTACGTTGGTTACATTGCAGGAAGCCGGAATAAACATAGTAATCGAGGAGCCACACGATACGCTTAGCGATAATGCCCTCGAAAAATCGAAGACCATCTACCGACTTACCGGGCAGGATTGCTTTAGTGAAGATACCGGTCTGGAGGTTGCGGCGCTACAGGGAGCACCGGGCGTGCATACTGCCCGCTATGCGGGACCTCAGGCCAGTGCCACTCAGCATATGGAAAAACTGCTTTATGCACTGCGTCCTCACCAAAACAGGGCCGCACAATTTAGAACCGTAATCTCTTTGATCTACCAAGAGAAAGAATTCTTTTTCGAAGGTATCTGCCAAGGACGTATTGCAGAAAGTTTTTCGGGTATCAAAGGTTTTGGATACGACCCGATCTTTATACCCGAGGGATCCAGTCGCTGTTTTGCGGAGATGGACCTGGAGGAGAAGAATTTTTTCAGTCACCGGGCAAAAGCCTTCGCTCAACTCAAGCATTTCTTACTCTCGAAATAAACCTCGTTATGTCTTCTCTTAAAGCCAAGCTTCCGCCACGATTTTCTTTTGTCTGTGAGATCCCGCTGCGCATCACCGATCTTAACTATGGTGGACATGTGGGCAACGACAGGGTCTTGGCACTGCTACAAGAGGCTCGTGTGCAATTTTTGGCCAGTAAGGGATATAGTGAATTACAAATAGAGGAGGCCGGATTGATACTCACCAAAGCTGAATTGGAATTACGGATTGAATTGCATTATGGAAATCCTATAACAGTCTATGTAGAGCCGGAAAATTTTACCAGTAAAGGATTTGACCTTTTTTACAAACTAGAAACCATCATCAATGGCAAGTCGGCCACGGCCGTGCTGGCCATTACCACCATGGTCTGTTACGACTATCATAATAAAAAAGTGATCTCACTACCCCACCAGGCAAAGCAAAAATTGACAGGTCAATAGTCTTTGGTAGTCTTTTTATGAGTTCCATATCTTCCAGCTCTCTTCGGCTTGACGCTCTAACATCTCTTGGCCATTTTTGATACGAGCACCCGCCTGCATGCCTTTTTGCAAAAAAGCCGTGATGGCAGGATTGTATACCAAGTCGTACAGCAAGTGCCCTGCCCCTATGGCCTGGTAAGGCAACTCAGGAAAGGATGCTGTATCGGGATACGTGCCCAGTGGCGTAGTATTGATAATCAATTGATGGGCCTGCAGGTCGGCCGCAGAAAGCTGATCGTAGGTTACTGTGGCCTTATTTGAGATCGTCCTTCCTACCTGTGTAAAGGGGATACCCAGTTTGCGAAGTACATAGGTAACCGCCACCGAAGCTCCCCCGGTGCCCAATACCAGTGCGGCCCGGTAGCGAGGCTCCAGTAAAGGGCGAAGGGAGTCCTCAAAACCAATACAGTCGGTATTGTGCCCCTCTAGTTGTCCATCCCTTATCAAAATACAATTACAGGCCTCGATCCCTTCGGGTAGAAAGCTTTTGGTAAGATAGGGAATCACGGCCTCCTTATAAGGTATGGTCACATTGAGACCCGCCAGTTCTGGATGACCGCTCAGTAAAGCGGGCAGCTCATCGATGGCCGCTAACTCGTAAAGAGAATAATGCGCATCGGCGATATTCTCGCGATCGAATTTTTCTGAGAAATAACGTTTCGAAAAAGAATGCGAAAGCGGTTTTCCTATCAAACCAAAGCTACGCATTTGATCAGCTCTTAGAGGAAAGGTAGAAGTGAAAGGTATCTCCACGAAGACCTACCCGCATGGCCTCGAGCGGGATCACCTCGGTAGGGGCAATATTTCCCAAATTGGCATTGCATCCCAGTAACTCAATAAAATATAACTGCTGCGCTTTTTGAGGGGCCTCCCAAATGATCTTTTCTCCCGGAATCTGAGTAAGGATCTCTTGCACCAACCCCTCACGCACCTCACCACTGCCGCGATAGATACCCACATTACCCGCTTCGCGGGCCTCTGCGATCACATAGCTAGAACCAGCCGCAAGCTCTGCTTTCATTAACTCGATCCATTTGTACGGAGGAATAATATGGGCAGCATCTTTGCTTCCTACTTCGCTCAGCACGGTACCACACTGCGTAAGTTTTTCTATGTAGCCGCACTTCTCGGCATGCGGAATGGTAATGGACCCATCGCTCACTTCCATGTAAGAGATCCCATATTCCTTACAGACGCTGATATAATCGTCAAATTGATTGCGGATCAAAAAGGCCTCGAATAAGGTGCCCCCAAAATAAACGGGAATATCATAAGACCGGTAGAGATCCAATTTCTCGCGCAGGTTTGGAGAAACGTATGAGGTGCCGAATCCTAATTTCACTATATCGACATGCGGGTAGGATACGCTCATAAAATGTTTGGCCTCATCGGTGCTGAGTCCTTTGTCCATCACCATGGTAAGCCCAGCAACACGGGGCTTGGCCATCCGGTCGGGCATTTGTGAAAGATGATAATTCATAGCTGCAAATGTAATGCCATTTACAAAACGAAAACCACTTCTTAGCCCTTTCGCTTATAGCGGGCCAAAAGGTCGACCACCTGAGGATTTTGTAAGATAGAAGGGCGCAGTGAGATAAATCGCTTAAGTAATTTGGCATCCTGATTTAACGCATCTTCGAGCTGCAACAATCCTTCTTTGGATTGTCCGTCGCCAAAAAGCACGGCGGCCTTGTAGTACAGGAACAAAGGCTTGTTCTTGGTAGCTTGCAAGGCCAGCGACGCTTGCAACAGGGCCTCTTCCCAAAGCTCCGCCTGATACAAGCAACGAATGAGCGATTCCCAACCTGCCTTGTTACGAGGCTTTGCCCGAACTGCCTGCATAAAATGTTGCACGGCCTCTTTGATACGACCCAGTTGCACACAACACTCCCCTGCCAATAATTGGTAATCGAATTGACTGCGGTGCATACGAATGGCGCTGTCGACTTGCTTGTAAGCGGCTTCCCAGCTTTGTTCGTTGTAGTAGGTACAAGCGATCTTGTATAAAATGCGACTATCCTCTTGTCTAAGATGAGAAGCTTTACGGTAGTTAAAACGGGCCTGAGCCGGCTGTCTTAATTTTTCGAAGCAATAGCCGATGGCCTCATAGATAACATCCTCTGGTTTTGCCAACTCGTGGACCCTTTCGAGTACTTCGATGGCCTCGCGATATTTTCTTAATCGAATGTAGGCATCTCCCATATTTCGGTAAGCATAATCGAACTTATCCTCAATGGCCACGGCATATTTGTAGGCATCGATCGATTTCTCGTACAACTTGAGCCCTTGGTAGGCAGCCCCCAAATTAAACCAAGCCAGCTCGCTGTAGGGATGATCATCCAGAATCCTAAGATGTAACTTGATCCCTTCTTCGTTACGACCGGTAAAATCGGTCCAAAAACAAATTTTATACAAAGCCTCCTCGTTGATGGGATCAACTTCCAGTACGCCCTTAAGACAATCGAATACTTTGTCAAAATCCTCATAATCATCATAGACATCGGCCAGCTCAAACAATAACTCTACCCTCTCCTCTCCTTCGAAATGTTGAAGGGCCTCTTCTAAAAGTGCCACGGCCTTTTCTTGTTGGTCCAGTGCCAAATAGGCATCGGTTCTTAATATGTAAATGTTGATGTCACGGCTGTCTAACAAATGGGCCTGATCTAGCACACGCAAACCTTCCCGGTATCGACGATGCACCAGTAAAATGTCGGCCTTTCTAATCTGCAAAGAAGAGGAGTAAGGAAATCTTTCTACCGCCAGGTTGGCTGCCTCAAGAGCCTTATCGAGTTGCTCTTTTTGTTGAAAATGGTCGATGATCTTTTCGAAAGCGTCCTCCTCTAAAAAGGAGTGGGCACTTCCTGATCGCAGCTGCTCGAACTGATGAAGTAGTTCAGCCATTTCCTCTCTTTCTTCGCTGGGGGTATGCTCCGCCATGGCTTTTGCGTTGTTTGTAATCAAGTTACTACAAAAACATAGTACAGAGACTCAAGGTTTTATCCCCAAATGTGCATTTTCTGCCGGGAGGGCTTAAGGCATACCAAAAAGCCCAAAATAGCGTTAAAAAAAAGGCCAAAAAATCAACTTTGTTACAAATATGTTGTTTTGTAATTTTGTAACATATGCGTGTAGCTATTCTACCATATCGCCTCAGATTCATGCCCCGGCTTTTTGCGCTGGCTCTATTGCTTTGTGCAGCAATCGCCTCGTATGCTTCACTGGGTGATGGTAAAAGAAAACAGTCTACCGCAACACGTAAATTGCTTAGCGGGCGCACTCTCGGCTTTGATGGAACTCTTTCTCTCAAATCGGGTTACCGCTTTCGAGGCAATTCCGTGTTGGCTCCGGTGCAGCAACGCGTCATCCGGTTAAATACCGATGTAACCATGCAAGTCGGCAAGAGTTCATTTACGTTGCCACTTCGCAAAAATGTTTTGGTCAATAAGGTCAAATTAGAATTTGGAAATCGCTCATTGCGTAATCCTTGATCATTTACCCGCATTCATTTTTCCTCTTACTGAAACTCTAGTAGACGATACCCCGATTCCGGAATATCGAACAGCACTTGGGGCACGGGATTCAATAAGATCCGATCGATCTCGTAACGCAATTTGCTCTCTCCCATTGTCGTTTCAAAGGACAATACTAACCCCGGTACCACAGCAGCCAGCGGCAGAAACTCCTTATTGAGCGGTGTTAGTTCTTTCGTATACCAGATAGAGAACACACGGGTATCCGGCAGTGTGGCCAGCGCCTTTTGACAAAGATATCCTCCCATCCGAAGGGTATCGGAAAGAAGCTGAATGGAAGCATCCCGATATTTTTTATTGGACAGTTCCCACTGCTGTACACTAAGCCGGGTCAGATATCGCTGACTGCCGTATTCTTTTAACAAGATCACCTGTGGGGGTTTGCTACTGTAAATGGTGGATTGCTTTCCGGCCTTGGTGATCAGATCGGTTCGGCTACTAGCTCCTTTCAAATACGAGGTACTAACCGCCTCTTCTGTTTTCGAGGGGTCGCCGCTAAGGGAATCATTCTCGCTAATATGAACTTTGTAGATGAGGGTGGCTTCGGTGAGCTTTCGTTGAGCCACTACCGTCGGTGCAGCAGACAGCAGACAAAATGCACTCAACAGCCATTTCTTATTCATGAGAGAGCTCCGATTAGATACAGTAAATTACTGTAATTTATTTTCGGTCCTTTAACTTTTTTTGCTGCTCTTGCAACTCTTCCAGCTTCTTCTGCCACTTAGACTTAGCCTTAGGCTTTTTTCTGTTCTCTTGTATTTGTGCCAAGATCTTCTCGTGATCGATAATGTAATTCTGGATAACGAACTGCATGGCTAGGGTGATCAAATTAGAGACCGTATAATACCAGGTAAGGGCCGAAGGAAGATTATTGAAAAAGAAAAGCATGAAGAAGGGAAAAATGTAAGGCATGTACTTCATGACCGGATTGCTTTGGTCGGGACTCATACTCATACTGTAAACAGAGATCAGCAAGCTGGTGAGGGTGGCCAGCAGATTAAATAAACTAAGGTGATCGCCAAAGAAAGGTATATGAAAACCAAAGCGCAGGGGTGCATCATAGGCAGAGAGATCTCCGGCCCACAAGAACGAAGCGCCTCGCAGTGCGATCTCTGAGTTAAAGAAACTAAAAAGGGCAAAGAAGATCGGTATCTGCAATAGGGCCGGAATACATCCTCCCAACGGATTGACGCCCGCTTCGCGAAACAACTTCATTTGCTCCATGCTGATCGATTGCTGATCGTCTCCGAACTTCTCTTTTAGCTTACTGATCTCAGGACGAAGCGCCTTCATCTTGGCACCGCTCAGGTAACTCGTGTAGGTAAGCGGTGAAGTAATCAAGCGAATAAACAGCGTAAGCAGCGCAATGGCCAAGCCCAGGTTGGCCCCACTTAAGTTGCGCATAAAATCAAAAATGGGAACAATGATGTATTTGTTGATCGGTCGCACAAAAGCATATACCCCCTGACCCAGATTGACCACACGGTCAAACCCGTAAGGTGTTTTCTTAAGCACCTGATAGTCGGATGGACCATAATACAGATTCAACTCGGCCTTTGCAGTTCCGCTTGCAGGCAATCGCATCTGTAAAGCTGCGGTGCTTCGAATGACCACCCCAAATGAATCGTTGGGAAGGGTCCATGAAAGTTGACCGGAAGAGAAGGTTGATTTGGAGGCCAACGCCGCAAAGAAAAAGCGCTGTCTAACCCCTAACCAAGAAACCGGCTTTGAAAAGGGCACCTCTGTTCTATTAGCGATGGTAAAGTAATCGAATTCGCCGCCCTCCTCGAATCCTACTTGCGTATTTTGCTTCTCATAGGCCAGATCTTGCTCTTGCTTAAAGGCCTCATATTGCCAACGCAATGATAACAACCCTTCCGAAAGCAATCGTTCCGTTCCCTGCATTTCGATAGCGAAATCGATCAAATAACTATCTGGATGGATGGTGTAAACATGCGTAACAGAGGTAGGAGCGGAAGTATCGGCCGACAGCAGTGACAACCGCAAGGTCTTGCTTCCGTCTGCATTAGACTTTACCGCACCGGGCGTAAACAGCAGGTCTGTGGTTTGAGCACTACTATTGTTTCCGGTTCTGATGGTATAACAGATCTGATTGAATAGCCCTTTGGCCAGCACCACGGGGGTACTGTCTTTTTGTTGAGAAAACTTTGTTAGTGCCACATCGGCCGCCTGCGCTCCCAGGGTAGTAAAGGAAACCCTCATCAGATTATTTTCCATAACGATCACCGCGGGAGTACCGGCGGCGGCACTGGCAAAATAGCCGGCAGAAGCAACCCGATTCAAACTATCGGCCCTGAGCGTATCGGCACGCAGGGCAGCCGAATCAATGACAGGACGATTGGCCTTGGCGATGGAGTCGACCACAAATTGCTGACGAGCTTTGGCCTTATTGTAGGCGGCTTGTTCTTCGTTGGTGTAATAGAAATATCCAAAGAAAAGGACAGCGAGGATAATGAAACCGGTAACTGAGTTGCGATCAAAGTTCATGACCTTGTTGTTTGGCTTGTAACTGGGGCGACAAAGATAAGGGAACGGCCGGTGAGCATCGGCTCAACGCAAACTGGCTGCCCGGGCCGCTGAGGGGATCATTCGGGTTTCTGCATGCTGCACTGCGGCCTTTACGAATTCCACAAAGATTGGCTGGGGATTCTCCACCGTGCTCTTAAGCTCTGGATGGTACTGTACCCCTATAAAAAAGGGATGATCGGTCAGCTCAATGATCTCGACCAATCCCGTGTCGGGGTTCTTGCCGCTGGCCAACATACCGGCTGCTTCAAAATCGGCTAGATAATGATTATTGAACTCCCACCTATGACGATGTCTTTCGGTGATCTGCTCCTGCCCGTAAATACGATGGGCCAGACTTCCCTTTACCAAGTGGCAGGGATAGGCCCCCAATCGCATGGTACCCCCCTTGGCCGTTACCTTCTTTTGCTCATCCATCAAATCGATAACAGGATGAGGGGACTGCGGATCCATTTCGGTAGAGTTGGCTCCTGTCTTTCCTAGTACGTTTCTGGCAAACTCAATAGCGGCCATCTGCATTCCCAGACAAATCCCAAAAAAGGGAAGTCTGTTTTCGCGAGCATAACTTACGGCTGCGATCTTTCCCTCTACGCCACGATGACCAAATCCGGGTGCCACCAATAATCCATCCAAGCCATTCAACTTCTCGGCCACATTCTCTGTCGTAATATATTCGCTGTGCACATTGTGTATCTGTACTTGGCATTCATTGATGGCACCGGCGTGAATAAAAGATTCCAAGATAGATTTATAGGCATCCTGCAACTCTATGTATTTTCCAACGAGACCAATGGAAACTTTTCTTTTGGGGTACTTAAGTTTATCCAAAAACTGTTTCCACTTTGTAAGATCGGGCTCCTGTTGAGTGGCCAAATTCAACTTCTTTAGCACAATGGTGTCAAGCCCTTCTCGCATCATTAGCACCGGTACCTCGTAAATGGTGCTGGCATCGGCCGCTTCAATTACAGCCTCCGGCTTTACATTACAGAACAAAGCGATCTTACGCTTTAACTCGGGGCTCAATGATCTTTCGGTGCGACAAACGATGATATCCGGGTGAACACCCTCTTCGCTTAGCATTCTCACGCTATGCTGCGTGGGTTTTGTTTTAAGTTCTTTGGCTGCCTTCAAGTACGGGATCAGTGTAAGATGTACCACCACCGTATCTTCTTCGGGAAGCTCCCATTGCAATTGACGTACTGACTCCACAAATGGCAAACTCTCTATATCACCTACGGTACCTCCCAATTCGGTAATGACCACATCGAACTCTCCGGTTTGTCCCAGCAGTTTCATACGACGTTTGATCTCGTCGGTGATATGAGGGACGACCTGCACGGTCTTTCCCAAAAAAGCGCCTTCGCGCTCTTTATTGATGACGGTCTGGTAGATCCTTCCGGTAGTAACGTTATTGGCTTGCGAAGTAAAGATGTTCAGAAAACGCTCGTAGTGCCCCAGGTCTAGATCGGTCTCGGCACCATCTTCCGTTACAAAGCATTCACCATGCTCGTACGGATTTAATGTACCCGGATCTACATTGATATAGGGATCGAATTTTTGTATCGTAACACGAAGTCCTCTTGCCTGTAATAGTTTGGCAAGTGAGGCAGCGACAATTCCTTTTCCCAATGAAGAAGTGACCCCTCCGGTCACAAAAATGAACTTAGCCATGCAGCATCAATTTTTAGTCAACCGTAACAACCAGATAATTGACCTGCACGCACACAAACAAGCACATCAACGCAGGCATGGTAAGGTAGCGGAGGTCGAGTAAAGGTAAGGAAATAGTAGTCTTCGAAGACAAGGATCTTATGCACAACCCGATAATTGTTGCTCTATGGCCGAATCGTATCGATGCTGCCAATCGCTAACGGTTCCCCACGGCTGGTCATCTACATAAATGGAGCGACCTTCTACCCGTCCGAGCAATGTTACCGGTACGGGACCCTTGGCCACATGTTGCAAGAAAGCGGTACGGTGAATGGCAGGCACGCTTACCACCACCCGGCTTTGACCTTCTCCGAACCAACAGGCATCGGCCCGTAACGGCTTTCCATCGTGCGCCCGCTCGGGACCTTTAACACGAAAGCCCCGGCCACTCACAAAACTTTTTTCGAGTAAGGTCGTAATGAGTCCTCCCTCGCTAACGTCATGAGCGCTGGCAATGAGCTTTGCGCTTATAAGAGAAGATACCAGCCCTTGCAGCGCGAACTCATTTTCTAACTCAAAGAAAGGGGCGGGTGAATGCGAAACACCACAAATACGATGTAAATATTCTGAGCAGCCCAGATCGTTGGTCACGGTACCGAGCAAATAGATCTCATCTTCTTCGTTGTTAAAACCCAAGGTCATCTTGCTATTTAAATGCTCTAGTAAACCCACCATTCCGATAGTGGGGGTCGGCTGAACAGGCCCATCGGGATTTTGATTGTAAAAGCTTACGTTACCCCCGGTAACCGGTGTATTGAATTTGCGACAGGCTTCTCCCATTCCCTGTATGGCTTCAGTAAATTGATAATATACCCCCGGATCGTAAGGGTTGCCAAAGTTGAGGCAATTGGTAACACCCAGCGGAAGGGCTCCTGAGCAAACAATATTTCGTGCCGCTTCGCTCACGGCGATCATCGCTCCCTTACGAGGATCGGCATAAACGTAACGACTATTACAATCGGTGGTCACAGCCAACCCTTTGGAGGTTCCTTTTATAGCTACTACTGCAGCATCGGAGGGCGCATTGGTGTTAGTGTTGGCGGTACCGACCATACTATCGTACTGGCAATAGATCCATCGCTTGGAGGCGATGCTGGGCAACACGACTAACTTCTCCGCTGTTTGGCGCATATCCGTTGGTAGGGCAATGGTGGCCGGATCAAAAGTCGCGATCTTATCAAAATAGCCCGGACGTTCAAAGGCCCTCTCGTATTGGGGAGCACCACCCCCTAGCACTAACTCGTGCGCGGGAATGGAGGCTTCGAGCTGTCCGTGCATATAGAAATTCAAAATACCATCACCCGTTACCTCTCCGATAACGGAACAAGGCAGATCCCACTTTTCAAAAACTTTTCTGACCTTTTCCTCTTCTCCCTTTTTGGCGACCAACAGCATTCGTTCTTGGCTTTCGCTAAGAAGCAATTCCCAGGTCTTCATATTAGATTGTCGGGTGGGCACTTTATCGAGATCGATCCTCATACCTACATGTCCCTTAGCACTCATCTCGGCGGTAGAACAAATAATGCCAGCAGCACCCATGTCTTGCATCCCTACTACAGCACCGGTAGCAATTACTTCCAAACAGGCTTCGAGCAATTTTTTCTCTTGAAACGGATCGCCCACTTGTACAGCGGGCAACTCCTGCGCACTCTCTGCAGTAATATCTGCCGAAGCAAAAGAAGCTCCTCCTATTCCATCCTTCCCGGTGGCACTACCCACGAACATCACCGGATTGCCCACTCCTTCTGCAGTAGCAGAAATGGTCTGACCCGATTGCACAATCCCCACACTCATGGCGTTGACCAGTGGGTTGGTCTGATAACTGGCATCAAAATAAATTTCTCCTCCCACGGTAGGTACCCCAAAGCAATTTCCATAATGGCCAATGCCATGTACTACACCCGACAATAAATGTTTTGTTTTTTCATCGTCCAGATTACCAAACCGAAGAGAGTTGAGCGCGGCAATAGGGCGAGCCCCCATGGTAAAAATATCCCGATGAATTCCT
The DNA here is from genome assembly GCA_046081865.1 of Sphingomonadales bacterium. Lineage (GTDB taxonomy): Bacteria > Bacteroidota > Bacteroidia > Chitinophagales > Chitinophagaceae > JJ008. The sequence goes on from JBJTWT010000078.1 coordinate 17,809, forward strand.
CCCACCCCGGTGGCAGCTCCCTGAAAAGGCTCGATGGCAGAAGGGTGATTATGCGATTCTATCTTAAAGACCACACCCAATCCATCCCCAATATCCATAAGCCCAGCATTCTCCTCGCCGGCTTTGACTAGCATGCGACCTCCGTCTCTAGGCAAGGTCTTTAACCACTTGATAGAATTTTTATAACTACAGTGCTCACTCCACATGCCAGAAAAGGCACAGAGCTCATTAAAGTTGGGGGTACGACCTAATTTTTTACAGATTAAATCGAATTCCTCCGCCGTTAGGCGAAGTTGCTCTGCGGTAGAAGCTGTAACATTCATGGGTTAGTAAAAATTGCGGTATAAAACTACAAGATACTGGCTGTCAGTCGGGTAAAAGTTGTTCCCGCATACTACACATTAATATTTAATATAATATTACTTATTTTATCCAAAAAAGCCATAATTAGACACTTTTTAGGAATAGAATTGATTTTTTTAAACTAATCGATGTAAAAACTTTGGCTTATTCGATATTTTATGTTGCTTTGCCCAAAATTCTAGAAAATGTCACTTCGTTTTGATGCCATCCGCCAACTGACCGAAAAAAGTAATGTACAAGTGGGTACGCCCAACAAGACTACCAGCTTTTTTGGCTCGAATGTTTTTACCATGAAAACGGCTCGCGAGTTTTTGAGCGACGAAGCTTTTAAAAGTCTTCGCGCTTCTGTAAAAGCAGGTCATAAGATCGATCGTGAGATGGCAAACCAGATCGCCAATGGCATGCGCGCCTGGGCCGAGACCAAAGGAGTGACACACTACACGCACTGGTTTCAACCACTTACCGGCACCACGGCCGAAAAACACGATGCGTTCTTTACCTTAAAAAGCGATGGCACCGCCATAGAAGAATTTGATGGTGCCGCACTGATTCAACAAGAACCCGATGCCTCCTCTTTTCCAAGCGGAGGTCTTCGCGCAACTTTCGAAGCGCGTGGTTACACCGCGTGGGACCCCTCCTCTCCTCCCTTTGTAATTGAGATCGGCAATGGAAGAACTCTTTGCATCCCCACCATATTTGTTTCCTACACCGGCGAATCACTAGACTATAAAGCACCCTTGCTAAAGGCTACAGAGGCGCTTAGTAAAGCGGCTACCGATGTATGCAACTACTTTGACAAAAACGTAAGCAAAGTGACCGTAACACTGGGCTGGGAGCAAGAATATTTTGTCATGGACGAAGCGCTCTTTAATGCCCGCCCCGATTTGCTAATGACCGGTCGCACGGTGTATGGGCACTCCTCCGCCAAGAATCAACAACTAGAAGACCATTACTTTGGATCGATACCAGAAAGAGTATATGCTTATATGCGCGACTTTGAGAATGAATCGTACAAGCTGGGCATTCCACTTCGCACCCGACACAATGAGGTGGCCCCTGCACAATTTGAGTGCGCCCCCATCTTCGAAGAAGTGAGCGTAGCCGTAGATCATAATTCATTACTGATGGATGTAATGGAAAGGGTAGCCCGTCGGCATAACCTGCGCGTGCTGTTGCACGAAAAACCTTTCGCAGGTATCAATGGAAGCGGCAAGCACAATAACTGGAGTATGGCCACCGACACCGGTGTCAATTTGCTGGCACCCGGAAAAACGCCAAAGACCAATCTCATGTTCTTGACCTTTTTTGTCAATACCATCAAGGCCGTACATGACTATGCCGACATCTTGCGAGCCTCTATAGCTTCGGCCCCTAACGATCACCGCTTGGGTGCCAACGAAGCTCCTCCGGCAATCATCTCTGTCTTTACCGGACAATACCTTAGCAAAGTGCTCAACGATGTTAAAGAAAGAGTATCGGCCGGCATGGATGAGACCGATGAGAGTTTGCTCAAGATCGATATTCACAAGAGCATCCCCGAACTTTTGATGGACAATACGGACCGCAATCGGACCTCGCCGTTTGCCTTTACGGGTAACAAATTTGAGTTTCGTGCGGTGGGCTCTTCGGCCAATTGTGCCAATCCCATGACAGTACTCAATACGATCATGGCACAAACCTTGCGTGATTTCAAAAAAGAAGTAGACACCTTGATCGAGAGGGGCGAGAAAAAAGAGATAGCCATTATGCAAGTGATCCGTGAATACATAGTAAAGAGCGAAAAAGTATTGTTCGAAGGAGATGGATATAGTGAGGCCTGGGAGAAAGAAGCCGCCAAACGTGGTCTACCCAATGTAAAGACAACGCCTTTGGCCCTTGATGCGATGGTCACCGACAAAGCCAAAAACCTTTTTCACGACAATGGGATCTATTCCCACCAAGAGCTGGAAGCCCGCCACGAGATCGAACTGGAAAAATATATCAAGAAAGTACAGATCGAAAGTCGCATGATGGGTGAGCTGGCTACCAGCCATATCCTGCCCGCTGCCATTCGCTACCAAAATTTACTGGCATCGAACATAAGGGGACTGAAAGAAGCGGGCATCAAGGAATCGGGTTTCTCCAACCAATTACAAATACTCGAACAGATCTCGCTGCATATCAACAAGACCAGTGATCTGATCGAAAAGATGATCGAGGCTCGCAAAAGTTGCAACAATCTCTCCAATACTCGTGATAAAGCCATTGCCTACCAGCAAAAAGTCAAGGATAGCTTCTTTGATGAGATTCGCTATCATGTAGATAAATTGGAATTACTGGTAGATGATAAGGAATGGTATTTGCCCAAGTACAGAGAGATGTTATTCCTGCGGTAACAGGGTAGATGGTCAGGGACAATTGGCCTTGATCACGCGCAAGACATTTTTACCGAGTATCTTTTTTATATCTTGGTGAGAGTAACCGCGTCTTAGTAATTCTGTGGTAAGCCGAGGATAACTGCTTACGTCCTCGAGACCGCGGGGCACAAAACCAATACCATCAAAGTCAGCTCCAATGCCCACATGGTCAACCCCGACTAGCTTTACCACATAATCGATATGGTCAGCCACTTCGGCTATTCCGGGACGAGCATCATCTAATCGCATTGCCATGGCTTGTTGCCATGCTTGCTGCGCTTTAAGGGTGTCTGCCGAACCCATGCTGGCAAAAACCGAATCCTTGCCCGGACCATTCCAATATCGCTGCTGCGCCACGAACTCCTTACTAATGAAGGCAGGATAAAAATTGATACAAATAACACCCCCATTTTTTTGGAGCGCCAATAATTGATCGTCTTTTGCATTTCTAAAGACCGGGCAGATACTCCATACGGAACTATGTGTTAACAAGACCGGCTTTGTAGTTACGGCCAGGGCATCATAAAAGGTTTGCTCACCTACATGCGATAGATCCACGATGACCCCTAATTGGTTAAGCCGACGAACCAGCTCCTTTCCAAACTCACTCAATCCTTTTTTAGCCAGCGTAACACCGGCACCACTTTCATCGCGGGCACTGGTTGCCCACTCGGTACTGTTATTCCACGTAAGGGTAAGGTAACGCATTCCTCGGGCGGCAAGACTATCGAGCTTTTGCATATCGGACTCGATCATGTGACCACCCTCGACCCCGATCATAGCGACCACTCTTTTTCGATGCGCTCTTTTTATGACCTCGGCATAAGAAGTAGCAAAGCTGAATTTATCGGGATGACGAAGCACCAGTCTATTGAGTGAATCGATCTCCTCGATGGCATCATGATAATACCCCAAGGGAGTTCTGGCGGTCTCTCCGGTATAGACTGAAAAAAACTGCACATCGACTCCCCCCTTTTTAAATCGATAATAATCGCTGTGTCCTTGGGTCAGGGGCTTTGAAAGGTCTTTGCCTGTCAATGTTTGAGCACTGAGACAATCATTGTGCGTGTCGATCAAAAGGGAACGATGATGCAATCCCCTACCCTTTTGCGCGTCAAGCGAACCCATGGTGAGAAGACCCGCCACCGCGAAAAAGAAATTCAGCACTCGGTAGGTCATACTGTAAATTAGATTGAATTACCCCAATGTTTTTTTGGCATCTTCCAAGAACTTGGCCAGCCCTATATCGGTCAAAGGGTGCTTTAACAACCCTATGATAGAATCGAGCGGACAGGTACAAACATCGGCCCCGGCCTCAGCACATTTAACGATGTGTAGCGGTGTACGAATGGAAGCAGCGAGGATCTCTGTTTTAAAACCCTGCAATGAGTAGATATGGGAGATCTGTGAGATCAGGTCGATCCCATCCCAATTGCTGTCATCGAGTCTTCCGATAAACGGCGACAGATAGGTGGCCCCTGCCTTTGCGGCCAATATGGCCTGACCCGCAGAGAAAACCAATGTACAATTGGTTCGTATGCCCTGCTCGCTAAAGTACCGGATGGCTTTGATACCGTCTTTTATCATTGGCACCTTTACCACAATATTTGGATGTATAGCGGCGAGTTTTTTTCCCTCTTCGACGATACCGGCAAAATCAGTGCTGATAACTTCTGCACTAATATCTCCGTTAACCATTTCGCAAATCGTACGATAATGATCCATGATCGCCTTCTCGCCTTTGATACCCTCTTTGGCCATCAAAGAGGGGTTGGTGGTAACACCGTCCAAAATGCCCAACTCGTTGGCTTCTTTGATCTGCGCCAGGTTGGCGGTATCGATAAAAAATTTCATGAAAATTGATTTGGATAAAGGAAAAAAACGGCAGGCTCATTACATCGCACCGCTCAACCACCTACTCTTGCTGCCTTCCGGCCCTGGGAGGGTTCAGCAGGAGCTGGTCGTGTAAGACCTGCCAAGACAAAGATAACGATTATACCCTAACGCTGAAACCCGGAACGCACCCGAGTGTAGCCGATCAATTCATCGGCACGGGCTCCGAAAGCCCTAAAGTAAACAAAGACCGAGTATTCATTTTCGGTACCCCAATAATTACCCTCGGTGTACTCCAAAGAGGGTATTCTGTCGAAGTCGGCAACAGCTCTTGTTAAATACGCATAGTTATAGAATCCTTGCTTTAGATACAACGATTGGGTGTAAAGACCGGCAGTCGGATCCCATTTCATTTTATAGGTATCCGTTAACTCGTATCCGCTCCATTCCCCTACCACGTACACTTCTTGTTGCGGATAGAAACGTCCGCCCGAAGGGCGAAGGGAAAAATGCACCCAGGCATACTCGCCCTGTGTATAAGGTAGCGGATTGTCGATGTTCTCGATGAGATATTTTCCGTTCAGGTCTCGATAGAATAAATAGAGTTGTCCGGTCCGCTCGGTGTCGGTTTGAACGAATACATCCGTACGGGCCGCAGTATCGCTATCGACAATTCGCTGAACACGATCGCCCCGCAAGCGAACACTTCGAAGATCGAACCAACGCCACTCCTGACCGGCGGCAAACAGGGTTTGCTCCTCATCACTATATTCATAATAATTACCTCGAAAAATAGAGGGCCGAGTTAGCGTGCGGGCACTATACCATTGATCGTTTTGGGTAATGACCACTTTTATCTCTTGGGGAGAAAAGGCGTTCATGGGCATTTGCTGCGGAGTAACGCCAATGGTTAACCGCTGATGGGTCAAAAAGTACTGTCCGCTAAACGGCTGCAATACCTGTGCACTGACCGCTGTTCTTTTATTGACGATCACGATCCTTCTTGTAAAGGCCAATTGAGAGGTATCGTCATTTAAAAAAACTTTCAATAAATAATTACCCCCTCTGGTCGGACCACTATTTCTTTCGGGCAACAAAGTCTGGTAATGCATGTAGCGAGTCTGTACGCCCGAAGAGACACGGTAGTTTTGAATACGTTGTGTAATAAACCCTTTGGTATAATCAAAAACAGGAAGCTGCGCCACGCTCCAATCGGCATTACAAAGTTGTAGCGTGTAGTAATAAGACTTGACGCTGGTCTCCAGATCGTCAAAATGTAACTCGAGATGATCGGGCTGACCCAAAAAGAGCACGGGAGGAGCCGTTTGGTCTCCTGTCTTGAACAATTTAACGGACCGGATATTGGAACGATAGATCCTCTCCGAAGACTGCGCTTGGATCGATAGAGCGGCTAATAGCAGATAGAAAAGAAAAACAAAAGGCATCTTCGAATTACTTATTCGGCAAAGTAGTTAAAAAAGGAGCAGTAATTCTAGCCGGAGGCGCTTATTTTTGAGTAGATAACAACACAAGTGAAACTGGTTTCGTTTTTAGCCGATAGAATCTACACCAGCCGGGCCAACCGCTTCTCGGGTCTGGTCATTCGAATTTCGTTGGGGGCCACCATCATTAGCGTAGCGGTCATGATCGTTACCGTAGCACTGGCTGAAGGCTTTCAACAACACATCAGCGAAAAGGTCTTTAGTTTTTGGGGCCACATTCGTATACAAGAGAAACAACCTGGCAAAGCCATCATTGCCGAAGAAATACCCATTCGACACAACCAACGGCTAATACAATTACTACGTCAACAACCCGGTGTTCGTTCGATACATCCCTTCGCCACCCGGTATGCACTGCTAAAGACCCGAGAACAAATGGAGGGAGTCATGCTAAAAGGACTTGATCATCCGCAACAATTCAAGCCACTATCCTCTTTTTTGCAAGAGGGATCCGTTCCTGCATTGCCTGACAGCGGTTACAGCCGCGACCTTTTACTTTCTCGTTATACAGCGCAGCGATTACAGCTAAAAACGGGTGATACCCTTTTGCTTTATTTTATCAGGGAGGGTTCGGTTCCCGCTGTCAAGAAAATGCACGTATCAGGAATTTACAAGACAGATATAGAGGATTACGATCAGCTTTTTGCTATTGGAGATATTGAGCTGATCCGCCAACTTAATCAATGGGAATCCGATCAGGTAGGAGGATATGAAGTATTCCTGAACGATCCCCGCCAAATGGAAAGTAGCGCCACGGCACTCTATGCACTATCTGATTTTCCGGCCACCTGGGATGCCATCTCGGTAAAAGAAGTCTCTCCACAACTTTTTGACTGGCTACAGATGCAAGACCTTACCCGAAATGTATTGGTGGGCTTTATGACCGTGGTCGCACTCATCAATCTGATCTGTTGTCTGCTAATTCTGGTTTTGGAGCGCGTTAGAATGATCGGACTACTAAAGGCCATTGGAGCCACGGATTGGCTGGTGCAACGAATTTTTTTACGCTATGGAGTATGGATCACCATTCAAGGCGTATTGATCGGAACCCTCATTGCATTGGGGCTTTTGTGGCTACAAGAGAAAACGGGTTTTGTAACCCTCGACGAAACTGCCTACTTTATGGATAAGGCGGCCGTTAAAATCATTCCTTGGCAAGTAGTGGCCATTGGAGCAGGCACCATTATCTGTTCTTTCTTAATTCTGCTGATACCCTCTTGGTTGGTCAAAAAGATCAGCCCGGTACAAGCTATTCGGTTTACCTGAGATAGGAAAGTAAAATACCAGCCGCCACTGCCGCATTGAGCGACTCAGCCAACCCTTGCCCTGGCACAGCGACCCGTTGATGGGCCTTACCAAGCAGCGATGAGGGAATACCGGCAGACTCGTTTCCAATTAGTAAGATGGCCTCTTGGCTTGGAGATAAGGTGCGTACATCCGTGCCTTGCATGGTAGCGGCCATAACAATTACCGGCGCAGCGGCGTCGATCCATTGTTCAAGATCGAGGTAATGAACCGCCACCCTAAATAAGCTACCCATAGAGGACTGCACCACCTTGGGATTGAAGCAATCGACCGTATCGGGGCTGCACACCAACTGACGTACACCAAACCAATCAGCGGTGCGAATGATGGTGCCCATGTTGCCAGGATCTTGCAAACCACAACAAGCGAGTGTAAAATGGCCCGCCGCAATAGCAGGGCCGTAGGTGGGCTTTCTCACCACGGCCACTACCTCATTCGGAGTTTGCCATTGTGATATTCTTCTCAATTCCGTCTCATTGATGCAGGTTACGCTTAGTTCTCCCAATAAGGCTTGC
>JBJTWT010000079.1:0-13906 GCA_046081865.1 Sphingomonadales bacterium
ACTTTGTTCATGTACGTACAATTATTCTTCGATAAAATTAAGAAACTTATTCTGCCAGCTTTACGGGTTTTCGGTCGGGCATCTTGTCGATCTTTTCTTCCTTGCGCGCAATCGAGTCCATGATGGTTGCCATAAGGTCCGGACGTGTTTGATAGTAGTGGAAACTCTCTTTGAACTCCTTTTCAGAGATTTCGTGAATAGCAAGCACCCTGTTGTACCACTTGATCCTTTCCTGATTTTTTCTTAGCGTACTATCCTTAGACAGCATAAAGCTAACCACAAATTGATCGGCCCGCATCATATCCCATAACACCTCTTGCATTCGATCGGGTGGCAAGATATCGGATGGCACTTTTTTGTCTGCTTGGCAAGCTATTACTCCCAATAATAAAAGTAGCAGATAAAGTAGGGGGGGCCTCATAGGGTCTTATAAAGCGCGATATTGGTAATATCCATTTTGGTCAGCAACTCTCTGGCCCGGCTTCGCTGCTCACTGGTGCCTTTACTGAAAACCTTCACCAACTCATTCGCCTTTCCCTGAAACAAAAAAGGAACGATCATCGAGTTTAAGTTTTCGGTATTGACCGTGTTGAGATAATTGAGTGCGTTCAAGATACCGCTTCGACCGGCCTCCTCATTTTCAAAGAATACATCCATACCGGTGCGATAATAAGCATAGAGCGCATCGTGCACCAGCGCAAAACGATTATTGTTCATGTTCTCGGCCAGCCAGTACCGATTGCGTAACCCGTCAAACGATTTCCAACCCACAATATCCCTGCCGGCTGGCGCATTGTTGACAATGTTCCAAGCACGCTGAAAATATAGATCTCCGCCCCGAAGCGCATAAGAATCATAATCCAAACCTAATATCATGTTGATATAAAAAGCAATGACGGCGGTCAAATTCGCCACCAGCGGATCATTTCCCTGAACGCGGTTCTCATTGAACTCAATAGGTTGAAACTCCACATACTTAAATACGACGTTATCATCTTGAAAGTTGATCAACGGGCTTTCGTAGGTCGTATTAAAGACCGGTCGAGCCGCTTGTACGGTCAACTTTCCCTTAAAGACATTATTGCCCAGGTCTTGATCGATGCTGACCAAAAAACTACATTGGATTCTCTCGGCCGTTGCAAAGGCATCTGAGGTCCACTTGCGTGTGTTGATAAAATTCGTAAGCCCACCCTGAAGGGTTTGGAAGATCTTACGATCTACCTGAGAACTTACCTTATTGGCAATGATACTGACACGAGACTGAAATTCCTGGGCCGATAACTCGACCGAAAGCCCCAGGGCCAGCAATAGAAATAAACGGGTAAACACCATCAGCGAGATTAGCTGAACAGCTCGTCCTCCTGCTTTCTGAAATAGACCTTATCGTCCATAAACTCCTGCGTGGCCAACAGTGCGGGGTTGGGCATACGCTCGTAAGCACGAGAGATCTCGATCTGCTCCTTATTCTCGTGGATCTCCTCAAGACTATCGGTATGGCTGGCAAACTCTTCCAGCTTATTGTGCAGCTCCTCCTTCAACGAGATGTTGATCTGGTTGGCGCGCTTGGCGATGATAGAGATGGACTCATACACGTTACCCGTCTTTGACTTTACGTCTTGAAGGCTGCGGGTCTCGACATTGCTGGTAATACCGGCACTAAGCTGGCGTCTTAGTTTGCTCATTGGTCAGGATTTTTATATTGTTCTGTGATAGATTCAAAAAATTATCGACTTCTTTTTTCCATTTGCTCTCTGGGTAGCGATCGGCGAATTCGAAACACTCTCCAACGACTTGCTCAAATCTCTCTACTTTCTTCTCTTCTATACTCATTTCGGCAAATCGAAAATACGATTTGATCACCATCAACTTGTACTCATCGGCACGATACGACTCCGGATATGCGTTCAACAGCGAAGAAAAGGCCACGCCGGCCGCTCTAAACTGACCCAGATCGTAGTAAAGCTGGGCGCTCAGAAAATCTTTTGTCTCGAGTTTGGCCCTGCAAATGTCGATGATATCAGTGGCCTCCTTGTTCCTGGGCGACCCCGGATGTGTGTTGATGAAGGTTTGCATCATACCCATGGCCCTGATGGTATTTGATTGATCGAGTTGTGCCTTGGGTGATTGCTTATAAAAGCAGTAAGCCCGCATGTAATCGATCTCTTCGGCCCTTGTACTGGTGGGAAAAATTTCCAAATAACTCTTAAAAAGATTCTCAGCGTTCATGAAATCGGAAAGATGGTAAGCGCAGTAGGCATATTTGTAATAGATATCCTCGAACTCTTTACTTGTCTTAAAGAAGGGCATGATATCTTCGTACACCTGCTGGGCCTTGATGTAATCTTTTTTTACAAAGAACTGCTCTGCCCGACGAAGCTTATACGACGCATCCGGATTCTTAAGCAATTTGGACATGCTCTTTGCGCACCCGGTAACAGATACCATTGCCACAGCAACTACCAATAACACACTGAATCGCAATAAGATGGACATAGGGGATGCAAAGTTAACGCTTATGGGCAAATCTTACATAAAAAAGATAGATGTCCAAGACCCTTTACGTTAAGAATATGATAATCTATTGCTTTTCAAGCAAAAAAAGACCCCGACAAAGGCGGGGTCTTTTTTAATCTGTAAGTTCTTTAATTAGCTCTTACGCAAATTAGGATGCGGAGGATTTACACGGTTGGGGCCAGTCTCGCCTTCGGCAGCGGCACGCAGATCAACAGTGTTGCAATCGCCACCACTTTGACCGTAATTAAAGATAAAGCGATCTTGGCTAATACCTTCTTTATCGACCATGTAAGAGATGATCGCATTTACACGATCCCAGCTAAGCTGTTGCTCACGCTTGTCACCAGCGCAATAACCTACCACGGCGATCTGACAACCAGGGTTGTTGCGCACGCGAGAGGCGGCTGAGGCCAAAGCAGATTTGGCATCATTAGAAAGCGTAGCACTATTGGCCTTGAAAGCCACACTAGGAAGGGCACCAACTTTTTGCTCACAAGAAGGAGCAGCAGTGGTCATCTTTCCCTGACAATCTTCTGGGCACTTGCAATTACCGACACCATCAGCGTTTACGGGCTGACAACGAGTGGGGGTAATCAATTCTTTGTCTTTGCAATCAGGTACACCATCACCATCAGTATCCAGACTCACACCATGTGAATCAACAGGACAACCCGCCGGTGTTTGCTCACGATCGAATTGATCGGTAATACCATCTCCGTCCGTATCAAGTAATACAGGCTTGGGGATGTTCATCAGGCGAGGATTGCGAAGCTCTGAATAAGGGTAATCGAGGGGATTGAGCCAGTAGAGGGGTTGAACACTATTACGACCCAAATTGATATTCAATCCGAGACTCATGTAATTATAAGTATCGAAGTCACGTGTCTGTGCGGCATCTCCATTAGGATGTGCCTGCCAGCGCTGACCATCGAGTAGGTCATCGCGTGTTACGGACCAACGATCTTCGAAGGCAATATTGATCTTGTCGTTGAGCTTGTAGGCAAACCCGATACCAAAGGTACCCAGCGGTCTGAAAGTCTTTCCATTGGCATTGGCGCTATTGTTGCGCTCGGCAGGTGTCTCGAAACTATCATCGAGCACGTTATTTTTTAAGTTCTTGATGAAGTCCTTGCGGTCTGCATAAGTAGGCTCAGCCAGCGTATTGAAATTGTACTTGGTGGTTCCATTGAGCGCATTTACGCGAGTTTCGTAAATAGCGGCTCCAATACCGGCAATACCATAGATGTTCATACTGGTTTTGGTCTTGTGGAACTGAATGTTGTTAAGTGTAAGCAAGGCCTGTACAGTGGCTTCCGACAACTTAATTTGATAATTGTAGAAAACCTTGTCGAATGTATTAGTAGGCAACCCCGTGGTAGAGGAAACGATGCTAACCACATTGTTGGGACCCATGGCAGCACGGGGAGCACTATAGCGCTGTGCAGGGCTAGAAATATTGGCACCCCAGGCAGGGTTCTTGGCGTAGTTGGTATTACCGCGGTATTCATATCCCTTGCCGATACCGTACATATATTCTCCACGAATAGAGAGCGTGTACCCTAAGGATTTTCTAACATGAAAACCAAAACCGGGAGAAGCGAACTGAGAGGGAACGTCGCCGCTTACTTGGAACAGACCGGCCTTGATACCCACTTCCCACTGACTGCGGGGCATAGCAGGGTAATTGTAAGTGCCGTTCAGGAATTCCGTGTGCTGGGGCATTCTTTTTGAGGGGATCAAAGAAGAATCTTTGAGATCATAGGTGTTGCCCACACGTTGCGAAAAACCATAGGAAGCCAACAGACTAAAAAGCACCGTTAGCAGGTATGCACTCTTTCTCATAATAAGGAGTTATTATTTAGTTTTAATTCAAAAATTGCAACAAAGGTAGTCAAGTAGTTTGAATATACAAAATTTTAATTGCCTGAATTTGCCGCATTTCCCACTATTTATCAATGAGTTAACGGAAAGTTAACGGGTTTTACCCGCCCCTGGCAATAACATTTTTGCAGTATCTTGTAGGCCCCGTGATGAAATTACCCGCCGCATTGGTCAAAGAAGAGCTCGATCTTTTTGAAATAAAATTCAAAGAAGCTGTTCAAAGTCAGGCCCCTTTGCTGGACCGCATCATGCGCTATGTGGTCAAACGAAAAGGCAAGCAATTGCGTCCCATGTTCGTGCTACTGTCTGCCAAACTCTGCGGCGAGATCAATGACAGTACTTACAGAGCCGCCTCTTTGGTAGAGCTCTTGCATACGGCAACCCTGGTGCATGACGATGTAGTGGATGACTCCCTAGAGCGAAGAGGCTTTTTTTCTACCTATGCGCTTTGGAAAACCAAAGCAAGTGTACTTATCGGAGATTATTTACTGGCCAAAGGGCTATTGCTTTCGCTCGATCATCAAGACTATGCTTTGCTTCATATTTTATCGGATGCCGTAAAAAAAATTAGCGAAGGCGAATTGCTGCAGTTAGAAAAAGCCCGTAATCTAAACCTTAAAGAAGATATCTATTTCGATATCATCCGAGGAAAGACCGCTTCGCTGTTGGCTTCGGCTTGTGCAGCAGGTGCCTGGTCTGCCAAACAAGATAAAACACTGACAGAAAAAATGAGATTGTTCGGAGAACTGACCGGCATGGCCTTTCAGATCAAGGACGATCTTTTCGATTATGCGAGCGAAGATATTGGTAAGCCCACCGGCAATGACATCAAAGAAAAAAAGTTGACCTTGCCTCTCATCTATACACTCAACCATTGTGATGCCTCTACCCGAAGAAAGATCATCTACATTGTAAAAAACAATAGTCAAGACAAAAAAAAGGTGGCGTGGGTAATACAGCAAGTGACAGAGGCAGGCGGTATTCGATATGCCAACGACCGCATGAACTATTTTAAAGAACAAGCCCTCGAAGTGCTGCATTCATTTCCGGTTTCGGAAACCCGAAGAGGACTTGAGGATATGGTCTTGTTCGTAACTGACAGAAAATACTGATCGATTGCAAAAAAGATGGACAATAATCCCGGCCCGCTCCGAGTTGGCCAATTCCTTGCAAGAGCAGCTAAAGATACACCCCGTGCTTTGCTCCTTACTGGCGCAACGAGGAATACATCAATTCGATGAAGCTCGCTCGTTTTTTAGACCCTCCCTCGAGGAATTACACAGCCCTTGGCTGATGAAGGACATGAAAAAGGCCACCGATCGAATTGAGAGGGCCCTTTTGCAACAGGAACTGGTAATGATATACGGAGATTACGATGTTGACGGAACCACTTCGGTAGCCAGTCTCTATCTATTTCTCAAAAAGGTTCACTCCCCACTTTCCTATTATATCCCCCACCGCTACCGCGAGGGGTATGGCATTAGCCGGGCCGGTATAGATCATGCGGCCGAGCAAGGGGTAACCTTGATTATTTCAGTAGACTGCGGCATCAAGTCGGTAGAGCTGATCGACTATGCCCGTCTCAAGGGGATCGACTTTATTGTCTGCGACCATCACTTACCCGATGAACAGCTACCTGCTGCCGTTGCTATTTTAAATGCCAAACAAAAAGACTGTCCCTATCCTTACAAAGAATTATGTGGCTGCGGAGTGGCCTTTAAATTAATGTGCGCACTGCAAGAGCAATTAAAAATGCCTGTGCATGCGGCCTATGAGTATCTAGACCTGTTGGCCACTGCCATTGCAGCAGATATTGTTCCCATGACTGGAGAGAACAGAATATTGGCCTATCATGGTTTACAAAAAGCCAACCACCAGCCCAACTTTGGCATTGCAGCGCTTGCATCGATCGGAGGAGTGAAACTACCTTTTACCATTCATCAATTGGTATTTATGATCGCCCCCAGGGTCAATGCCGCAGGACGGATGGACGAGGGCGGAAAGGCCGTAGAACTTTTTATAGCCGGATCGATCGAACAAGCCTTGAATTTTGCCTCTCAGTTGCAAAGCGACAATAGCGACAGAAGAGAAGCCGATAAGATCACCACTCTAGAGGCCTTGCAATTGATCGAAGACAATCCTGAATGGAAAAGTAGCAAATCGACCGTATTATTTCAACCTCACTGGCATAAAGGGGTCGTAGGCATTGTGGCTTCCAGACTGATCGAACATTATCATCGTCCCACCATTGTATTAACCCAATCGGGAGAGCAAGTGGCGGGTAGCGCTCGCAGCGTACCCGGATTTAATTTATATGAAGCTATTCATGCCTGTCGGGAGCATCTCATCGGATACGGCGGACATTTTGCAGCGGCCGGTATGACGCTACAACCCGATCAGGTAATTCCCTTTCGAGAAAAATTTGAGTCTGTGGTAGCCGCCTCCATCTTACCGGAACAATTGATACCGGAGCTGCTGATCGATCAAGAGCTACGCCTGCAAGACATAAGCCCCACTTTCTTCTCGATCATCTCGCAGATGGAACCCTTCGGCCCCGAGAATCTCAGACCTGTTTTCTTATTGAAAAATGTATTGGATACCGGGCAATCCAAGATCGTCAAAGAAGAACATGTTCGCTTCTCGCTCAAGGACCCTTACAGTCGTGTAACCTTGACTGGTATCAGTTTCGGCATGGCCTCTCGTTTCGAACTGCTACGCACGGGTCAACCCATCGATGTGGTATGTACCCTCGAAGAGAATCACTATAACAACAAGACCAGCTTGCAGCTGCGAGTATTGGACATTCGCGCTACTCCGTCTTAAGTGAACGGTATTAGTTCCAGGTCAGTTGCAGATTATCAATGGCAGTGGAGGGTCGGTTACTGGTTCCGCTGGTACCCGTCAACGTTACGATCCGTATCCACACCTTTTGAGAAAGATTGTTGAGTGCCGTTCCAAAGTTCACCGTTACCGGTGTGCTGGCGAAAGTGCCTACGTTCGTAGTTAATGTAGCGGGCACGGTCGTTACCGTAGTAAACGAACTGGGACTATCTCCCACTCCATACTCCACTTGCCAGGTAGCGGTACGTCCTGCGGCGGTGGCATCCAGCGATTGTAGCAGAAAGCTCATTTGAAAATTACTCTTACCACTCGTGTTACTCAACTCGAACAAGAAGGATGAGCCGGGGTCGTAACCGGCAGCACTGGTTTGACGAATGCCAAGTGCTCGGTTGGTAGAAGCCCCTTGAGCAGTGGCATCGCTGGTGGCCGTTAGACCAGTAGCCGAGGCAAAGTTCTTTACTCCGGCACTGGTATTATTCCACACCGTAGCGGTAGCTAACCCTGCAGTAGGAAAAATGGGCATATCACCCGTTCCCAATGAGGTGGCCGATGCTCCGATCTTAACAGTAATACCTTGTGGAAGACCATTAACCAAGCCATCAAAGTTTTGGGTGTAAGGAGATGTGGTAAGTAACAATCCTCCTGAAGGTGGCGGTGGCGGAGTAGACCCGCCTTGAATATCTGTCAGCCCGCGAAAAGAGATTTGCTTAGTAGCATTAAATGGTGTGAGATACCCGGTAAAAGAAGTAGCCGTAGCAGGATAAGAGGCCGTGGCAAAGCTGGCAACACTACTGGTAAATACGGTCAATGTACCACTGGCGTCGGTCATTGTGACCGAACCACTCCAGCGACCACCGGAGCCGCCCGAAAAACTAACTGTTGCCACCCGTACAAGAGTGGACTCCCAACTACGATAGTTGGTTCCAATGGCTGCCAGCGTGGCAACCCTTGGTGTAATTGTCTTGCCGGTCGATATCAATTGCGCATAACTTAAGGGAACATTGTTGAGTTGTAATAAACCAGCTGACTCCGATATCTCCTGCCCGGTTACGTTAACATCGATGGAGTCACCCAAATTAAAAGAGTGGGCCGCCGAAAAACGTACACAGATCCCCGCCAAACCATTGCCCTGTTGCAGGTAAATATTTTGATTGTTGATGTTATTGGTAGTTCTGTCACTGATCACCACACCGGTAATTTTGCGGCCAGTGGGCGCAAAGGTGGCCGTGCCCGTAAATAATGCACGAAGATCTGCCGTTGCCAAAAGAGTGGCAGGACCGGTGCCACAACGAGCTCCTGAGAGACGAACATCACTGGTATCTCTTATGGTCAGTTGTCTGGTGCTGCCAAAGTAGGAATACACTCCTTTAACACTACCGTTTCCGGCAGGCATCTTAAGGTTGGCAAAGTTCGAATAGTTACTGGTGCGAAGAGTAATTCGGTTAGTGGCAGGTGCTGCACAGCCCTGTAAGATCCTATTTCCGGATTGAGAAGCATCCGCATAATTTTTTGACGTATCGGCAGCAGACACCTCCAACTCATTTATCTGAATAAGCGTGCTGATATAGGGGTCTTGCAACGTAGTAGTGAGCTGAGAGATGCTCACGACTTTAGGAGTCAGGGGTTGACTCAGCGCTCCTTTTACAATGTGCTGATCAAACAAGTTAGCGGCCAGCAAGGTGACCCCTCCTTGCGAGATAAATGCCGAGTCGATGCCACCGCCAAATTGCAAGGTACCGCCGTATTGCCCCAAATAAAGTCCTTTTAGCTTTACAAAAAGCTTTCGACCCACAGGGTATTGATTAAAAAGATTGTTACCCGCTAAACGCAGTAAGATACCGCCGGTAGTATCCTGAATGGCTATCTGTTGATAATAATTTCCGCTTCTGTCGTCACAAGAAACGATCCCCTCAATGATCAATTCTTCGGTAATAGCTATCGGAGCCCCCGATGTGTAACGAGCCTTGACTGTTCGGATATTGGTATTGGCTACCATAGAAGGAGTTCCGGGATCTGCCGGATCGGTAAAGGTCTTTTTGCAACCTGTCAGCAAGCTAGCAGAAAGGATCAAAGAGAAAAACAGTGGGGATATAGATACAAGTTTCATGTGCTTCTTTTTTAAGCGTTACAATTATTGCATATCTGTTGCACTGCGAATGCCGATCTGGGTGGCATCTTGTGTGGTTGTTTTAAAGATGGAGACATAACCGGTAACGGAGCGAGCCGACGTGTTGACCGTGATGCCGGAGGCGCTGCGAACAAACATGGTAAGACTACCAGTTGCATCGGTAAGCGTGTAATTGGTGCCGGTAGTATTGGTAGAGGTCTGTGTAATGGAGGTCAGATTACTGATCTTGACCAGCGATGAAGCCCAACTATTGCGATTGGCAAGCACCTCGGCGCAGGTAGCGCTACGGGGTGTAATGCTCAAGGTAACAGGAACGGTAACGATCTTTTCCTTGGGAACGCTCTTTAATTCCAAGTCACCATTAAATAAGATCAGCTCCCCTACACCTGCCGCATCGATCTCTAAGACAGATCCCAAACTATAGACCGGAGAGCCAACCATTGTGTAGAGGTAAATACCGGCACCGCTCTCATCTTGCAGTCGAAAGTTTCCGGCGGCTTCATTGGTGCTATTTGAAATAACCACGCCCCTAATTTTCTTGGTGCCGGTAGGGACCACCAAGGTTCCACTGCCGGGAAAGAGCGCTCTAAACTGCGTTAGGGGTAATAACTGTGAGGGGTTGGTCGGCACAATAGGATCCGGACCGGCAGGACCAATGGGTTGCCTGTTGCAGGCGCCGGTCATGATAAGCAAGACTCCCAACGACACAACAAGCAGATAATTCTTAACTAATTTCATATAGCAATGATTGAATTTGAGAAAGTTTAAAAACGAAGGGTTACACTGGTAAAGAAATTAAGGCCAAATGCATAGAACAAGCGTGGCGGAAACTTACCCACCTCAACGGGATCTGCCGCATTTTGTTGCTGGTCATATCGCAGTTGTTCAAAACCTCCGGTAACTATGGAGCGGTTATTGAGCAGATTGTTAATGCCCGCATTAAAGACCAAGAAAGTAGACTTATGATTGATCTCAAAGCGAGTCGGAAGCTGCCAAGAGTAACCGCCAAAGAAATCTACCGTTTGTTGCGCATTGAATTTTTGTTGATCGAAAACCTCTTTGTACCCCGCAGTGCCCGGCGTCAAAAACTGAAGGGCATCCCAGGTACGACGAAGCGGATTGATACCCAAATAAGACTGATCGAAGTAGCTGGCCGTTAGACTAACGAACCAAAATTTTGGGGAGCGGTAATTGATGGCCAAACTATAGGCCTCCATAGGAGTGGAAGGTATCTTAAAGTTCTCCGCATATATAATATCACGACCCAGCTCGGCAGCGCTATTGTCTACGGTAATAATGGCCTCTTGTCGGCTATCAAAATAATAACGACCCACAGAAGCGGCTGCATTGATCGTGACAGTTGGAGATACCCGAGCCTCTACTCCGAATTCGCCGCCAAAGTGCAGCTTATCGATCCCTCTAATGGCATAGTTGACAAAATTCTGATAGAAGTCATGATAGAAAACGATCACGTCCATTCCCTTTCTAAATTGGGTGTAATAGCCGCCTATTTTAACCCGTAATTTGGGAGCATTGAGCACATACCCTGCCTCGCCTGTGAGGATCTCCTCGCTTTGCAGTTGCTCTTGCTGGGCATTGCGGGTACGAGGAGAAATGTAGATATTCTCGAAATACGGAGCTCTCGTTAAATAAGAGCCATTTACAAAAAGATAGTTTCTGCCATCGATCTTATAAGTGACCCCTGCTTTTGCGGAGTAGTTAAAGAAATTATTGATAGTTCCTTTTCCGTAAGAATCATTGGGGAATATACCATTGCGCACATTTCCCTCTCTGTAAAAGGAGGTATGCGAAGCCTGAGCCGCCGCAAAGAAATCTAATTTGCTAAATTGAAAGACTCCCTGCCACCAAGCTGCGGCACGACTAATGTTCAAATTGTAATCGTAGCCAAAGCGGTCTCCTACGCGTAAAATTCTATTGGGCACGTCCACATCGAATTGATTGGCCGTTCCGCCCATGCCAAAATCCCTTTCAGCGAACTGATTTAGGTTTACATAGAATTCGCCACCCAGCAGATCGTCTACTTTCTTGTAATAACGATTTTGTTGAGACTGATACGATAGCCCCGCGGTCATGTCGAGGTGCTCTCCTATTCGGGTATTGAGCACGGTATTGAAATTGAATCGTTGGGTGTTGATGATACGATTCTCTATAATATACCTAGAGCGAAGTCCCGAAATGCTGTTGCCCGGAATGCCGTTTGCATTGGTAACCGTGGTAAAGCTGGCACGATTGATATCGTACAAGCGCTGCCAGTTGATCTGACGAAGGGAGATATCATTGCGCATTAGGGTGGCCAGTCTCGCTGCTTGGGCAGCATCGGTGGTACCGGCCCAAGTACCGGTATAACTTGGCAAATAGCGATAATAATCGGGTCGGGGGTCTGCGGCATTGTACCAATCAAACGCCGTTACGGAGCGGTCGCCAAATGAATAACTCATCGCGGTCATCAATGTAGTGTTGTTGCGCAACCTAAACTCATGGTTCAATATGGCCACGGGCTGGTGCGTTCTGCCAACACTCACATTTCTTTTGCGACCGTTTTGATATCCCCAGTTGGGATTGTAATAATTGGTGCCCGCCAGGTCCATCATTTCCTGAACCGCAGGGCCTTGCCTTCCATTCTCGGTGGGCGCATCGAACATGGTCAATGAGAGTAATTGACGCTGATTGATTTTCTTGTCGACACTGGCAAAGAATGCCCAACCATCGTAATAAGTGCCGGGCACGTATCCCTCATCGGCCCACCGGCGGCTGCCACTTAAAGAAAGGGCCCAGCCCTTTTGACTTAACCCCGTGGAGTGAGTCAGCATAACCCTGTTATTGTAATTTCTATTGGAGGCTGCATAGCTGATCTGGGTTTGAGCTCGCTGACGGCTGGCTCTGGCATCGATGTTCGTATTGCCTCCGATATCTCCGAATGTAAACGTATTGTACCGTAAACCCCAAGATACATCCCGATTACGCATTACATCGTTTAGACCTCCCCACAAGCCAAACGGAGTAAACCCATTATCAAGATTATCCATGGGTACTCCATTTAAGAAAGTGCTGAAATGATCGTTATCATAGCCTCTTATGCGAAAACGAACAGCACTAAAATTGAAGGAGGCCGCAGAAAAAAACGGATCGCGACCCGCGGTCAGCAGCGAAGATACATTTTGATTACCTCCATCACCCAGATCGTTATCGTCGATGGAGACGGTGGGGATATTATCGAGAATGCCGTCTTTGATCTCTTCGATCAGGGAACTGTCCTTTCTTGAAGTAGAGTCGATCTGGGCCATCGCAGGAGCGGTGGCAAGCATTGCCAAAAGCAAAAACAGGTACAATCGCATGTAGTTTGGTTTAAATAAGCGTACAAATTTATCCGTATCGGCGTGATTATTAAAAAAAGTTTGGCACATGCCGTAAACATTTTTCAAAAGGATCCGGGCCATTCAATTTCTTTACATTTGTAAGCATACTACCCTTCATGAAAAGAATTACACTGCTTCTTTGCACGCTCTTCTTTGCAGTCGCACTGCTAGCCCAAAAAAAGCAATACAAATCGGCCGTCATAGCTTTTTACAATCTAGAGAACCTATTTGATACGATAGACAATACGCTGATCAACGACGAGGAGTTCTTGCCCTCGGGTATTCGCAACTACAATACCCGTATCTATCAAGACAAGCTAGGCAAACTGGCCTCTGTCATTGCCCAGATCGGTACCGAGTTTAGCCCCGACGGGCCTGCACTGCTGGGAGTGGCCGAAATAGAAAATGATACCGTGCTTAGCGACCTGGTCAAGCAACCTGCCATCGCCAACAGGCGTTACAAGTGGGTTCACTATGACTCAAAAGATGCCAGAGGGGTAGATGTGGGGCTCTTGTACAACCCCCACTATTTTACTCCCGAGACAAGCAATAAATTATTTGTGGCCTTACCCAGCGGATCGAAGGACGCTTATTATACAAGAGACATATTATGGGTAAAAGGAAAATTAGATGGAGAGATCGTACATGTTTACGTTAACCACTGGCCCAGTCGAAGCGGCGGCGAAAAGAGAAGTGAGCCCGGCAGAATTGCCGCAGCCAAAGTTTGTCGTCAACACATCGACAGCGTTTTGCAATCGGACCCTGTTGCAAAAATTCTGGTGATGGGCGACCTTAACGATGACCCCACCAACAAAAGTGTTAGTCAATTCTTGATGGCCAACGCCAATCCTCTGCCCGAGATTCCCCGCTCGCTCTACAATCCCTGGTGGGAACTCTACAAAAAAGGAATCGGCACCCTTGCGTATCAGGACGCCTGGGGACTTTTTGATCAGATCATTCTATCCAGACCCTGGCTATCGAAAGAGCAGGATGGATTTTTTCTTTACAAGCAGCAGGTCTTTAACCGAGAGTTTCTGGTAGAGAACAATGGCCGCTACAAAGGCTACCCCATGAGAACCTGGGACGGCAATTCGTACCGAGGCGGCTATAGCGATCATTTTCCAAGCTATCTATTGATTATCAAAGAGATAAAGAAGTAGCTATT
>JBJTWT010000080.1:0-11217 GCA_046081865.1 Sphingomonadales bacterium
TGTTTGCTTATTTCTTACGAGCAAAAAAAACAAATCGACCTATTATACCTAATTGGACAATGTCACGAGAAGCTTGGCAACGAAAAAGAGGCTATAAAAATCTATAAAAAGGGCGCCAAAGAGGGGAATGTCGATTGCAAAAGCAAGCTGGAACTGTAAAAACACAAGGAAGCCTGCCATATGAAAAAAACAATTTTATTATCTGCAACACTTTTGTTGCTACTGAACGGATTTGGTCAAAAAAACAAACCCGCCGCCGGGTTGCCGGTAGATAAACCCAATCTACAATTGGCCGAACAAGTAAAGTATCGATTGATAGGTCCGTTTAGAGGGGGGCGAAGCGCTGCGGTAACCGCTAGCTATAAATCGCGAAACACCTTTTATTTCGGTGCTACAGGTGGCGGTGTATGGAAGTCGACCGATGCGGGGGCTTCTTGGAAAAACATCAGCGATAAATACTTTGGAGGAACGATCGGTGCAGTCGAAGTAGCGCCCTCTAACGAGAATATCCTTTATGTAGGAGAAGGCGAGAATACCATGAGAGGAAACGTCTCAGAAGGGTTGGGTGGCTTGTGGAAAAGCACAGACGGAGGAAAGTCCTGGAAAAACATTGGGCTTACCGATGCAAGACACATCACCAATATTATTATTCATCCTACCGACCCCCAAACGGTATGGGTGGGTGTAATGGGACACCTCTTTGGCCCTAATACCGAGCGAGGTGTTTACAAAACTACCGACGGGGGTCAAACTTGGAAAAGAACCTTGTACGCGAACGAGCAAACGGGGTGCAGCGATCTGGTGATGGAGCCCGGTAATCCATCGGTTCTTTATGCAGGCACCTGGAGGGTAATCCGCACCCCCCATAGCTTGGAGAGTGGCGGAGAGGGAAGCGGTCTTTGGAAAAGTACCGATGGGGGCGATAACTGGATCAATATTACCACCTCTAAAGGACTACCTAAGGGCGTATGGGGAATAGTAGGGGTGGCGATAGCGCCATCGAACACCGACAAGTTGTATGCAATAATCGAAAACGAAAAAGGCGGCCTTTTTGTAAGTTCAGATGCCGGCCAAAGCTGGACCCTGCAAAGCGGTGATAATAATATTAGACAGCGGGCTTGGTATTATACCAAAGTGTTTGTCGACCCCAAGAACGAAAACATTGTCTACTGCCCCAATGTAAATTTTATGAAAAGCCGGGATGGTGGTAAAACGTTTCAGTCGTTGCGAACACCACATGGCGATCACCACGACCTGTGGATAGACCCCGAAGACGGCAAAAGAATGATCGTGGCCGACGATGGTGGCGCTCAGGTTAGCTTTGATGAGGGCAATACATGGAGCACCTATATGAACCAACCCACCGCGCAGCTTTATCGGGTGAGTACCGACAACGCTTTTCCATACAGGGTGCTTGTTGCACAACAAGACAACTCTACGTTGCGCATTCGTTCTTCTACCTATGGATCTTTCATAAGCGAACAAGACTGGGAGCCAACGGCCGGTTCCGAGAGCGGCTATGTTGTGGCAGACCCCACCAACCCCAATATAGTATACGGAGGAAATTACGGAGGATACCTTTCGCGCTATGATCATACCACCGGAGAGAATCGTGCCATTACCGTATGGCCAGACAACCCAATGGGATCGGGGGCCGATGTACTTAAATATCGTTTTCAGTGGAACTTTCCCATTTTTTTCTCTCCTCACAATCCCAAGAAATTATACTGCGCCGGTAACGCTCTTTTTGTTACAGAGAACGAAGGGGCTAGTTGGGCACAGATCTCACCCGACCTAACCACCAATAACAAGGCAAAACAATTTTCGAGTGGTGGCCCCATTACCAAAGACAACACATCGGTAGAATATTATTGCACCATATTTACCGCGACCGAAAGCTCTCTCGAAAAAGATTGTATCTGGACCGGAAGCGATGATGGGCTGGTGTATCTAAGCCAAGACGGAGGAAAGAACTGGAACAATGTAACCCCCGCCAACGCCCCCGAGCTAATGATGTGGAACGCCATTGAGACGGACCCCTTTAAAAAAGGTGCTGCCTATATTACCGGAACAAGATATAAGTTAGATGATTATAACCCCTATATCTATAAGACCGAAGATTATGGTAAAACCTGGCGGTTGATCACGACGGGCATTGATAAAATGCATTTTACCCGCGTTGCCCGCGCCGATCAAAAAAGACGGGGCTTATTGTATGCCGGTACCGAGTTTGGTATGTATATCAGTTACGATGATGGCGCGAACTGGCAGCGATTTCAGCAAAACCTCCCCGTAACCCCCATTACCGATCTGACCATAAAAAACAATGACCTCGTGGTGGCTACACAAGGACGATCCGTATGGATCATTGACGATCTGTCAATGGTTCAGCAACTAGACAACAATATGGCCAATAAAAAACTCCATGTATATCAACCTAACGTAACCAATCGCGTGGCTCCTGCACAAAACAGGTGGGGGGGTTCTATCTCGCTCCCCGCCACAGCGGCCGCCAACCCTCCCAAAGGCGTGGTGATCGACTTTTATTGCAGCAGCGTTTCGGACTCGAGCAAAGCATCGATTGCTATTTTTGAGGCCGGCGGAAAAGAGATTGTTCGCAGCACCACAGAGTCAAAGAACAACCCCATTAAACTAAACAAGGGCCATAACCGCTTTATCTGGGACCTACAATATCCGGGTGCAGAGAAGATAGACGATCTAATTTTATGGAACGGGG
Source organism: Sphingomonadales bacterium (assembly GCA_046081865.1). Taxonomy (GTDB): domain Bacteria; phylum Bacteroidota; class Bacteroidia; order Chitinophagales; family Chitinophagaceae; genus JJ008. Next base: position 2,738 of record JBJTWT010000080.1, read on the forward strand.
TTCCCGGTACCATCACCGCCCCACCCGGAAAGTATTATGCAGTGATCGCGGTCAATAGCGATTCTGTGCGTGTGCCAATACAACTAAACGCCGACCCCAATTACCGTTGTTCACAAGCAGACTACGAGGCCCAGTTTGCTTTCTTGCAACAAGTGCAGGGAACCTTTAATGAAACCATGAAAGCCATTAAGAACATTCGTCAGGCCCGAACACAACTAAAAGAATTTGTGCAGCGACAAGGAAAGGATTGTCCAAAAGAATTAAGTAAGCTTTCGGACAGCTTGGTAAAAGCTATGACCACGATCGAAGAGCAGTTGCACCAAACCAAAGCAAAGAGCGGCCAAGATGTGCTTAACTATCCCATTCGTCTCGATGATAAACTGAGCGGCGTCTTTGATATGGCCAGCAGCGGCAATATGGCGCCGCCTCAACAAGCACGCGATGTGTATGCGGTGCTGGCTCAGCAAACAGAGGCCGCTACGCGCCAGCTACAGCAATTACTAGACGAAGGCGTTAAGGCTTTTAATGCGATGGTAAGAGAAAAGGGATTACCGGTTATTGTACTAACAAGTAGTAAAGCGGAAAGCCTATAGTGATATTGAGCGGAAAGGTAACACCCAGTGCCATCGGAATATAAAGACCCGGATCGGAGTCGGGAGCCGCAAGTCGCATAGCGGCCGGCACCGCAATATAAGAGGCGCTGGCAGCGAGAATGGCGAATACAAATCGAGTACCCGTTACATCGCTAATAAAATGACTAAGTAGCGCCACCGCACAGCCGTTAAAAAGCGGCATCAATATGGCGAATAGAAACACAAACAATCCGTGTTTTTTGAAGCTTGAAAATCGTTTTACCGTGACCATCCCCATTTCAAGTAAAAAAATGGCCAAAAAGCCTTTAAAGATATCCGTAGTAAAGGGCTTAATACCCTCCGCTTGCTTAGAATCTGCTACCACCCCAATAACAAGACTACCTACGATCATAAGCACACTGCCGTTCGAAATGGCATGTTTTAAGATAGAACCAAGATTTACCGAGCGATCACGCGCCTTGTTGTATTTGTTGATCAATACGAATCCCATAATAATGGCCGGGAACTCCATTAAGGCCATCACGGCGATCATGTGTCCACCAAAGGGTTGCCCCTGAATTTCTAAAAAACTTACCGCCGAAACAAACGTAACCGCGCTAACAGAACCATACGAGGCAGCAATGGCTCCGGCATTGTCCACGCCTACTTTATTCTTTAGGATATAAAAAGAATAAACGGGTATTAGGGTAGCCAGCGCCATCCCAAAGAAAACCGACGACCAGATTTCCGGGCCAGCGCCGGAGTGTTCTAATTCTTGCCCACCTTTAAACCCAATGGAAAAAAGCAGATAAAGAGAAATAAACCGAATAGAAGTGGCGGGAATCTCAAGATCGCTTTTTAGCAGCGTGGCCACAATCCCCAACACAAAAAACAAAAGGGTGGGGTTGGTTAAGTTGGCGACCAAGATCTCAAAGCTGCTGTTATCCATCAAGGGTAAGTTATCGAATTTTACTAAACGTCAATCGCATGCCCGCCTGCTCGCCATTGATATGGGTCCCATCAAAAACAATCTTTCCGTTTACCAACGTTGCTCTGATCTTACTTCTTACCCTGTTACCAACCAGCGGAGACCAACCGCATTTATAGCGTAGGTTCTCTTGGGTAATTTGCCAGAGATTGTTTAAATCGACCAAAACCAGGTCTGCAAAATAGCCCTCTTTGATAAAACCACGCTCTTTTATTTTATATACTTCGGCAACGCGGTGACTGGTTTTTGAAACAATCTGTTGCAGGGTGATCTTTTTATCATGATAAAACTCCAGTAACATGATCAGCGAATGTTGTATCATAGGGCCTCCCGGCTTAACCCGATCGTAGATTCCTTGTTTTTCTTCCCAGCTGTGCGGGGCATGATCCGTAGCCACCATGTCAAGACGATCGTCTACCAGCGCGTGTAAGAGTATTGAAGGATTATCATGTGGTTTGACCGAGGGGTTCCACTTGATCTTGTTACCCAACCGAGCATAGTCATCGGTAGAGAAGACCAAGTGGTGAACGCAAACCTCAGAGGTGATGCGCTTTTCGGAAGTGGGTCGTTTTGCTTCGAACAATAACGCTTCGGCACCGGTAGACACGTGTAATACGTGTAGCCGATTTTGAAACTGATCGGCCAGGGCTACCAGACTTTTGGTAGAAGACAGGCAAGCCCGTTCGTCTCGGATAATACTATGATAGTGGGGAGGAATGTTTTCTCCGTACTCAGCATATACCCTTTTATAATTTTCTGTCATGATCGTTTCATCTTCTGAATGTAGCGCGACCAGATGGCCCGTTCTGGCAAAAAGTTTTTCTAAATAAGGATGATTGTTACATAGCAGCGAATGGTTTTCGTCAAAATACAAGCCATCGTCGGTTAGACCGCAAACATCTTCGGTGCCCACCTTAAGCGCTTCTTCTAAATTGTCACGCGTGAGCCCCATAAAAAAAGAATAGTTAGCCACCGAAGAAGTGGCCGCCAGTTTGTATTTTTCTTTTAGTGCCTCTACCGTTACCGTGTTGGGAATCGTGTTGGGCATATCCATAAAAGAGGTAACGCCCCCGGCAACCGCCGCCCTTGATTCTGAGGCAATATCACCCTTATAAGTTAAACCCGGATCGCGAAAATGCACATGGGCGTCAATTACCCCCGGCATCAGCACAGCTTCTTGTGCATCGATCTCTTGATAACGCAGGTTGGAAGCCAACCCAACGTGACGATCAATTTTTGCAATGCGCTGGTCTTGTATGTGTACCTCACCCACAAAGTCTTGACCTTCGTTGATAATGCGGGCATTCTTAATAATTATATGACTCATGGTTAGGGATTACAAATATCGCAGTACATGGGATCTTCTGTTTGTTTTTCGTTTGGAAACTCGATAATTTTTTGAAAAGAGCAGCGCTGGCACCCATACCGATAGGCCAGCGCGGAGCGAGTAGCAGAACCACACAATAGGCAGGGAAGCCCGGCAATAGTATCCGTTACAGAAAAACCCGGACACTCGCATTGTGGGCAGCGTAACGAGAGTTTCTCTATTAGTTGTTCGGCGGCTCGCCCGATTACCTTTAGCCTCGACGGATTATATAGGGCCCTCATATCGGTTTCTACAAAGGCGTTCTTCTGTTTTTTGAGAAGCGCCGATACAGAGCTCTCTAAAACCGGCCACGAGGTGATGGCTTTTGTCAGACGCGCGATACTTCTTTCTGATTCCCGCACAATCAATGCATGCGAGGGAAATTGTGCTTTTCTAGCAAACGCTTTAAGCTCTTCTATCGAAGAAACCGGCGAGCTCCCAAAGTTGGTTTCGGTGCTTACGGCCCTTCCTATCACCTCAACATTATTTTTCTTGTCGATAAGGACCACCATCTCATCGTTGCCCGGAACAAAAACCAAAGAGGGGTGGGGCCCAAAAGATCCTTCTGATGCTACGACCAGGTCACACCCCGTAAGTTCCATTCCCCATTCACATTTTTTTCGTGCTGTGCTAAGCGGATCGGTGGTTCGCTCTACTTCTCCGGTAAAGGTTCCCAACAAATCGGTATCGAGACGATGGTCGGTAAAACAATGAACCCCTAGTGCTGATTCTAAAAGCGGAGCCAGCACCGTTTCTTTTTTGTGTTTAGTAGCGATCAGGAGTCTGCGACCCGTAAACAAGGTATGATCGTTTTTAGAAAGATAATAACCAACACGTCCTTACAAAGGTACGAAATTACCTACCCCTGTTTCTTTTGAGCTTTTGATAATCTAGAAAGTAGATCAATCGAGCAGTCAGCTCTTTGCCTTGCGGGATCCTGAAGAGCTCAACCAGGTTTTGTCCATATTTTGTAAACCGCATTCCGTCAATACCCCTGTCGAGCGGCATCCAGTTCTTCCAACCGATAATCAACCGGCTTCCATACATAAAATCCCATGTGTAAAAGAGATCCAGGTTGTAAGCGTTGTAATTATTATCGTTTCCGGCAATAAATGGTCGGTCTATCCAGAACCCTTTGGTGTCTATATTAAAATATTTTTCATAGCGCACACTACTCCAATAATGCCTGGCCCTCAGCGTTAAAAACATGCGAGGGGTAAAATTATAGAGTCCTGTTAGGAGCGTGGTAAACTGTTTTACATCGCGCCACCCCACAATAGGTTCCCCGTTGGTTTCTCTGCGAAAGGCATATCCTACGTTTCCGTTGTCATTGCTTCCGGAACCCGACCATTCTAAACTGAAACGATCATTAAAGCGAAACCGCACAGAGAGCTCGTAATTAATATACTCCGCATCCTCAAAAGCCGGGGTTTGACCCAGTCCCGCCTCTGCCGACACATACAATTTTTTTCTGCTATCGGTGCTACCACTAAAGCCCACATAATGCCAGGGCATCATGCGTATCATACGACCGGGTGTGCGCAATTCAAAATAGTCGTGTTGCCACAGGGGCTTGGACTCATAGGTAAGAGAGAGGTCCCAGAAGTTTTTAAAGAAATGAAATACAGAGGCCCCCATCTGTATTTCTTGCCAAACATTCGGCTTATAGAGTTGACGGTTGGTAAACCGAAGCGAATAACGGTAGCTTAAAAAGTTCTTAGTGGGCGTAAACTGGTTGTAGCTTACCCGGGCCGCTGTGGTTATTTCATTAGGGGCTTGTAAATAACCAAGATCATTAGGATCATAGCGATCCGATTCAATGTTGTTGCTTACATCAAATTGAACCTTGCCGCTTACTTTTCTAAGACTAAGCGTTGTATTAAATCCATCGTACGGATTTGATCCCAAGATCATGCTGTAACGCCCCGTTCCTACTATCCCAAACACATTCTTTTTATCGTATAGAGCAAAATCGAGCGCAGAAACATTGGCATCTCGCGCTGCACCGTTTCTGGTTACGTTCGTGTTGGTAAAGGTTACAGAAGACCGGCCCTTAAGGGCTTGGTCGATCACTATCAGACTATAATTAGTAAGTGGCTCTGTTTCTTCCGACTCGGTGGTTCCTGTCGTTTTGTTCAATAGGGTGGCTATCATCGGAGCGCTTACAGCATTAAAAACGCCAATGCCTAGATTCTTTTTGTTTCTACCCGAAAACTTAGAGGCGTTGATCAATTGCGTAATACCCGGGTTTTTTATGATCTCCAAATTGGAGTCATTCGCTACTCGGTTTTTAACCTGCCAGTATTTTGTCGGTGTAAGTCCGATCCTTCTGCTATAAAAAAGACCCGCTTTATTGAATAGCTCGGTGCCTTCGGTAAAAAAGGGACGATTCTCTTGAAAGCGAACTTCGAAGGGAGATAGATTTAAGATCACATTATCGGAGATTACCTGCCCAAAATCCGGCACCAGCGTAGCATCGAAAGTAAAACTTTCGTTTACCCCCCACTTTACATCCATTCCTCCGTTACGAAGCCACTCTTTTACCACCCCACGATTGGTGGGGGTGTTTCTAAATCCTGTAGTAACATAGGGCAAAAAGGAAAGCCGAAGAGCAGGTTCAATATTGGTAACACCGAGCAAATCTCCAAATTGGTTGACAAATCCGGCTATGTTGGGGTCTATTGGGTTCCAAAAACTACTTTCATTCAATCGTCTGCTAAATCGCTGAAAATTGACCCCCCATTGCTGTTGTTCACTTTTAGAAAACCGCAGCGATATATAGGGAATGCGCATCTCGAGGGTCCACCCATCGGGAGTAAACGTCACATTACTTTCCCACACAGCATCCCAGCTATAATCGCTCGGTAGTCCGAACATCGATTGAATGGCGGGAGAGACCCTTGCGTCCGATTGCACATTGCGACTGGTTACCACAAACTGAAAACCATTCTGGTCATCATTATAGGTATCTAAAAAAATAGAAAAATAGTCAACATCCTGCCTTTGTTCTCCATCCCGGGCCGTAAGTTGCTTGCGAACAAGTTTGGGGTTGTCATAGTTTTTGGCCGCCACATAAAGCGCCTCATCATCGTACAGCAACCAAACTTCGGTGCGAACCGAAGCGGGTTTTCCAAAGTTGGGCGAGTTGATTATAAAATCAGAAGCAGGGGTTGCCTGTAACCAAACACTGTCCTTAAGTAATCCGTCTATTTTGGGAGCCTGCGAAGTCCGAAGGGCCGACACGGTTTTAAGTGTTGTAGAAACCGGAGACTGCGCTTGCGCACCAAACGAACCTACTAATAAAAGAACAAAGACAAAATACTTCATGGCAGGCGCAAAATTCAGCTAATCTGACGTAACCAGCCAATGTTTCTTTTGTTATTGTAGCAATGGTTCCAAAAGCTGTTCGGCGAAGTGCGCAAGCTTACCAGCCAATCCCATAATCTTCTCCATGGTTGCTGGAGCCGCCCCAGAGTGTTCCGTTTTTCCAATCAAAGAAAATGGCATTGATAGGACCCGAGGTACGATCGTCGAAACTGAGCGTATACCCCATTTTTTTTAGGGCATCGCGAACCGATTGCGGTGTTTGATCGTGTAGTAATAAATTGCCCGGCTTTGGTTTTCTATCCTTGATCTTATTGCCACCGAGAGAGAGCCAAAGTTGATTGCTGTTGATGTTGGCCGCTTCGCAAGCTTGTTGTACCGTCATGTTGAATTCGACCATATTCAAAAAGAATTGTAGCAGGTTTTGATCTTGTGTATCGCCCCCCTGAACGGCAAACGAAAGAAAAGGCCTTCCCTCTTTAAGGGCGAGCGACGGAGTAAGTGTAACACGCGGCCTTTTTCCCGGAGCAATTACATTGAAGGGATTCATTGAAGAATCGAGCACAAAACTTTGTAATCGCTGACTCATGCCGACGCCCGTTCTGCCAGCAATAGTGGCCGGTATCCAACCACCACTAGGGGTAATAGAGACAACCCATCCTTCTTTATCTGCCGCCTCTACCGAAGTTGTTCCTCGCCAGAGTCTGTCTTGATAGTCTGTGGTGGCCAGCGCCACAGCGCTGCTATCGTGAGCCGGAACAAAATTACGTTTGCTGCTATCCGATAGGTCAACAGCCCTTTTTTGTAGCCATTCGGCAAATGGGTTTTGTTCTTGTTGAAAAGGGTAGGGATCGCCAGGAGCCACAGAGGCGTCATTGTTCGATCTATTTAATTGTGCCGCTCGTTGCTTTGCATACTCTTTACTGAGCAATCCTTTCATTGGCTCGCTAGGGGCAAAAAGCGGATCACCATAATAAAAATCTCGATCGGCAAAAGCCATGTTCATGGCTTGATAAATTGTATGAATATAATCCGTGCTGTTATAACCCATTTTTTTGAGATCAACATTTTCCAAGATGTTCAATGCTTGCAACAAGACCGGCCCCTGTGTCCATTGTTGAAGCTTATAGACTTCAATTCCTTTATAGGTTACCATCATGGGTTCTTCCCAGCGAGGTTTCCAGGTAGCCAGATCATTTTTAGTAATAAGCCCTCCTTGTTCTTGACAACCTCTCACAAACTCATCGGCAATGTCTCCTTTATAGAAACGATCATAAGCGGCCATGATAGCCTCTTTTCTCGATGCCCCTCTTTTTAAAGCGGCCAATTCGGCCTCTAACATTTTCGTTAGCGTCTCTAGCAGGTCTTGCTGAACAAAGATCTCTCCCGCCCTAGGCGCTTCCCTCGATTCTCCCAGATGAGGAAGCAACACCTTTTTACTATATGGCCATTCTTTAATGCGTTGTTTGGCCCTTTCGATACTATTGGCTGTTTGTGCATCAATGGGATATCCGGCCGCTAATTCCATAGCGGGTTTGAGAACCTCTTGCAAACTCTTGGTTCCATATTCTGCCAACATATAACAGATACCTCCAGGAGTTCCGGGGGTCGTAGCGGCCAGCGGTCCGTATTCGGGCGGAAATTCATATCCTTTGGCTTTAAAAAACTCGGCCGTGGCTCCCGATGGCGCAACCCCCATGGCACTGAGTGCAATAACTTTCTTAGTTTTTGGGTTATAGAGTAGCGCTTGAGTTTCGCCGCCCCAACTTAACACATCCCACATAGTGCAAGTAGCGGCCAGCATAGCACAAGCAGCATCTACCGCATTTCCGCCCTGCTGAAAGAGCGTTGCACCGGCCGTGGCCGCTAATGGTTTTCCGGTTATCGCCATCCAGTTCTTCGCATGCAATGGAGGTTTTTGTGTTTGTTGTGAGCCCGCAATAAATGTCAGGCTACTAAGCGAACAAAGAATTATAAATTTTTTCATCGGAGTTATCTTGTCTATATTCAAATGTAATATCTATTGTGCGTATTATATTGTATGGTCAAGTCAGGAATTGATATAGTACTTGAGCAAGCCCCCTCTTGGAAGCCAACCCGGCTAGGGTTGGTCACCAACGATGCGGCAATCACTGGTGATGGAACGCCTTCACGAAAGGCGCTTTTGGATAGCGGATTTAATCTGGTTAAGATATTTTCTCCGGAGCACGGGCTTTCGGCTGCCGGTGCC
>JBJTWT010000081.1:0-11897 GCA_046081865.1 Sphingomonadales bacterium
CATACTCGTTCTTGAAAATATCCAGCGAAAGGCCTTTCAGTACAGGTAATTCCTGCTTGCCCATGAAATAACTTTTCTTGATCTGCTCCAGGTGAATGATGCCTTCTGCCATAGCTAGTTTTTGAATCCGGAGACAAAGATAACCCATCCCTTTTAGCTATCTTCGTGCCGATGGATAAGAAGAAGCAAATTGTGATGAGCGGTATCCGTCCCACTGGGTTTTTACACCTGGGAAATTACTTTGGGGCGGTGCGCAACTATGTGCGTCTCCAGCAGGAGTATCGCTGCTATTTTATGGTGGCCGATCTGCATTCCCTCACCACCCATCCCGATACCAATGAGCTTAAAGCCCATGTATATCGAGTGCTATCCGAGAACATTGCCTGTGGATTGGATCCCGAGCAGGCGGTGCTTTATTGCCAAAGCCATGTACCCGAAACGGCAGAGCTTTATCTGCTGCTAAATATGTTGGCCTATGTCGGTGAATTAGAGAAGACCGTTACATTCAAGGACAAGGTGCGCCAGCATCCCGATAACGTCAATGCAGGGCTACTAACTTATCCGGTGTTGCAAACGGCCGATATCATTTTACACCGAGCCGCCCTGGTGCCCGTAGGTAAGGACCAAGAGCAACACCTCGAGATGGCCCGCAATTTTGTAAAGCGCTTCAATCACCGCTATGGTGAGGTGTTTCTGGAACCTCACGCCTATAATTTTGGAGACGAGTTGCTTAAAGTGCCCTCCCTAGATGGTACCGGTAAGATGAGCAAGAGCGAAAACCAATATGCCACTTTGTATCTGGCCGATAGTGACGAATTGATCCAAAAAAAGATCATGCGGGCAAAGACCGATAGTGGTCCGACTTCGCCTCAGGCACCCAAACCCGATTATATCGTCAACCTATTTCAGCTACTGCAGTTGGTGAGTGCTCCCGAGACCGTTGCTCAATTTGAGGAGGCCTACCATAATTGCAGTATTCGGTACGGCGATATGAAGTCGCAATTAGCGGCCGATATGATCCGCTTTATCGCTCCCATTCGCGAAAAGGCCCTTTCGATACAGCAAGACAGCGCCTATTTGCAGCAAGTGATGCAGACAGGAGCGCAGAAGGCCCGCGAAAGTGCCTCCCAAACCCTCTCTATGGTCAAAGAGGCCATGGGGTTGAACTATTATTGAATTTCCCTAATTTTAACTCCCTTCAAAAAATAAGGCCAACTCGTTGGCATCCCCGCATGGCAAAAGCAAGAAAACCCAAGCATATCGCAGTGGCCGGCAATATCGGTGCCGGTAAGACTACCCTAACCGAGTTGCTCAGCAAGCATTACAAATGGATCCCGCATTTTGAGGATGTCGATCACAATCCATACCTGATGGATTTTTATGAGGATATGCCCCGATGGAGTTTTAATCTGCAGATCTATTTTTTGAATAGCCGACTTCGACAACTGGTCGAGATCCAGCAGGGCACCGAGACCGTGATCCAGGACCGCACCATCTACGAGGACGCTAACATCTTTGCTCCCAACCTGCACGAAATGGGATTGATGAGTAAACGCGATTTTGATAATTATTATCATTTCTTTCAAACCCTCAAGTCGCTGGTACAGCCCCCCGATCTGCTCATTTATCTGCAGGCCTCTGTACCTACGTTGGTGGGTCAGATTCAAAAAAGGGGTCGTGATTACGAAGAGAACATTCGTCTCGATTATCTCAAGAAGCTCAATGAATATTACAACAAGTGGATCGGCGAATACAAAGAGGGAAAGTTGCTAGTGGTGGATGTCGACAAAAATAAATTTGCCGAGCGTGATGAAGATCTGGGCGAGATCATCACCAAAGTAGATGCGGCACTGTACGGATTATTCTAATCTTTTCTTACCATGAAATATCATCGTCTCGACGCGGGCTTGTTCACTAAAAACCGCGCTCGTTTTGTAGCGCAGTTGCCCCCCCGTTGTATTGCGATCTTTGTCAGCAACGATGCTTTTCCTTCGAATGGAGATGCCTTGCATCCCTTTAAGCAGAACAGCGATCTGTATTGGCTGTCGGGTATCGAGCAAGAAGAAACGCTGGTAATCCTTTTTCCCGACCATCCTGACCCTAAATATCGAGAGGTATTGGTGTTGGAACGGCCCAATGAGTTAAAAGAAAAATGGGATGGAAAACGCTTGCGGGTAGCAGAGGCCCAAGCCATTAGTGGTATCGACACCATCGTATGGCTCGATCAGCTCGAAGCCCTGCTTCCGGTATGGGTTCATCTGGCCGATACCATTTGTTTGGACAGCAACGAGAACGATAGAAAATCCAGTTGGCTGCGTACGCGCGAGTACCGTTTTATCGACGAGATGCAACTTCGCTACCCCCTGCATGGTTATTGCCGCGCTGCCAAGATCATGAACCAGCTGCGCGCCATAAAATCTAGCGAAGAGGTGGCTGTGATACAGCAAGCCATCGACATTACCGAAAAAACTTTTCGAAGACTGCTTTCATTCATTAGGCCCGGTGTAATGGAGTACGAGATAGAGGCCGAGATCTTTCATTCCTTTTTAAGCCAGCGAGCTACGGGGCCTGCCTATGGTAGTATCATCGCCAGCGGCGACAGGGCTCGCACATTGCATTATGTTTCCAACAACCAGCCCTGTTTGGCAGGCGAAATGCTGCTAATGGACTTTGGTGCCGAGTACGGAGGATATTGTGCCGATCTTACTCGTACCGTGCCGGTCAGTGGTAAGTTCACCAAACGACAGCGCAATGTGTACAACGCTTGCCTGCATTTGCATAACTATGCTAAGGGTTTGTTGCGTCCGGGTATCACGATCTTGGATTACACCGATAAAGTGGGTGAAGAGGCCACCCGTCAATTCTTAAAATTAGGGTTGATACGAAAGTCGGATGTCAAAAACGAGGATCCTCAGAACCGAGCCTACCGAAAATATTTGTATCATGGCATCTCTCATCATCTCGGTATCGATGTACACGATCTGGGTACCAAGACAGCACCCATCAAAGCGGGGATGGTCTTTACCATCGAGCCGGGTATCTATATCGAAGAAGAGCGCATGGGTGTTCGCATAGAAAACAATGTATGGATTACCCGCTCCGGCAACAAGGATCTTATGATGAACATTCCGATTACGGCAGACGATATCGAAGCGCTGATGAAAAAATAACGCATGACCAAGCAACTTCCCAACTTCTTTACGTTACTGAATTTGTTTTTTGGATGTTTGGCCATTGTGTGCGGTCTGCAATCGGGTCTGGTCGTGGCTGTCCGTCCCGAAGGGCAGCTGTATGTCGATATACCGGAAAAGATATGGATGGTCTCTTTGTTTATTGGTCTGGCGGCTTTAGTGGACTTCTTAGATGGATTTTTGGCTCGGATACTCGGCGCCGACTCTGCCATGGGTAAGCAACTGGACTCTTTAGCCGATCTGGTCAGTTTTGGAGTAGCGCCCGCTTTGCTGGTCTATCATTTTTTGCGTTTGTCTTGGGCACAGCATCCCGCTGCCATGGAGTTAGATTCTGTGCTGCTTTGGCCCGCTTTTTTACTACCCCTTTCAGCGGCTTGGCGACTGGCTCGTTTTAATCTGGCTCCCACTTCTTTGCAAGTATTTACGGGGCTGCCGGTACCCGCAGCGGGTCTTTTCATTGCCTCTCTTCCGTTGGTGTATTGGAATGCTCAGCAGCAGTGGCTGCTCTCTTTGTTGTTGAACGCTTATTTTCTATATGCGATGGTTGCCCTACTATCGGCTCTGATGGTTTCTCGAATGGCGTTATTGACCTTAAAGTTCTCTTCTTTTTCTTGGCACCAAAACCAGCCCCGTTATCTGCTGATCGCACTATCGGTGGTGCTTATCTTATTGCTGCAATGGTTGGCACTACCCTTAATTGTCATCCTGTACGTTCTCTTATCTTTGCTTTTCAAAAATAAACTTAAATGACCTACATCGTCGAGATAAAAGTGATGCCGTTAAAAGAATTGCTCGATCCGCAGGGAAAAGCCGTTTTGGGGGGGCTTGCCAACTTGGGTCTTACGGCCATTGAGGATGTTCGTGTGGGTAAGAACATTACCGTGCAAGTAACGGCTGATTCGCCCGATATAGCCAAGGGATTGGCGCGCACGGCAGCCGAGAAATTGCTGGCCAATCCGGTCATGGAGTACTTCGAACTGGAATGTCGTTCAGTCTGAGTAGTCGATTCACCAATTGTATAGTAGTTGCCTAAAGCGACTGACAATATTGCCACTGGCCTTGCAAGAGGTGCCGAAGTTAGTCGACCTTCTGCTTCGTTGTACCTGGTGCCCACCCCTATAGGAAATTTGAAAGATATCACGTTGCGCGCTCTCGACGTGTTACGTAGTGTTGACCTGATCTTAGCCGAAGACACACGCACCACCGCTGTGTTGTTGCAGCACTATCAGATTGAGCGGCCCGTTACCGCCTATCATCAACACAATGAGCATAAGCTGGTACCCTCATTGGTGCAACAGCTTGCCGCAGGAAGAGTGATGGCCTTGGTTACCGATGCCGGTACTCCCGGAATTTCCGATCCGGCTTTTTTGCTGGTGAGAGCCTGTGTGCAAGCCGGTCTTGTAATAGAGACCCTACCCGGAGCAACGGCCTTTGTACCGGCACTGGTCAATAGCGGTATTCCCTCCAATCGATTTTGCTTCGAAGGATTTTTACCGCTCAAAAAAGGACGTCAAACTTTATTGAAGCAGTTAGCGGTCGAGACCCGAACCATGATCTTTTATGAGTCGCCCCTGCGCTTATGTAAAACATTGGAGGAATTTTGTCAGGTCTTTGGCGAAGAGCGATCCTGCAGTGTAAGCCGTGAGTTGACCAAACTTTTTGAAGAGCAATTTCGAGGAACGCTTCGAGAATGCCATACCCACTTTTCCTTAAAAAAAGTCAAAGGAGAGATCGTACTGGTCGTGGCTGGCAAGGACTGATCCATTTTAAAAACAAACGGATATGCGATATAACTTATTACTCACCCTGCTTTTTATCGTGGTAACCTTTCAATTGTCGGCACAAGGCAGTGGCTGGCAACAAAGGGTGCAATACAAAATGGAGGTACAGCTCAATGTGCAAAACAACCGCTTTACCGGTACCCAGCAACTGGAATATTGGAATAACTCTCCTGACACGCTCGATAAACTGTTCTATCATTTGTACTTCAATGCCTTTCAGCCTGGCAGTATGATGGACACTCGTAGTCGCCGCCAAGGTACCATTCAGGTAGGCCGCGGGGTCGATTGGGATAATCGCGTAAAGGACCGGATCGTACAGTTAAAGCCCGAAGAGATCGGTGAGCAAAAAGTGTTGTGGCTAAAAATGAATGGGCGTTCTCAGCAAATTAAAGCGAACGAGACAATTCTAGAGGTAACGCTCGATAAACCCATCTTGCCAAAGTCAAAAGTGGTGCTCGATCTGGCCTTTGAGGGACAGGTGCCTCTGCAAATTAGAAGAAGCGGTCGCGATAATGCTGCCACTAAGGTGCGCTACTCGATGAGTCAATGGTATCCCAAACTTTGCGCGTACGATCAGGATGGTTGGCATCCCACCCCCTATGTCGGTCGGGAATTCTATGGCATTTGGGGTAATTATGATGTGCGCATTACGCTCGATAAGAATTATGTGGTGGGCGGAACCGGTTACTTGCAAAATCCGCAACAGATCGGCTACGGCTACGAAAAGCCCGGCTCGGTGGTCAGCAGACCTGCCGGAGATAAACTTACCTGGCATTTTTATGCCCTGCAGGTTCACGATTTTATGTGGGCGGCCGATCCCGATTACATACATCGCACTGTAAAGGTGCGTGACAGTATTCCCGCTGCTCGCAATGGGGGAGTGGCTCAAAGCGAGTTGACTCTTCATTTGCTTTACAAACCCACTAATGTAAAAGCGCCTGAATGGGAGAAGATCTTGGTGGACGCCCAAAAGGCATTGCCATTTATTGAAAAACATTTTGGTGCGTATCCTTACAAGCAGTACTCATTTATACATGGGGGCGATGGTGGCATGGAGTATCCAATGTCTACCTTACTGATTGGTCCGGGTGCCTGGCTTCATGAATGGATGCATAGCTGGTACCAGGGTGTTTTGGCTACCAATGAATCGCTCTATGGTTGGATGGATGAGGGATTTACCAGTTATGCCGAAGACCGCATCAGTGCTTTTTTAACTCCCGATACCGGATTTGCACAAGCCGGTTCTTATCGCGGATATGCGGCGCTGGCCAAGAGCGGAAGAGAAGAGCCTTTGACCACGCATGCCGATCACTTCAATACGAATGCCGCCTATTCGGCTGCGGTGTATTCGAAGGGCGCCGTATTTATGGAGCAGCTTGGTTACATCGTGGGGGCCGCTGTACGCGATCAGATCTTGTTGGATTATTATCATCAATACAAGTTTCGTCATCCTACGGCCAACGATTTTATTCGCGTAGCCGAAAAAAGAAGTCGGATACAGTTAGATTGGTATAAGGATTATTGGATTCACTCGACCAAAACGATCGACTATGCCATTGACAGTATATGGGAAGAGGGGGGGCGCACACAGGTTCGTGTTAAACGACTGGGGCTAATGCCCATGCCTATCGATCTGCAGCTTTCCTTTAGTGATGGAACAAAGGAGTTGCATTATGCCCCGCTCGATCTGATGTTCGGGCAAAAACCGGCAGAGGACAGCGCCTTATTACCCACCATCTATCCCGCCTGGCGTTGGACAGATGCCACCTATGTCATGAGTACTTCTCGAAAGATCACCGAAATTTTACAGATCGAGATCGATCCCTCTCAACGAATGGCCGACTTGGATCGAAAGAATAATTTGCTCAAGTTGGATTGGTCTTCATCGAAGACGCTGCAGTAGTTCGCATTACCGCTCCACAAAGAGGAGGTATTTTTCGCGAAAGAACGCTTCGCTAAAGAGGTTATGGATATCTACCATATGAGGTCTTGTTCCGCTTTCTTGAATTTCTTTAGCCAGATCGCCACCCTTTAAGCAGATAAGACCGGTAGGGGCCTTGTTGCCGGCAACCGAAGAGCGGGTACGGATCAAGGGCTTGGCCCAGCGCCACAGATCACCCAGTGGAGCTACGGCGCGCGATACCACATAATCGAATTGCCTTTGCTTGATCTCTTCTGCGCGGGTATGTTGCACTGCTATATTACTAAGCCCCAGGGCATCGGCAACGGACTGCACTACTTTAAGTTTTTTGGCAATACTGTCGACCAATAAAAAATGCACCTCAGGAAAATAGATGGCGAGCGGAATGCCCGGAAATCCACCACCGGTGCCCAGATCGAGAATAGTAGTGCCTTTGGCAAAAGAAAAATTCGCAGCAATGCTAAGGGAATGCAACACATGTTTTTCGTAAAGGGCATCAATATCTTTTCGGGATATCACATTGATCTTTTCATTCCACTCCTTGTACAAAGGCCCCAGTTGCTCCCATTGCTGCCGTTGCAAGGGGGTAAACTCGTCAAAATATTTTTTGATCAGCGCAACACCGGTAGGGCTTTTTGAGAATGAAGTTTCCATAGGTCAATTCCAGCTTTTGGCAGGTCTTTTCCAAAGAGCCGGAAAAAAGAGCAAATAATAAAAGAACATCCACATGTCTAAAAAGATAAACCAGGGCCATAGGTCTTTTTCATCGAGTTTGCTCATGGCCCGGTAGAGTACAACCGCTTGCCAAACCAATTTTACTCCGGCTAACCCTACAACATACGGCCAGGGGCATAACAGCAATGCAGCTACGAGTAAGGGGTAAAAACTAAATTGTGAGACAAAGTAAAGCCCCAGCAAGAAACTGTGCAATGGTTTGTAATATTTGGCGGTAGTGTAGTGTCTGGATTTTTGTTTTAACCAACCCGTCCACGTTGTTTTGGGGATCGATCGGGTAATGGCCTCGGCATCGATTACCACTGCCGTATTTTGTCGGGTAGCCACCCGGTTAATGAAAAGGTCGTCGTCTCCGCTGGGAATATGATTGATGGAAGAAAATCCTTTGTTTCGCAAAAAAAGATCTTTTCGATAAGAGAGGTTGCGTCCTACGCCCATGTAGGGTATGCCGGCCAGCGCGTACGATAAGTATTGTAAAGCCGTGTGAAAGGTTTCGAAGCGGATCAGTTTATTGAGCAGTCCCTTTGTTTTGTGATAAGCGCCATATCCCAGTACGATCTCGGTCTCTTGGGTGTAGGCATCTTGCATCTTTTGCATCCAATGCTCGCTAACGGGTACGCAATCGGCATCGGTGAGCAACAGCACTTCGTGTTTTGCCTCGCGAATACCAATGGACAGCGGATATTTTTTTCCGCTGATCAGCTTGGCCTCTTGTTGCAACTCTACAATTTGCAAATGCTTAAATGTTTTTTTCAGCTCTTGCAAAATATATTTAGAATCATCGGTAGAGTTATCATTGACCACAATGACCTCTTTGGTACTTGGATAGTGCTGTACTAAAACACCCGGCAAATTGCGAGCCAGATTCTCATCTTCGTCGCGGGCACAGATGATGACCGAGACAGGGTGTTGAAAATGCGTAGTGCGAGAAGCGGGGCGGTGAAAGGCAACCCGGCTAAAGAACCAGCCGTAGTAAAAGAGTTGGATAAAAGCGACGCACCCAAAAACGATAAGGAGAATACTGCTCCAGTTAGCCATCAACATGGGGGCGAAGATAATAAGATACTTGTATCTTGCACGCGTATGGCTGCTTTGCAATTTCAACTGGAAAAAACCGATGCGTCGGTAGCCGCCCGGGCGGGAATGCTCACTACCGATCACGGGCCAATACCCACACCGGTATTTATGCCGGTAGGCACGGCCGGTACGGTCAAAGCCGTAACACAGCAGCAACTGCTCCAAGACGTCAAGGCTCCTATTATTTTAGGCAACACCTATCATCTTTATCTGAGACCCGGCCTTGAGGTGTTGCAAGCAGCCGGGGGGCTACATCGTTTTATGGGGTGGAACAGGAGCCTCCTTACCGATAGTGGAGGTTACCAGGTCTTTTCACTTTCGGGCACTCGCAAGATTTCTGAGGAAGGCGTTACATTTCGCTCTCATATCGATGGTAGTGCCCATTTGTTTACTCCCGAGTCGGTCATGGACATTCAGCGCACCATAGGGGCCGATATTGTAATGGCTTTTGATGAGTGTCCTCCCGGCGACTGCGATCATCACTATGCCCGAAAATCGATGGAGCTGACTCATCGATGGCTTGATCGTTGTGTTACACGCTTTGCCCAAACCCCCGATCGCTATGGCTACACGCAACATTTGTTTCCTATTGTGCAAGGAGGCGTATTTCGTGACCTTCGAAAAATGTCTTGCGACTACGTACGTACCAAAGACAGCGCAGGATATGCCATTGGCGGATTGAGCGTGGGCGAACCCGAAGCACAGCTGTATGAGGTCTGCGGCTGGTCTTGCGAACAGCTGCCTTACGACAGACCCCGTTATTTGATGGGGGTAGGCACGCCTTGGAATTTACTGGAATGCATAGGGCTGGGGGTCGATATGTTCGATTGTGTAATGCCCACCCGCAATGGACGCAATGCCATGTTGTTTACCAGCGAGGGCGTTGTCAATATCGATAATAAAAAGTGGGAACATGATTTTACTCCCATTGATGCCGGTATCGACTCTTTGATCAGCCAATCGTATTCGAGGGCCTATCTACGACATCTGATCAAAGCCAAAGAGATATTGGGCTACACGCTGGCCAGTATCCACAATCTATGTTTTTATCAGTGGCTGATGCGGGAGGCCCGAAATCATATTATACAAGGCGATTTTACCACTTGGAAGACCACTATGGTCGCCCGCCTGCAACAGCGATGTTGAGCTTCTTTTTTAACAGGACCTCCGTTTTTTTTCAGTTATTTTTGACGCATGCAGAAAATAGACTGGTACATACTTAAAAAGTTCCTGGTCACTTTTGTGTTCTGCATGCTCCTTTTTACCGTTGTAGCCGTGGCGGTTGACATAAGTGAGAAAACCGACGATTTTGTGAAGTCGGGACTTAGCTCGCGCCAGCTAATCGATCAATACTATATTGGCTTTGTGCCACATATCTGGAGTTTGCTGTTTCCACTCTTTGTATTTATCTCCGTTATTTTTTTCACTTCAAAAATGGCCGTTCAATCAGAGATCATCGCCATTTTAAGCAGTGGCACACCCTATCTACGATTGTTAAGGCCATATTGGATCGGGGGGCTCTTGCTAGCATTGCTTTGGTGGGTGGGTAATCGCTATTGGATACCCAAGGCCAATATTGTGCGCAGCACCTTTCAGGCCAACTACCTCGATCGCAACGATCCCTCAAAGAATGTATATTATGGAAATTGCGCAGCCTGTTTCTATCTGCGTACCGATAGCAACACTTTTGTGGGCATTCGCGACTACGATACTATCTCTAAGTCGGCCAGAGGCCTTTTTATGGAACGAACCAACGGAGATCAGTTGGTCTATAACCTGCGTGCCGAAAATATAGTTTGGGACACCCTTGCTAAGAAGTGGAAGCTCTACCGGGCTACCGAGCGCCGTTTAGATAGTCTGGGTGAACGCATGACCAACTTCGATACGATGATGTTATCCATCAATATTCTACCGTCCGAGCTTCGGCGTGATGATTATTTAAAGGATAAACTAACCACTCCCGAGCTGAGCCGCTTTATTCGTCGCGAGGAACTGCGGGGTACCGAGGGGCTCAATGCCATGCGGGTAGAGCAGTATCGTCGCACATCCGGGGCCTTTAGCGTACTGCTGCTGACCATGATCGGTGTTATTATCGCTACGCGCAAGACCCGTGGGGGTAGCGGGATGCATCTGGCCGTAGGCATCATCATTGCCTCTGTATTTATTATCTCCGACCGTTTTTCTACCGTTTTTGCCACTAAGGGGAATTTCCCTCCTTTACTGGCTGCCTGGCTTCCCAACCTGGTATTCGCGATCCTTGCCCTTCGTATGTACCGAAATACGCCCAAGTAAAAACTTAGGAGCTTAATTTTTGTTATAGGGGAGTGCTTCGCCTAATTTTGCATCACTAAAAAACAGCATTTTTCAAACATACCCTATGGGAATCATCAAAGACCGTTTCAAAGCCAAGACCGATGCATTGAGCATTGAGATCAAAGATTTGTTAAAAGAACACGGAAACAAAGTGATCGGTGAGGTGCAACTTGCGCAAGTGTATCAAGGCATGCGCGGAATGACCGGACTGGTAACCGAAACTTCTTTGCTAGACGCACAAGAGGGAATACGTTTTAGAGGATATTCCATTCCTGAGTTACAAGAAAAGTTACCCAAGGCGCCCGGTGGGCAGGAACCCTTGCCCGAAGGGTTGTTTTATTTGATGCTGATCGGTGAGCTTCCCAACGAAGAAGAGGCCAATCATGTTACCAATATATTGCAACGTCGCAGCCATGTACCCTCACACGTGTTTGAGGCCATAGATGCCCTTCCGCTGCACACCCATCCTATGACCATGTTCGTTGTAGGGGTAATGGCCTTGCAAACCGAGAGCTATTTTCAAAAAAGATATGCCGATGGTATCAATAAGAAAGATTATTGGTTGCCTGTTTTTGATGACAGTATCGTATTGCTTTCAAGACTACCCCGAATAGCAGCCTATATCTATCGCAGAAAATACAAGAACAGCGATCACATTCAACCCAATGGATTACTTGATTGGGCCGGCAACTTTGCCCACATGTTAGGATATCCCGATGAGAGTTTTCAGTCAGGATAACAAACATATTGTGACGGCCAGTTCCGGTGATACGGCACGCTTGTGGTCGATTGATCACCTCAATCAACAGCCTGTTATTTTGCCTGGGCATGAATATGTTCCCCAGACCCTTGTTTTTAGCCACGACGGGCAATGGTTGG
>JBJTWT010000082.1:0-6654 GCA_046081865.1 Sphingomonadales bacterium
TATCTGGAGCATGCGCGTGTGATGATCTTTAACCATGGGGGTAAAGAAAAGATCTTTATTTCTTCTGCCGATTGGATGGTACGCAATATCGATCACCGCGTAGAAGCGGCCGTAGAGATTCAGCAGCCGGATATTCGAAAAGAGTTAAAGGAGATCCTGGCGATTCAACTGGCCGATAATGTAAAAGCGCGCTTATTAGAAGATATGTTACCTAATGCGTATGTAAAGGCGATGGGTAAAAGACCTGTTCGTTCACAGATCAAGATCTATCAATATTTGCATGGGCTAGCCTGTGCTAAGTAAGCCAAGGGTAGTTATTTCGTCGATAAGGTAAAACCTATTGTCGTTCCTACCTGCTCGGTGCTTCGCACATGAATGGTCTCTCCGTGTGCTTCAATAATATGTTTACAGATGGCCAGCCCCAAGCCCGATCCTTTACCATCGCGGGTACGCCCGTCTTCGGTGCGGTAAAAGCGTTCAAAGATCCGGCCGAGCTCTTTTTCGGAAATACCCATGCCATCGTCGGTGATCTCAATTAGAATATGCTGCCCATCGGTGCGATACATGCTAGCACTGATAGACCCATTGATTTTTCCGTATTTGATGGCGTTCTCTACCAAGTTCAGCAATACTTGTCTGATCTTTTCTTTATCGGCATTGACGGTCAATGGAGATTCGCATCCTTTTTTGACACCGCATTGTATGTGTTGTTTATCGGCTTTTTCTGACAAGCTATCAAATACTTCTTTTACTAGTTCTTGAATAACAAAAGGTTGTCTTACCAATACCAGTTCTCCGCGCTCTAGTTTTGAGATCTGATCGAGATCGGTCAACAAGGTGGTAAGTCGGTCTATATTACGCGAGGCATTTTCGAGATAACGGCGATTGACCTGCGGGTCGCTGAGGGCCCCATCTAATAAGGTCTCTACATAGCCCTGAATGGCGAAGATGGGTGTACGAAATTCGTGCGAGAGATTTTGCAAAAATTCTCGGCGAAACTGTTCGTTTTGGCGAAGCAATTGCATCTCTTTTTCGTTCTCGGCCGCCCAATCTTCTACATCTTGACTTACTTCCTCTAGTGTCTTGGCCGGGAGCACATATTTGTAATAGGTCTCTTCTTTTTTGGTGGCTTTGGTCTTGTGAATGAATTTATAGATGAGTTTGATCTTGCGATTGATGAATTCTTCGAGTAGCGTGGCAATAATCCAATAGCTGATGCCAAAAATGGTCGCAAAGGCCACTAGCGCCCATTGCCAATCGACCTTCCACCACCATAAGAAAATACTTTCCGGCAGCGCCAGTATCAGCGCCGTGATGAGCGCAATTTGTCGGGGCGTAATGGTAGGGCGAGAGAGGGACATGCAATTAAATGGCGGGCTACGCCGTATCAAAGATAGTCAGGCGTGGGCGCTTAGGGTTCAAATTTGTAACCTACTCCCTTTACGGTGGTGATGCAATCAACCCCAAGCTTTTGACGAATCTTGCGAATGTGAACATCGATGGTGCGATCGCCCACGATCACTTCGTTTCCCCATACCTGATTTAAGATCTCGTTACGCAGAAACACTCGTCCGGGGCGCTGTGCGAGTAAATAGAGAAGTTCGAATTCTTTTTTGGCCAGTGAAATTTCTTTGCCTTCTACCGTTACTACGTATTGCTCGGGGTCGATACTGATGGTGTTCATGGTAAGCAGCCCGGCCTTCGGCTTGCTAAGTCTTCTAAATAAGGCGTTAATGCGAGAGACCAATACTTTTGGGCTGATGGGTTTACCGATGTAGTCGTCGGCACCGGTCTCGAGCCCTTTTATGTGAGAGCCATCGTCGTTTAGCGCTGTGAGCATTAAAACGATGGTGTCCTTAAAAGCAGTTTGTGACCTTAGTAATTGACATACCTCGATCCCGCTTTTCTTGGGCATCATTATATCGAGAACGATCAGATCGGGTTGAATGCGTTTGGCCTTTTCGAGGGCTTCGTCTCCGTCTTTGGCTGTAAATACCTCGTACCCCTCGGCACTTAGGTTGTACTGAAGAAATTCTCTGATATCGGGCTCGTCGTCAGCGATCAGTACTTTACGGGCCTGTTGATCCATGAGAGGAATTTTGACAAATCTACTTGTTATTTTTTTCGGGCAGACTCCTACAGGGCAATGACGATGCAGAGTTAATAATAACTTAATATTTACGGGTTTTCGATCCGGTCATTGGCCGGGGGTTCGTTAACTTTGTACGGTTATGAGAGGCCATTTTGCGAAGCTGATCGTATGGGGATTTTTAATGTTCTTATGCAGGGCCTGCCCGGTTTATGCTCAGGGATTGTCTGCCAAAGAGAATTTTGTTTTTCCGCCAGGATATCGCCCTGAATTTAGAAGAGAGCTCCATCACGAACAGATAGCCGCCGAGCAGCGGGCTATTTGCCAATCCGATGGTCTGGTCGACAGCATCTTTACACCCACCGGTGATGCCGCCCTAAACCAAGCCATTACTTATTCGCTGCTCAGCGAAGTCAATCGTATTCGGTTTCAGATCGAGACAGATACCACGCTCGATCATCGGTTAAAAGTCAATTATCTCTACGGACTTCAGTCGATGTTGGGATATTTTAGAGAGAATGCTAGAAAGTCTTCCGCTCTCGGTGTCAATGCTGCCTACCTGCCGCTCATTATTACTAATTACGAATCTTGTATCAAGGCCGATCTGCGCAGAGAAAGCATTGCCTCCTACATCAAAGCCCTGCCTTACGACGCCGGCAACACCGTATTGGCCGCACGCATCTTTGAGGCCAACGCCGGATATGCTGCTGCCAGGGAGAATCTGTTGTTAAAGTATTGTACGCTCTTTCCAGATAAGACCTTAGTGACCTTGCAGCAGTATCCCGATGTGTATTTTGCGGATAGTCTATTAAAAGTCGTAGCCCGCCTCTATCCGCGGCCATTCTATGATTATGCCGCTGCCTCCGATCGTTTGGGGCAACGTATTCGTGCTATCAAAGACGATCCGTTCGTTGCGTTAGTATCGCAAATGGCAGGAAGTAGAAGCGGTCAGCAGTATTTTCCATTCGTTGATAACATCCTAAGAAAACGGATCACGGTCGAGCAAATCGATCAAGTCAAAGATGATACGCTGGCTTATTACCGGTTGCTGGTGGCTACCCAAATGGACTATGTAGACCGGGCATTAAGAGGCGATACCGCTTTGGAACACCGTGCTCTTAGTCTCAGACTCGAAGACAAGGCCCGCGCCAATTTTGTAACGGTCATCAATGGACTTCATAATGAGAAAGATCTCTCCATTCGGTTTAAAATCATCGAGCCACTCACTGCCGCAGAACTTTATTATTTGGCGGTCTCTTCGGATGGCAGCATCTATACGTCGAGTTTTGTGCGCGGGGTCTACCCGATGATGATGAATAAGATCGCAGGGCGCGGCGATTCGTTGTTAATGTTGGTTCGATTCGATAAGTATCGAAAGTTTATAAAGATGGCGGCCGCTTTTAATACGCTCGATCAATTCTTAGCTTCCTTTGGTAGCGTTGCTCCGGGAAAGGAGGCGCCTGCCAATATTTTGATGAAGGCCTTTGTAAAGAATCTAGAAAGAAGCGAAGGGCTAGAAGATGGGGCCGATGTGGCCGATTCGTATGCCAGTATTGCCGAGACCTTGCAGCCGGTGGCGCGCCGCATGGTGCAAAATATCGAGAACAATTATAAGGAGGCCGTGGCCAGACAACATTCCAAAGGCACTATCATTTACCGCATCTTGCAATATCTGTTTTGGTCTGCCGATACCACACGAAAGGTCGACCTGACCAGGGAGCTGGGAATTCCTCCGGTATACCAAGTGCCCTTTCGGGATCTGACCAACGACAGTGGCAGGGTAGTGGTTCAGCTTTTTATCTATGGTGATAAAGATGGCATTGGCGTATTTCCCGGGCTTATCAATATGTTCAACGGCCCCAACTGGAAGATCGATCAATCCAATAAATACTGGGTGGCGGTTCATGCAGCGCGTGGTAAAAAAGTGAGTTTGTACATGAATCGTCCCTTGCCCGAAGAGACCAACGAAGACGCCGTAGCGCAACAAGAGCTGAACAATTTCTTATCGCAACAACAGTTAGTGCCTCGTATCACCATCAATCGGGGGCATAGTTATAATGCGCCCTATACGATCGCACAAATGTCGCCGGCCTCTAAGATCGTGTTTATGGGTTCTTGCGGGGGCTATAATATGATCCACGATATTTTAGAGAAAGCCCCCGATGCACACATTATCGGCACCAAACAAATAGCCGATGCTCCGGTCAACAATCCTTTTTTAAGTCTGTTGATGGAGAAGTTGCGCAACGGATCTAACATTGAGTGGATCGGGTTTTGGAAAGAACTCGATAGCATGGTTACCGATAAGATCTTTGAGGATTATGTGCCTCCTCACAAAAATCTGGGCGCTCTATTTATAAAAGCTTATACCAAGGCCACCGGCACAGGCAGCTATTGACGATTTGGAACGGACTAAAACTTTTTTTGATTGGCAACTTTTACGCAGGGTCTTTGGCTTTGCCCGTCCGTATCGCCAGAAATTCTGGTTCTCGGTGGCATTGGCCATTTTATTGGCTTTGATCACCCCCATTCGACCACTGCTGGTACAGTTAACGGTCAATGAGTATATCGTAAAGCAATTGCCTCGCATGTTGGTACAGATTACCCTGATACAGGTGGCGATCATCTTTATCGAAACGCTTATTCGTTTTGGATTCTCTTATCAAACATCGCTGCTGGGTCAATCGGTGGTGATGGATTTACGAATGGATACCTTTAATAAGATCCTTCGTTTGAACGTACGACAATACGATAAGACCCCCATTGGCACCCTTACCACCCGTACCATCAACGATATTGAATCGGTCAATGATATTTTTGCCGAAGGATTGGTTCCTATTATTGCCGATCTGCTTTCTATCGGTTGCGTACTAAGCTATATGTTATGGGCAGATTGGCGGCTTACCTTGATCGCGCTGATCCCCTTTCCGGTCATTATCGTTGCCACTTATTTTTTTAAGGAGAGTATCAATCGTTCCTTTCAGGCGGTGCGCAATGCCGTAGCCGACCTCAATGCATTCGTGCAAGAGCACATTACCGGGATGAGTGTCGTGCAGGCCTTTGCGGCCGAGCAGTATGAGTTCGAAAAGTTTAAGGTCATCAATCGTCACCACCGCAATGCCAATGTAAAGGCCATATTTGCTTACTCTGTTTTTTTTCCGGTGGTAGAGATCGTGCTGGCTCTCTCTATCGGATTAGTGGTGTGGTATACCTCTAAGGAAGCGCTGCAGTTGCAGCAAAGTCAGCAGGGAACTGTTATTGCTTTTATTCTTTGTTTGAATTTGTTATTTCGTCCGCTTAGGGTCATTGCCGATAAATTCAATGTTTTGCAAATGGGGGTCATTGCCAGTGAAAGAGTATTTAAGGTATTGGATAACCCCGATGTATTGCCTGAGGCCGACGAAAGAGTCCATAAGCCGTCTGTTTTGAAAGGTAAGATTGAGTTTGATCGTGTGGCGTTCGAATACACTCCCGGCACACCGGTGCTGCGAGGTGTTTCGTTCAGCGCTGCCCCCGGAGAGACCCTGGCCATTGTAGGTCATACCGGAAGTGGCAAAAGCACCATTATCAGTTTACTGACCCGTCTTTACGAAATACAAGCGGGCCAAATACGCATTGATGATGTGTCGGTGGCAGACTACGATGTGGAAAGTCTTCGCTTGCAGGTGGGGGTGGTGTTACAAGATGTTTTTTTGTTTTCAGGATCGGTGTTTGACAATATTACATTGCGCAACCCCCGTATTACGCGCGAACAAGTAGAGGAGGCGGCCAAAATGATCGATTTGCATGACTTTATTATGAGTTTGCCGGGGGGATACGATTTTGACGTGCGTGAAAGGGGGGCCACTCTTTCGCTAGGGCAGCGCCAGCTCATCTCCTTTATTAGAGCACTATTGTACAATCCCTCTATATTGGTGCTCGATGAGGCCACTTCGTCTGTGGATACAGAGTTGGAGCAACTTATACAACACGCCATCGAAAAGTTGATCTCGAATCGTACCTCCATAGTAATTGCACATAGATTATCTACCATACGTAAAGCAAACAAAATCATTGTTTTAGATGATGGGATCTTGATAGAATCGGGCACTCACCAAGAGCTGTTGGAACAAAAAGGTCACTATGCCCGCCTGTACGAAATGCAGTTTTCGGCCAGTGCTGAGCCAGCACAATAAAGGGCACTCTAAGAGTAATTTTTCGAAGATTTATAGCGTGCCTACCCTTATCTTTGCAAAAATTTTCAAGAAGGGTATGCAGCCAAGACGAGCCAACATCATTTTCTCTGTAATTTTTACCATTTTTTCCCTTCTTTACTTAGGGTCATTTGTCAATGCGCAAGAGGTCGATCACAAAGAAGGAACGCACGAAGCAACCGGCCATAGTGCCGAACCCAAGAAATTCAATGCTGCCGAAGTGATCTTTGGTCACGTTCTTGACGGCCACGAGTATCATTTTATGGATATCGGCGACCATCCGGTTACCCTTCCTTTGCCTATTATTCTTTATTCTCCCAGCCGGGGCACCTGGGATGTGTTTATGTCTTCTCGCTTTGAGCACGGACATGC
>JBJTWT010000083.1:0-21341 GCA_046081865.1 Sphingomonadales bacterium
AATTATTGGGCCGTTTTTTTTGTATCTATTAAACTTACGTACCTTTGCAAATCTTTAACCTAGTTTGTCTAAGTGGGCAAATTGGAACCTTTACGGTGGCTATAGCTCAGTTGGTTAGAGCATCAGATTGTGGTTCTGAGGGTCGCCGGTTCGAACCCGGTTAGCCACCCCAAAGACCCCGTCGATCAGGCGGGGTCTTGCATTACAACTTTTCTATGCAGTATTGGCATCTTTTCTTGATCTTGATCTCAGGTTTCATTGGATGGGTTACCAATTGGGTCGCCATCAAGATGCTCTTTCACCCCCGTAAACCCATCAAGATACTGGGTCTTACCCTTCAGGGAATCTTTCCTAAGAACCAGCCTCAGTTCGCTCAAAAATTGGGCAAACTAGTAAGTGGCGAATTCCTGTCTTTCTCCGACATCGAACAAAAGATAAGCGAGCCGGCCAATATTCAAAAAATGATGCCGCTTATAGAGACACATATCGACAATTTTCTAAAAGAAAGACTTAGCGAGCAACTACCTATGATCAGTACGTTCATAGGAGACAAGACCCTCTCCCGCCTCAAATCAACTTTTTTACAAGAGATAGAGACCTTGTTGCCTCCGGTAATGAAAATTTATGCAGGCCAATTAAAAACAGAGCTAGACCTAGAAACCATCATCACCAAGAAAGTAGCCCAATTCTCTTCTGATAGACTGGAGGATTTATTGTATCAAATTATGGCCAAGGAGTTCCGATTTGTGGAATGGGTCGGAGCCATTATTGGACTCTTGATAGGATCGATACAGGTGTTGATCAGTATTTGGGCCAATTGAACATTTTCCATTCATAATTGTTAATGACCGACGATACTAAATTATCTGATCATCAATAGTTTAACCCATTTTTTTCGTCTACATCCAAAATCCTTCCATGAAATATCCCTTTTTCCTTTTGCTGGCCTTAACCACAACGCTTCTTGGCTATTCGCAGCCCCCCATGGGCATGAACAGAGGCAATGGCGCTGCGGTCTCCCGCCCCCAGCTAAATGGAAATTTTTATGGTAAGGTGCTGGAGGCCTCCAGCGGAAAGCCGATTGAGTATGCTTCTGTACAGCTACTACAAAACAAGTATGACTCCGCATCGAAAAAAAGAAAGGATCAAGTTATAGCAGGCATGCTAACACGCTCCAATGGAGAGTTTAGGTTAGAGAACATTCCTGCCTTTGGGCAATATAAGTTAAAGATCAATGTGTTGGGATACACGACCTATGAACAAAGTATCGGTTTTGACATTAAAATGCCACAAGGAGCCAATGCTGATTTTTCTTCTATGCTTTCTGCCCTCGACAAAGATCTGGGCAATATCAAAATTAGTATAGCAGAAAAAACACTCGAGAATGTTACTGTCAGCGCTGGCACGGCAGGGCTTAAACTGGGCATAGATCGAAAAGTATTTGGCGTAGATAAAAATATTGTCTCTGCGGGTGGAACGGCTATTGATGTAATGCGCAATGTCCCTTCTATCAATGTTGACATCGATGGAAATGTCACCATGCGAAACAATACGCCACAACTATTTGTAGATGGCAGACCCACCGTGTTGACCTTAGAGCAAATACCTGCCGATGCCATAGAATCGGTAGAGATCATTACCAATCCCTCCGCTAAATTCGATGCATCGGGAGGCACTGCCGGGATCTTGAATATCGTCCTAAAGAAGAACAAAAGGGTTGGCTACAGCGGTAACCTTCGGACCAATATCGATTCCAGGGCCCGTATGGGTATGGGAGGTGACATCAATGTGCGTCAAAACAAACTCAATTTTTTTGTAAGTGTCAATATAAACCAGCGAAAATCGATCAGCAACGGGCAAACCGAACGCACGACCCTTATTACTAACCCCAACACCCAATTATACCAAGAAGACGAGAGCGTCAGTGTGGGCTATTTTATGTTCTTTAGGGCCGGACTGGATTATTTTATCAATAACCGAAACACTTTCTCCCTCTCGATGA
Organism: Sphingomonadales bacterium; assembly: GCA_046081865.1. Lineage (GTDB taxonomy): Bacteria > Bacteroidota > Bacteroidia > Chitinophagales > Chitinophagaceae > JJ008. The sequence continues at coordinate 2,003 of JBJTWT010000083.1, forward strand.
ACAAAGGCGGTGGACAGTTTAAGCCAACCAGTGTAGGGGATATCTCGATCGATTCACTTTTTAATACTCCCAAGAAATCGAATAGCCAGCGAAACTCATACTCCGACAGCGAATTTGGTTTTACAGGCATTACCACCAGCTTTAAACACTTGTTTCCCCGTGCGGGAGAGGAATGGTCCATAGACCTTACTTACAATTTAAGTAACAGCAATAACCTTAACCAGATCACTACTTACTACTACGACAATCCTCTCGCTTCTACTTTTAGAACTGCCGCTCAACAGCAGGACGGCACCGGAGACAACGACAATTTGGTCATTCAAACCGACTATGTAAGACCCCTAAAAGACAAGTCCAAATGGGAGGCCGGTCTTCGTGCCCAATTCAGAAATGTAGATAACCTAAATAATTTTTATCTGGTCAATGGCAGTTCCCTTCTCTATATTCCGGCTCTGTCAGTCAACTATAACAGCCACGATAATGTACTGGCGGCCTATAGTACTTATTCCAATCAGATCAAAAGTTTCGGCTATCAACTGGGGCTTCGTCTCGAGAGCAGCCGTTACGATGGAGTACTGCCCGGCCTGAATCAAAAGTTTAGCATTGACTTTCCGGTAAGTCTTTTTCCCAGCGTATTTCTGACACAAAAGATGAAAAAGAACCAAGATCTGCAGCTTAACTATACCCGCAAGATCAATCGACCTAACTTCTTTCAACTTTACCCCTTTACTGATTTCACCGATTCGCTCAACTTAAGTCGCGGCAACCCCAATCTGGTCCCTGAGTTTACTAGCTCGGTAGAGCTATCGTATCAAAAGACCTTTGCCAACAAAGATAATTTCATAGCTTCTGCTTACTTTAAACTAACCGATAACCTGATTACCCGATATCAAGATAAAGAGCTTAATGCCACCACCGGAAAAGAGGTCTTGATCAATACATTCATCAATGCCAATAGCAGCTATGTAACAGGACTAGAACTGGTGTCCAAGAACAAATTAAGAACCTGGTGGGATCTCACATCTAACTTTAATTTGTTTACCTCGGTCATTAAACTCAGCGACCCTACACAGGCCAACATCGACCCCTTTGCCTCTTTCTTCATTAAGCTGAACAATAGCTTTAAGCTTCAAAAAAGTCTTACCCTTCAGCTTTCAGGCGAATACCAGTCGCGTTCGGTCTTACCTCCCGGAGGAAGCGGAGGAGGTGGCGGAGGACGTTGGGGCGGCGGCATGGGTGGTATGTTTGGCGGCGGTATGTTCGGTCAAACCAGCGCGGCACAAGGTTATCAAAAGGCAAATTATTTTGTAGACGCAGCCCTTCGATTCGAATTCGGCAAGACGAAACAAGCCAACATCTCTTGGAACATCAATGATATCTTTAGAACCCGCAGACAGCAGATCTTCTCTTCTTCTGCCCTTTTTGTTCAAGATGTTTTTCGTCGCAGAGATCCGCAATTAATGCGATTGAATTTTGGATGGCGTTTTGGAAAGTTCGACCCCAATCTGTTTAAAAGAAAAAGTAACAAGCTGATGGGCGAAGGCATGGAAAACATCAATATGTGAGCATAAAAAAGAGGCTCCATATTGTTTGCCCGATAGCACCCTGGCCTCTCACCAGTGGAAGCAATATCGATATGTTCTACCGCATTCGGGCCCTGCACGCAGAGGGGGTAGAAATTGTCTTACACTACTTTGCCAAGCCCGAGGAGCGACACCCTACAGAGCTGAATCCATATTGTCAATCCATTCATATTTATCCCCTAGAAAAGAACGCCACTAGCTCCAGACCTAATCCGGTACGACTGCGGCAAGATAAAACGCTACTAAGCAGACTGCTTCAAGACCCATGCCCGGTCTTACTAGAGGGACTTTCTTGCTGCGGATATTTGCAAGAATTAGTAGCGGTACAAAAAAAGGTAGTGGTCAGAATTCAGCAGCTGCAACATCGGCACATCAAAGAGATGTCGGCATTCGTGCGCAACCCCTTGCAATGGTTAATACGGTTGATAGAAAGAAAAAAAATGATACGCTTTAAGCGTCACTTACCCTCGACTGTTATTTATGCATGTGCCAACGAAGGACAAGTCCGGTATTACAGGGAAGATCTTGGCTTAACCAAAGCTGTATCCTTACCCGTCTTTTCTCCTTACTACGAGGTCCTGTCAAAAGAGGGGATTGGCAGCTTCTGTCTTTTTCAGGGCAACCTCTCTGAGAAGGAGACTGAGAAAATGTTGATATGGCTACTCACCAAGGTCTTCTCTCGAATCTCCATTCCTTTTGTGATCGCAGGTCAACACCCCTCTGCCAAGATCGAAAAGCTGGTGCATCTATACCAACACACCTGTTTGGTGGCTGATCCGGGAGAAAGCGAGCTAAATGACCTGATACAAAAGGCGCAAACACATGTACTGCTATCCTCTGTTAGCGCCGGAACCAATATAAGGGTATTACATGCCCTTTCGATGGGAAGACATTGCATTTGTAACAGCAATGCCGTTCAAGAAAGCCCACTTAAAGAGGCCTGCTACCTAACCGAGAGCGCGTCGGGGGTTGCCTCCTTAATTATGCAACTGCAACACCGCCTTTTTGGAGAAGAAGAGATATTACTTCGAAAGCGATTGATACAAGATACCTTTGATACGAAGAAAAACACAAAGACCCTTATTCAATATTTATGGTAGCGTTATCGACCACCTTACCCAACTCGGTACGAATAAGGCGGGCAGGAAATTTTTGCACTACGATATAATCATGCGTTGCCATCACCACAGTGGTGTTATAGTCACGAGAAATTTGAAAAAGCAACTTCATGATCTCGTCGGAGGTCTCCGGATCGAGATTGCCGGTGGGCTCGTCAGCCAAGATCAATTTAGGGGAATTTAATAAAGCTCGTGCTATATCGATACGTTGCTGCTCTCCCCCACTCAACTCATAGGTCATTTTAAACCCTTTCGACTTTAGTCCGACCTTATCTAACACATCTTTGATCTTCTCGTTCATCAATCGCTCATCTGTCCAACCCGTAGCGCGAAGTACAAACTTTAGATTATCATTGACATTACGATCGGTCAGTAATTGAAAGTCCTGAAAGACCACCCCCAGATTACGACGCAGATAAGGCACCTTCTTCCAATCCATTCCCTTCAATGAAAAACCAGCCACTGTAGCTTCTCCATCGACCAGTGGCAACTCCCCGTACAAGGTTTTAAGTAAACTCGATTTACCTGTTCCGGTCTTTCCTACCAGATATACAAACTCGCCTTTATTGACCCTGAGATGCACGTCGGCCAATATCAAACTAGATCCCTGATAGATATTTACGTGTTGTAGATCAATTATAGCTTCGGACATAGCACTGTTTTATGCAAAATACTACCATTTGACGGCAATCGTTTAAAAATTGATCCGCTGCGCTGCTGCAACGATCTCTAACGATCTTGAGGCCGCTGCCTCAACCCGACCAATCACCTGTGCCGCTACCCCAAAACGCTGCGCCACTTCTATTAATTGCTCGGCTTTGCTGGCACTGGTGTAGATCTCCATTCTGGTACCCATGTTAAAGACCTGATACATCTCGCGATCGTCGGCACCACTGGCCTTTTGGATCATCTCGAATACTGGAGGAGGCGTAAATAAATTATCTTTTATGACCTTTAAGGGGCCCGGAAGATACTTTAAGCATTTGGTTTGCCCGCCTCCACTGCAATGCACCAATCCGTGTATCGAATCAAAATGTTCATTGATGATGGCACTCAGTACCGGAGCGAATGTGCGGGTTGGACTTAGCAACAAGTGCCCCACCGATACAGGCTGATCATCGATCAGCATCGTGTCGGTCAATTGATGAGGGCCTATATACACCACCGACTCGTCTAACCCATTGTCATACGACTCAGGAAAGCGTGCCCCATAGGTCTTTTGCAAGCTGTCATGACGGGCACTTGTGAGTCCATTACTGGCAAGCCCGCTATTATAAGTTGGTTCGTAATGGGTCTTACCAAACCCGGCCAGCCCCACAATCACATCGCCCGCAGCAATTTTTTGGTTGGTGATCAACTTGGACTTTGGCCAACGGGCGGTCATGGTTCCGTTTACGGTGATCGTTCTAACTAGATCTCCCACATCGGCAGTCTCCCCTCCCAAATAATGAATATCGATCCCATAGGGCCGCATCGTATCGAAAAATGAGCGGGTTCCCTCTATGATGGCCTCTAACACCTCTGCGGGCACGAGTCGCTTGTTACGATCGATGGTAGAGGAGAATAGTAACGGAGAGGTGACCCCCACACAAAGCAGATCGTCCAGATTCATTACAATAGCATCTTGGGCTATTCCCCTCCAAACAGAGAGATCGCCCGTTTCGCGCCAGTACAAATAAGCCAAAATGCTCTTAGTGCCCGCGCCGTCGGCATGCATAATGTTGACCCAATCACTATCGCCGCACAGATAATCGGGGTAAATTTTACAAAAAGCTTCTGGGTAGAGGCCGGGATCAAGACCACGGGTGGCCTGATGAACCTCTTCTTTTTGAGCCGAAACGCCGCGTTGTGAATACAATGACATGCTACTGTATGACAATGAAAAATACAAAGCAAACTTACTGATTAATGCCCGTTCGGTCAACTCGAAACAGTCAGCTATCTTTGCGGCCCATGAAGGTACACTTCGACTTAGAGAAACTACCTGCCTTTACACGAGCGGTCATCACTATTGGAACGTTCGATGGAGTACATCATGGACATCGTCAGGTACTCTCTAAACTGGTCACCACCGCCAAAGAGGTGGCAGGCGAATCGGTGATCATTACATTTCATCCCCATCCCAGAAAAGTGGTGGCCTCGGCTATTTTGGGAATTCGCCTGATCAATACCCTCGAAGAAAAACTAAAACTGCTATCTACCCTCTCCATCGATCACGTTGTGGTCGTTCCCTTTACCGATGCGTTTGCCAACCTTACCGCCGACCAATACATTGCTGATTTCTTGGTAAAGATTTTTAACCCGCATACCATCATAACCGGCTATGACCACCAGTTTGGAAGAGAGCGACTGGGTAATTTTCAACTACTGCAACAAATGGCAGCCACCTATGGCTATCAGATAGCGGAAATCCCCAAACATGTGTTGGAGAGCATTTCGATCAGCTCTACACGAATTAGGGAGTCGCTGTTACATGGCGAGATCGAAAAAGCCAATAGACTACTTGGCTATCCCTTCTTTTTTAGCGGGACCGTTGTACACGGTAACAAAATAGGTCGTACCATAGGGTATCCCACTGCCAATTTGCGTGTAGAGGATAGTGAAAAGATCGTACTTGGAAATGGAATCTATGCGGTGTATGCACAACCACAGCATTATGATAGTCCGCTAAAAGGTATGATGAGCATCGGGTTTAGGCCTACCGTAGACGGAAAGAACCGGGTAGTTGAAGTAAATCTATTTGGGTTTGACGAGGACATCTATGACCAAACGCTTACTGTCTATGTGCATCACTATTTAAGGTCCGAAAAGAAATTTGAAAACCTCCCTGCGCTGGTAGAGCAATTGCATCTTGATAAAGCGAACAGTCTTCAACTTCTCTGATCAATATTCGATCAGGTATTGCAACTTTTCTGGCTCCTCAAAAAAATCATCGATATCAACGCTGAGTGTTACCCGTTTTTTATCTGCCGATAATTTAACCGATTTTCCCTCGGTCTTTATGGCGGGGCGAGGCAGATTGATGATGTAAGTGGCTTTCATCGAAAGGCCCATACCGGAAAGCTGGGTCATGGCTTTTAAGAATTCGTCGTTGTCGACTTGTGCATAACGTTCTTTGTTGAGCACACGCTTGATACTTCCGGAGCCAATGGAGAGGTCGTAATAATCATCGAAGCTGCTGGGAGAAGGCATCTGTCTTCCGCCTGCCGAGATCTTATCGCCCAGCTGACGGCGGGCTGCATCGCCCAATAACTTGCCGGACAAAGGCTGAATTATGGCTGCCTGGGCATTATTATCAAAGGGCATTCGGATACCGGTTTTCATTTGATCGGAACTAATGTCCATATTGATAGAGAGACTGGCGTTGGCTACCAGTGCCTTTTCTTCGCTCGTTAATCCCCCTAAACTATCGGCGGCATCGGCCAGCGAAATAACCGTATCCATTTTTCGTTTCTCAAGCTCAGAAAAACTTTGAGCGGCCCCCATCTGACGAGCCAGCCCTAAGAGCCCCCCCATATCGGTAGATGCGGTAAAAATGCCCCCGCCGCTTTCATTCAGCGTAATTTCTTGGGTATTATCCAGACATCCGGTTATCAAAAAGGACACCAAGGTCACAAGAAACAAAGTAGGACGCATAAAAAGAAAATTAAGTGGGTGATCTATAAAAGTATTTTTATAACAAGCTCTCGAAGTAGCGATGCATCGGAAACTCGGGTAGCACCAATACCCACGGCTCTTAAACTGTAGTGATGTAATAACAACAACGTCTTCTCGGTGGCCGCATAATCGAAGTTACGGGTAGCGGCCTTATACTCTTTTAGAAAAAAAGATGGTACCCCCAAGGTGGCAGCAACCGTCTTTTCATCGCCCCCGCTAATTCCATAGAGCATAAATACCTTTGAAAAAAAGGAGTACAAAGAAGGTAATATCAGCTGGATGGGGCCCGCTTTGGGATTGCCCTCAAAATACCCAATAATACGAAGGCAACGGGCGGTGTCTCGCTTAGCCAGTGCCGTTTGCAGTTCAAAGACATTGTATTCCTTACTAATGCCGATAAAGCGTTCTATGTCGTCTGCGGTAATGGTCTTTCGATCTTCTAGGTTAACCGCCAATTTTTCTAGCTCATTGGCAATTCGCTGCATATCGGAACCAATGTGTTCGACCAGCAGACTTAAAGCCAGTGGTTGTATGGATAATTTCTTTTCTTGTACCAGCGATTCGGCAAAGGAGCGAATATCTTGCTCATTCAGTTTTTTGGTGGTGACCAGCACCCCCTTGTCCTTAATAAGCTTTGCGAACTTGCGGCGATTGTCGATCTTTTTCTCTTTATACCCGATCACCAAGATGGTAGAATCCAGGGGCTGCTCCAAATATGACTCAAGCTTATCTATATCGCGCATGTGCTGCGCCTCCTTGATCATCACGACTTGCTTTTCAGCGAACATCGGATACCTTCTACAAGCGTTGATCACATCCGGCCAGGCAGCATCGCGACCATAAAAAACACTCAAATTGAAGGATGCCTCGGACTCGGAAAGTAACCGATGCTCCGCATAGTCCAATACTTGATCGATATAATAATCTTCTTCACCCTCGATCCAATAAACGGGTTTCCACTTTCCTTTTTTCCAATCCGTTATTATAGCAGTGGCACTCATAAAGTACTAAGATACAACGAAACAAAAACTATCATCCTGATAATGATCAGGATCAGGGCTTAATTTAAGATTAATTTCACACTCTGCCCTGTGGCATTTATTAACTTGCAACTAGTCCTCAAATTAATTACACAATTAAATTTTATGAACGAACCTTTATCGGGCCGTCCAAACGACCCTCAACCATCGGCCGCACTCAAGAAAAAGAATCAACTAATCATCTTACTGGCCATTGCTCTGGCGGGCACATGGGTTTACCTGCTATGGGATAAAAACCAGCAAAAAGAGACCATCTCCTTGCAGGCCGCTCAGATCGAAAACCTCGATGCCGATAAAGCTGCCATTCAAAGGGAATTCGATATGGCTATTATTCGACTAGATTCGGTAACCAATATGAATGCTAGTTTATCGAACAGAGTATCGGAGCAGCAACGCGATATATCCTCTCAAAAAGCCGCCATTAAAAGAATTCTTAGCGACCGTAACGCTACCAAGACCTCGTTAGAAAAGGCCCGGATAATGGTTAGCGACCTCAACGGAAAGATCGCAGCGCTCGAAAACCAGATCGCTTATTTAAAGCAACAGAACCTCGAGCTCTCAGCGGCCAACACTACGCTGCAGGGAGAAAAAGAGGGGCTGGAGCAAGACCTGTCAAAGAGTGCGGCACAAAACGCAACGCTGGCAAGTAAAGTAGATATTGGGTCAACCTTTTCTGCCTCTTCTATACAGATCTCGTCGATCGACGTAAAACCAAGTGGCAAAGAAAAAACGACCACAAACGCCAAACGCGTAGATAAGCTACTGGTCAGTTTCGACGTAGAAAATCGTATTGCCCCCTCAGGACCGGCCGATATGTATCTGATCGTAACGGACCCGGCAGGTAAAATAATTACCGAAAAAGGCTTTGTACTACCTACTCGAGAAGATGGTGACAGACCTTATACGGCACTCATACCCGTCAATTACGATAGGGGCACCAGACAGAAAGTAGAATTTCCGGTTAGAGCCGGCCAATACAGCAAGGGTACCTATCGCCTAGAGATCTACCACAACGGCTTTAAGATTGGTGAAAGAAGTTGCCCTTTAAAATAATAACACCCCTCGCAGAGCCCCATACTTTATGTAGGGGATCACTCTTATAAAACGCAGCGGATTCAAAAGAAAAGGTCCCGCCATCTGGCAGGACCTTTTACTTATTACCCGATATTTTACAAGCCCACGGGGGCTAGTTGCTTAAAACAGGTTATAACCATAGCTCACGTAGTAAAGACCGCCCACAGAAGGACTTCCGAAGCCGGTGCGCTGATAGTTGTTAGCAATGTTGGTGCCGCCCACACGGAAAGTGCTCTTGGGGTTTTTAGCAGGGCGATAGGTAACCTGCGCATCCCACCAGCCAAAAGCAGGAAGTGTACCGGTCACGAAAGTACCCTCGTAGTAGTTACGATCTTGCCACTTGTACACTACGTTAAATCCAAAATTCTTGTAGACATTATCGTTACGAAGACCGATGTTGGTACGATAGCGAGGAGCGTTAAAGTAAGTGACCACATTGGGGTCAACATCACTGAGTCTGTCAGAGAACACGTTTCCATAAACAACATAGCGCTTAACCCACTGATACTCGAATCCAAGACCCCAACCGGTAGTGGTAACCACATCGGCGGAGTTTTGTACGTATGACAAGTTAGTACTGCTAAAGGGAGAGTAAAGGTCTGAGTTAGCTCCTGTGCGAGACTGCACCAGGGCTACCCCTACCAAGAAATCATTATAACGGCTGTAATATACATAGCCATCGATCAGCAATTTCTTGCCAATAACGCCCTTATATCCCAATTCATAAGACTTGACGGTCTCGGGTTTCACTTCTTGATATTTAGCTCTTACTAGACGAGAAGAGTCACCCAATGATCCGGCGCGGTATGCCAATACACTGGCGGCTGTATAACCCGGACGAGTTGAATTAAGACGATAATAATTTTGGAACTGAGGCAAACATCCCATCAACACACCCGAACCAGTCACTAAGCTGATATATTGGTTTTGGTTGGTTGGAAAACGATAGGAGGTCTGATAAGAAAGACGAAGAAAATTCTCTTTGGCTACTTTGATCAACGCAGACAAGCGGGGTGTGAAGCGACCCTTAAAGTTGGTTTGCTTGTCATAGCGACCCGAAGCAGAAATAGTCAGTCCGTCATCGAAGAACTTCTTTTTAAGTTGCATGTATCCGCCATACTCATTGATACGGATCAATTGAGCAGTATCGGCGAAAAGAGTACCCTGAGAGTTAAGCACATAATGCTTCCAGTTGGTACCCACCATCATCTCTACCTTGTCTGAGAAACCAGCCATGTCGGAGATATTGAACTGGCTCTCGGCACTCCAAAGATCGGTCTTGTCTAAGAAGAGGGCGCCACCTTTGCTGATGGGGGTCTTCTTGATCTGGTTCATCGCATCGGCAAAAGCCTTGGTACCGGGAACTAAACGAGTAGCATCGGCCGAGGCGCGAGCAACTTGGTGAAGTTGAAAATCGCTAGCCTGAACACCATTCAAACGACGTCCCTCAGAGAACGTTCCAATATAAGTGGGGAACCACTGAGAACTGGGACGAGCTGTTTCGTTAAGGAACGCACCCAAGGCAGTGGCATTATAAGATTCTCCCGCATTTTCTTGAGTGGTATAAGCCCGTACAAACCAATTTTTGTGACGCAACTCTAACTTATGTTGACCCATGCTAAGATTACGCAATGAGTAACGATCGGCACCGGTGTAAACCGTTGTACCAAATCCGATATAGCTGTTGAAAGACAATTCGAGGTTGTCGGTAAACTTGTAATGAATACCTCCATTCACACGCACATTGAGGGTTCCGTAGTCAACCAATAGTTGCTCTTCGTAACCGGTGCGGCTAACGGTGGCTCTGTTAAAATAGTTATTGCGAAGCCCAATGTAGAAAGGCATCATATTCTGAATGGTAGGCTGCAAAGGCGCAGGAAACAACCCTAAAAATCCACCTACTTGCGCATTGGTAGGATACATGGGGTTACCGATGGCCGTAAAGTAGTTGTTGGCAGCGGCCACTACATCGACCAAACCACCCGTAGCGGCTAAGATGCCACTGCGAGTAGATTGCTGTACAAAGAGAGAAAAAGCATTCATATCGGCTGCGGTCTCATCCCCGTAAATGTTGATACCATTGAATCCTGGGTCGCTGGTGCGATTACCGGGAGCCACAGCGCTTAAGATTCCGATCTGGGTTTTGTTGCGATAGTCCTCGGCTTCCCAGTCAGAACCCTTAACCATAGAGGCGGCGAGTTTGATGGCCAATTTGTTTTTATAGGCCTTCGCCCAACGGAAAGACCAATCATAGAAAGGAGCGGCTGTGCGCTGCTTTTGATCAACGTGCATCATTCCCTGCTTAATGTTGTAGCTAAGACCCTGGTATTTGAAAGGATTTTTGGTATTGATCAAAACGGTTCCATTCATACCACCCGATCCATAGAGGGCAGAAGAAGCTCCGGAGAGAACCTCTACACTTTCTACATCGAGGTCAGAGGGACCTACCATGCTACCTACGGCAAAGTTCAGACCGGGAGCCTGGTTATCCATTCCGTCCATCAATTGGTTCAAACGAGTGTTACCACTGCTCACAAACCCACGGGTAGTGACCGTACGGAAAGTAAGTGAGGCGGTGTGCACATCCACACCCTTAAGGTTTCCAAGAGCCTCGTAAAAATTTGGAGCCGCTACGTTACGAAGCGCCGTATTACTGAGTCGCTCAATGGTTACCGGCGATTCCAGTAAACGAGTAGGAGTACGAGTGGCAGCAACCACCACCTCCTGACCCAGGGCATTGTTAACCTTTAGGTTGACGGCAACGGCCTGCGAAGCATCCGAAACGGTTACTTCGGTATCCTGATACCCAACGGAAGTAAAAACAAGCACGGCAGGTAATTTGGAAACACTGATCGAGAAAACCCCGTCAGCGTTTGTGTAAGTACCCTGTGTGGTTCCCTTTACGGCAACCGATACGGCAGGCACAGCCTCTTTTGAATCGCTGTTACGAACAGTTCCTTTTAGCGTAACTGTTTGAGCATAAGCGGAAAACACAAAAAGGAGGGCCGTAAGCGAAGAAGCTAAATAGAGGTAGCTTTTTCTCATAATTCGGAATTTTGGTTTTGAATAGAATGGAAAATTACAATTTGTATCGCGATTGTAAAAATTTAATTTTTAGTTAAAAACGATGGGCTTTCAATCTATTCAAACCCTTATTTTCGGGGCATGGCGAATGCAACTTTTGCCTTTCCGGGTCAAACAGCTTTTTACAGTGGCAAGGTGAGAGATGTGTACAGTATAGGCGAAAACTGGTTGGTGATGATCGCCTCGGACCGTATCTCGGCCTTTGATGTTATCCTTCCCCGCCCCATTCCTTACAAGGGGCAGGTACTGAATCAAATAGCTGCCTACATGCTGGAGGCCACTCGCGACATTTGCCCTAATTGGCTGGTCGCTACCCCCGCTCCTACTGCCTCGATCGGGAAAAGATGCCATCCCTTTAAGATCGAGATGGTGGTCAGAGGCCACTTGACCGGGCATGCCTGGAGAACCTATGCATCCGGAAAACGCACACTATGCGGAGTTCCGCTACCGGAGGGAATGAAAGAAAACGATGCCTTTGCAACGCCTATCATCACACCCAGCACCAAGGCTTCCAAAGGCCATGACGAAGACATCAGCGAACAAGAGATCATTTCGCAAGGATTGGCTACTGCCGAGGAGTGGAAGCAACTAACCGATTATGCCCTGCGTTTATTTGACCGCGGACAGACCATGGCCCGTCAACAAGGACTTATACTGGTCGACACAAAATATGAGTTTGGAAAGATCAACGACACGATCTATTTGATGGACGAGGTTCATACCCCTGACAGCTCACGCTATTTTTTCTTGGATGGATTCGAGGAGCGACAGCAAAAAGGAGAGAGACAACCACAACTGAGCAAAGAGTTTGTTCGCGAGTGGCTAATCGCTAACGATTTTATGGGTAAAGAAGGACAGCAGGTACCCACGATGAGCGATGAGTGGATAGAAACTATCTCTCAGCGCTATATTGCCCTCTATGAAAAAGTAATCGGTAAGCCCTTTGCGCCTGCTCCCATGACACCAGAGGATCTTTTTACCCGCATCAGCGAAGCCATCAACCATTTATCCGCTTAAAGGGGGCTCTTTCGAAGTAAGCAACGGCAACCGGCTTCTAGATTTATTAAAGATGTGCTGCCCCTTATCAACCCCCTTTCTACGTTTCTTTCGTTCCTCTTCGGGCAACAGCATCGTTTCTTTACACGCAGGGGTGCAGCAGCCATTCATGCTAACCGAGCACTCCTCGCATTGAATAAAAAGCAGATGACAGCCCTCGTTGGCACAATTGGTGTGTGTATCGGCGGGCTTTCCGCACTGGTGACACTGAGCGATAATATCATCGGTGATCCGTTCCGAGAGACGCTCATCAAAAACAAAGTTCTTGCCGATGAATAAATTCTCTAACTGCTTTTCTTTGACCTGCCTGGCATAGTTGATAATGCCTCCCTCCAAGTGAAACACATTGGTAAACCCCTTGTGAAGCATGTAAGCCGAAGCCTTTTCGCAACGGATCCCACCGGTGCAATACATCAAGATCGTCGTTTCCTTTTTATCTTTCATAAGATCGGCCGCCATAGGTAATTGCTGACGAAAGGTGTCGGAGGGGATCTCGATGGCCTTTTGAAAATGCCCCACCTCGTACTCGTAGTAGTTACGCATGTCTATGATTACCGTGTTGGGATCTTGGGCCAACTGGTTGAACTGTTCTGGCGTAGCATACCGGCCCTTTTGTCGCATGTCAAAAGTGGGATCGGTAATGCCATCTGCCACAATCTTGTCTCTGACCTTTATATCAAGTACAAAAAAGGAGGGATGGACGTTATCGACTGCGATATTTAAACGAATGCCCTTTAGCGGATCGAGACTATAGAGGGTTTCGCGAAATATATCGAGCTGTGTTGTAGCGACACTAACCTGCGCATTGATCCCCTCGCCAGACACATAGATTCTTCCGCAAACGCCAATGGGTTGCAATAACTCGTATAGCCGGTCTCTGCATTCGGCGGGATCTTCAATAGGAAAATAATGATAGAATGATACGGTGGTACGGGGCGTAGGGTCTTGCATCATACGCTCCTTGAGCTCCTTTCGGGAGATCCTGTTGTGTAAGGCCTTCATAGGTCGAATTTTAGTTCGCTTTGAACCCCAATGGCAGGTTGGGCAAAATCCTAAAGCAAAGCAAAGATAATAAGACGTTCCTATCGAATGATCTTTCCGGTAAGCCCTAAGCGCAGGGCCGATTGCATAGGATTTTTCGGCAAATAAGAGAATACATAGTCGACCCGAAATACTTTAAACAGATTATCGACACCCACGAACCATTCAAAATAGCGAAGGTCTTTGTTTACGTAACAGGTGTTAAGACCCGTCAGCAAATAGAGGTTGAGCTTTTTGATACCAGGAATTTTATTGGTAATAAATCCCTTTAGGTTGTACTCCGCATGGGCAAGTCCATACAACGGACGCGTATTGCTTAGCTGGTACATGGGCAATAATTGAAAACTATTGAGGTTGCTGGTTCCAAACTGCCAATTATTACCATTAAAGTGCGTGTAGTCGGGCAACTGAACTTGCTTATCATTGATAAACCCACCCCACCCGACTCGGTAGCGAAACACGCCCTTAAGCTTTAAATTCAGTTGGTCGGTCACATCCATTCTCCATTTTAAAAAAGATCCGTCGCTGCCGGCGATCCCTTTGATAGACTTGGTCATTTGTAAGAAAAGGACGGGAGACTTTCCACCAATATTGATGGTGCGTTGGGGCAATTCAACGTAGCGCGCACCAGGCTGCCAACGTAACCCCGCACTCAAAAGAAATAGCTGGTGCCGAGAAATATTCGTATTCACTATTTCGGTAGGAAAGTTGGGAGAATAACTCTTGTTGGGGCTGTCTCGAAGGGTAAAAGAAGAGACATTATCCAACGAAGATCGATTGGCATACTGCACGGAAGCGTTCAACGAAAAACCGGCTCCGACACCAGAGGTAAATCCGGCTCGAACAAAAGAAGACAGGTAGGTCTTGATCACGTTGTCTTCATAAAAGAGACAGGCGATGGTGTTATTGCGCTCATCGATGGGACTTTGACTATTGAACTGCAAGACTTGTCTACCAAAGGAAACAGAGAGCGAACGAGAAAATTTCGACCCAAATGAGTAAGTGAGACTGGCACGAGGATGAAACTTTTGATTTCCGAAACCATAACGAAGCCCTACCAATCCGCTTACTGAACGACGCGAACCCGTCGTGTCGAGGTCTCGTCGCCAAGTAAATTCTGGCTGTACCACCCAGCCCTCGGCAGGATTAAAATTTACTTGCTGAATAAGGGGATTCACGGAGATCGAACTGATCTCTCCTTTGGTATAGAGTGGCTGACCTAAAAGCAGCAGCTTTTGAATGGTAAACTTATTACGCACTTTGTTGAGCGAATCCAAATACCGAGGATCTTTTTGCACCAACTCTAAGCTATCTTTTTTGGCATAATCCCTGCGCTCATCGGCCATAAGGGGTACGGGTCTCACCAATTCCCAATAAGAAAGATCCCGTTTATTGGCACTGTCAACATATCGAAGCAGGGTTCTGTCAAAGAACTTCTTGACCCACTGAGGTCGCGTATTGTACTCGGTATAGACGTTCACAAAACTACCGTACGCATCAAAACCGAATTTTTTAGTGGCCGGATATAGCACCTGACTATAAATAAGCCAGTCGCCCCTTTGGTCTTGCTGGTATAATTGGACCAATCGCAGCGTGTCGAGCAATTCCAATTGCTGTTGTCGGGTAATGAGCAGATCGGTCGAATAGAGCTGCCAGTCGTCCTCTACAATTGTGATCTCACCGCTAAAGAGCGGCTCCATCTTTCTGCGCGGTGTTACTTGTATGCGGCTAATGGCTTTACCATTCTCGTAAAATGTACCCAGTAGCTTATAGCGATAAAAATTGAGCGCATTCGAAGAGAGCGGCGATACAAACCCACGGGGATTGATCCGGGAAGAGATCATCACATTGTTTTGGTAGATGCCGTATTGATCTGGAACAGAAAGTCCGTAGCCATCGCTGCTGCCGCTTACTTTTGAGGAGATCACTTCTACCTTTCTTTTAGAGGGTCCATCAATGGCAAAGCGCGAAACGGTCTCTGACAAGTAGATGATCTTTTGCTGACTGGTATCTCCATCTTCGAAATCTACTTTCTCTCCCATAAATTTTTTGGGATACGATCGTAATCGAAGCTGCCCTTTTGAATACACCTGGCAGCGGTAAGAGCGGGTGCGGTCAAGATTATCTAGCTGTTTAGCGATGGTGCTTCTGATAATTTGATAGGCAGGATCCTCTCCTTTGGCCAGCACCACATCGGGCATCAGTAACTCTTGCCGCTGCATTATAAAATTGATCTCTAGCTCCTCTTGCAATACCGTGACCGAAACTTTTTGCTGTGCATATCCCACGTATTGACAGAGCAGCGAATACTTGCCGGCCGGTAAATTCAATTCATAGCGCCCCTGACTATTGGCAATAACACCCTTGGTGCTACCCACGATCAAAATAGAGGCATAGGGCAATGGCTTGCCATCGGCATCAGCCACTAACCCTTTTACAAGACCGGCTTGCGCCCTGACCCATAAAAAAAAGCATAGAACCAAACCAAGGATTCTCATCATAATATCATACTAACCCAAGCACAATTATTGTTGAACAGTAGCCCTGGCGTAATGCCCCGACAAAGCGGCTACGCCCGAGAGTAACCCTCCAATAAGGGCTGTTATAAAAAGTAAGGCCGCTGCAGAACCTCCCAGTGGTAACACCAGTGCGATCTTTTGCGATAACAAACTTTTATTTTGCCAATCGATCCACCAGGCTAATCCCCCCCATGCCAAAAACATTCCTAAAAACCCGGCGGCAAAAGTCTTGGCGGCCGCCTGCTGTACAATGGCTCCCACCAAAGCTGCCGTAACGACAAATCCCCACCAAGGAACAACGGCAACAGTGCCCAGCCCCAAGCAGGTTAGAAAAGTAATAAGCAGCGCAACTATAAATTTCATAATAAATGCGATTTACGATTTTTTAAATTGAATGTGGCCTTTGACTCTGGGGTCACTTTGCTCGTTTTGGCGCATCATCCAAAGAGAATGATAGGCCCCCTTCTCCCATATCGACACGTAATCATCGTAGAAACGACTTCCGGGATTGCCACTTTGCCCTCCGGGATAAACACCCCAGGCTTCCGTCTGACTGGTCAAGTGCACGATCATGCGCCAACTAGGACCATGGCTGTGTTTGATGGCATTGACAATATTTCCATACCCTCCCACCTGTAACCCCTTTCGGGCAAAAGCCGGCAACGCATCTTTTAATAGATGATAAACCGAAGGGTTCATAGAGGCTGACCACTGGAGCTTTTGCTCCGCAGATTTTTTTTCGAGCACTATACAAGCCCGCTTAAAGGCCATTGTAATGACCGCTGGTAACGTTTCCACAACCGGTGTACGAATATCATCTGCAAATGAAAGGGTCGTGTCTTTAAGCAACAACTCAAGCGTGGCTTGCTCGGTTGGCCATGTAGCCATAGGGTCGGTGCTGACTAACTCATCTTTCCAAATGGCCGACTGCACACTATCCCAAAAACACTGAAACACCGTTTGTCCTATACTGTTGGGAGTGGCTAGCAGATCCCATTGGGTAAACTGATCGAGATACCCCCTTTCGGTGGTAGTCAACTGATCGGTGCGCAGGTGCTTTAACAAAACGGGTCTTAGATCTTCGGCAGAAGTATTGAAATAATCTTGGTGCAGCGCCATCATATCTTCGGGAGTAATCTGACTCATGGAGGCCAGTTGCTTATCGATACGAACCCCTCTGGCCGTGATATAAGCACCTGGAATAAAATAAGGATAGTCGCCATCTACCGCCCGTTGATTGGCGCTTTGCAAGTATCCCCTCTCGGGATTGAGACTATGCGGATTCTCTGCTTGCGGAATAAATCCCTGCCAGGCATAGCTGCTATCCCAACCCGGCATTACATACAATCCCTGACCAGGCCAGCGTGCCGGAAAACGCCCCTGCTGCCAAATGGCAATATCCCCCGATTTAGAAGCGAAAACAAAATTTTGGCCGGGACATTGAAAAGTACGTATCGCTTCTTCGTAGTCGCTATAGTTTCGGGCACGGTTCAACTTATAAAAAGTCATGCCCTCGTTGCTGGGGTCATGGGCTGCCCAACGCACCGCCAGATTCATATTCTTAGCGTAACCGTTCGAAAAACTTTCATCGAACATGACCGGGCCAAAAATGGTGTAGGCGACCGTATCGTATACAGTGGCACTATCCTTAACCTTTATCGTCTCAACACGCAAACGCGTTGACTCCCACTTATTGTTATACCAGTACTGCTTTCGGGTGTTATCCTTAAATCGAATCTCATAATAATCTTTTACATCACGCTGAGAATTGGTGACTCCCCAGGCAATGCTATCATTAAATCCAATAATGACCATAGGCGAACCCGGAAGTGTAACCCCATATACACTGGTAGTGGGGGTAGATAATTGCATCTCGTACCATATAGAGGGGAGTGACAACTCCAAATGCGGATCGTTCGCCAAGATGGGTGATCCGCTTTTTGTCTTACTGCCTGCCACGACCCAGTTGTTGCTACCATTATCGGGATCGGGCTGGTAGTGTGAGTGTGCCAATACGGTATCGCGGTGACTAAAATAAAGCGAGTCGGCAGTGGCAGGTGTCTCCGGTTCTACGGTCGGATCTTCGAAGTAAGTACCCGAAGGCACAATGGGAAGTAACGAATCGGGCACTTGCGGATAAAGTCGTGCTAACTGATCTGGCAAAAAGACAGACTTGGCATTGGTGTTCGAAAGGTCGTTTTCGGTGCCTGATGAAAGCATCTTGGCCATCATCTTCAATAAAAGAGCGGTTCGCAGATTGCTCCAACGCTCAGGGGTGGCATGCATTAACTTATACTCAATGGGAAGTTGCGCTTCGGTCAACCGATCGATGTACGCATTGACACCTGCTGTGTAAGCATCGAACACTGTTCTTGATAAGGGATCTTTCTCTATTTCGGTAAGCGCATTCTCGGCTGCATAGACCATACCCAACCGACGCTGCTCCTTATCAAAATTAATAGCCTTGGGTCCGGCCAATTCACTGGCTCTGCCGGCAGCGGCACGGGTTTGAAGATCGATCTGAAACAAACGATACCGAGCATGCAAGTAGCCCTGTACAAAATAGAGATCCTCTTCATTTTCGGCAAACACATGCGGCACCAGTCGTTCGTCGAAAAAAACCTGTGTGTTGCCCTTTAATGAAGCGAAAGACAAATCTTCGTTAGGGATCGCATTGTAGGTCTCGGCATTTTGCCAAAATCCGATCTGGGGGCTAAAGAATTTTCCAAGGGCGGGAGCTTTTCCCAACGGCTTGTCTAACACAACAATCAATCCTACAGAAATGGTTACGCAGACAACAAAAGGTAAAAGACGCATGGCAGAGATTTGTACCTCAAAGATAGGAATGATAATCAATCGGCTTTTTTACCGCTTAGCATGGGTACAAAAGAAAAACTATCGAATATCTCTTCGGCATATCCACCATGGTCTAGCCGGGTGATCTTTTTCATTTGTTGCACCTCTCCCTCTCCTACCGGGACCACCATCCATCCGCCCGGACGCAGCTGATCGAGTAATCTCTCCGGAATGACAGGGGCAGCAGCGGTGATCAAGATCTTGTCAAAAGGAGCATAGGTAGGCAACCCGGCAAACCCATCCCCGTAAAAAAATTTTATGCCGGGTTGTTCTTGTAACCAGCCAAAACCACGGTTGCCTTCGAAAAGGGC
>JBJTWT010000084.1:0-20055 GCA_046081865.1 Sphingomonadales bacterium
GAATATATTCCTGGCCTACCATGCGGGGACCCCAGCTGGCATCATCGGAATAGTCATGATAATATTTTCCATCCAGGCGCTTCCAAGAGTCGGGATGACCGGGCTGCCAGTTGTAACGGATCAGGTCTCCGCTGGCACCACCGGCATATGAGTTTTGATAGTTGGGCAGTACGTAAACATGATCGGTTTGTACACCGAGGTTTACATCCACACCTATACCCTTTTGGCCTTTTTTCGCCTTCTTGAGCGTCATTACTATCGCTCCACCGGCACCCTGGGGTCCGAATACGGCGGCGGCGGCAGGACCCTGCAATACCGTTACGTCATCGATATCATCTAAGTTGATGTCGTTAGGATTAGGAAGGATGGTTCCATCGACAACGTAAAGAATTCCTTGTCCGCCACCGAAACCTGACTCACCGCGCAAACGAATGTTACCGTTGCTTCCAAGTTTGGCAGAAGATTGGCTTCTTACCTGAATACCCGAAACCTTACCGGCAAGGGCATTATTGAGGTTAGTTTGACGGATTACGTTGAGTTGCTCAGAGGTAACTACCTGCGCGTTAGTTGAGAGGTTGCGCAGATTTTTTCTGATACCGTAACCACTGGAGACAACCACCTCTGCTGAGGCAGTGATATTTCTTTTGACTTGCACTCGAATGGCGTTGTCAGCACCTACCTTGTATTCGGTGGTCTCCAAACCTACGCCGGAAACGACCAGCACATCGCCGGTTTTGGCAAGCAAGCGAAATACGCCGCTGTTGTCGGCAGCGATCCCCTCGCGGGTTCCTTTCAATTGGACGGTGGCACCGGGAACAGCGGCTCCGCTTTCATCTACAACGGTACCCGTGATCGTCCGGTTCTGAGCAAATGCTAATACGGCAGTGAGCATTAACATCGTGAACAGTGATGCAATTTTTCTCATGTTGACGTTAATTTTTAAAAATTTAAATCCATTGACAGCCAATTGAAATTGGCCAAAGTTTCGGTAATAGGTTAATGCTAATGAGACAAAATGATGGCTCTAATAGCTGCGGCAAGATAACCATTTTTTTAACATAGTGTTAATTCAGTTGATTTTTTTTGTCTGTGGGCTAATCACTAGAGTTTCAATCGTAACTGCAGCTTTAGCTCCTGACTTTGAACCCCACCCCCACCCATCGTCACTTGTCCGAAAATATTCAATAATAGATTGTTATTTAATGACTTATCTATTCGTGCCCAAAAAATATGTCCTTGTCCGTAAAATGCTCCCGCAACAAAACCCGGCCTCAGATCGGGAGATAAGGCATAAATTCTTGAAGAATAACCATTTGTATCAAAAAACTGATACCGAAACATGAAATCCAGTCCCGGGGCCATTCGATCTACTAAAAGATCTACAAAGAACAGAAATCCCTGTTCCTGAGAGCCGGGCCATGAAAGGGGCTTAGTTGGGTAGTAGGGGCTAAGTTGCAAGCACTCCACTCTGGTTCGCACTCTGCCCCGTGTAGTATACTGGTAAGAAAGCTCTGCCCGCCATCCACTTTTTAGGTTCGAGGCATAGGGCGCTACTTGCGAACTATCTACACCAAAACTGGCTACTTCCCATTTACTTTCATTTTTATAGCGAATCAGCAAAGTTGCCCGCTTGATCGGTTTGTACTCCACTTGAACTAAAAAGTCTGCACCCGCCGTGGGGGCGTTACACAGGTAACGCAGCCAGGGAAAAACAAAATGATCCGCATAGGCATCAATTCTTATTTGCGGCCGAGGTCGCAGGGTGATTCCAAAGTAGAGGCCGCGCTCATTTTCTACCAAAGAAGATTCCGTAAACGCATTTGCAAATAAGGCGCGATACTTTTTACTGATGTCTCTGATCATGATAAAAAAGTCTAGCTGCCGGGAGGCTGTTACCACAGTGCCAAATACCCAAGCTCCAGAGCCATTGGCCGCCAGGGCCCCTTCGCCAAAACAGTGAATATTCTTTATGGTGTACGAAAAATCGATGCTACCATTATGCCACCGTTGCCCTTGAATGTCGAAATAATTTCGGGGCTGCTTGCTACTTAGCAGAGGCAGTGAAAAACGATACCCCACTGCATTAAGTGAGAGCGCTAAGGACCGTATTCGAACCGACATCCTTCCACCCACCATATATAGCTTAAATGCATTTCTTCGCTGAATCTCCGCTGCGCTACGATGATAACCGCTCATGTCAATAGATGTGACCCCCGCTAATAGACCGCTTGAATCACTTAGCAATTGAGCGGTCAGTGGTCTTCTCGACATAAAAAAAGTAAATGACAGCGGCTTCCACTGAAGCGTGGCCGCGACTCCTCTGCTAAAATTATACTCCCCCGAAGCCCGATGCGGTCTTAGTACAGGGCCCTGTCTTTTGATCCAACTCATCTCTGCAGATTTTCCAAAGGCCATCGATTGCCATTGTAACAATCCCTGCCCCATGTTGACAGAAAAATCCCCCAAGGCCAGTGTCCTAACCAGTGCCTGACCACGCCAAAAAAGATGAAACCCGCTATGATCGACCCAGGCGCCCCGGCTTTTCAAAAAGGTCTCGCCGGGGTCTTTTTCCAGTAGCCAACCCCCTTGGAGTTGCTTTGTTTGCAACCGATACCAAATCAACATTCGTTGACGACTCCCTCTCCAGCCAGTAGATGCTGCGTATTCTTTTCTTGTAAGGAGTCCGGTTATCCGAAAAAGAAAATCCTGCGAAAGATCTTGTCTTACAATTTTTGAACTAACTCCCAGAACGGCCGGAGGCATAACGCTTATGTAGGGTGATAGTTGCAGAATTAACGCAGGTGTAAAACCAGCAATGGCCTGTAATTCGTTGACATGAAGCAACGGTCCGAGCGTTTTACGATGTAACAGCAACCGATCTATCAAGGCATCAGACAGAAAAGTTAACTGTTGCAATTCCTCTTTGGTAGCCAGATTTATGAGCAGTGGTTTTTTTAAAAATCGAATCGACTCTTCTAGAAAGTCCTCATCGGTAGCGGATGTTGTTTGAGACGCTACGGTATTTTCTACCAATGACTCAAAGCGCAAAGGCACCGGCTGTGATTGCGCCACTGTAAAAAACAACACTTTCGTGAAACAAACAACCCACACAAATGCTCTATTGGTTAGTTTCATGGCAGATCGTTGTTTTTTTCGGGACTAGTTTGATAGACACTCATTCCGTTACTCACTCCTGTCAACGAATAGAAACCACTGTGAAGTTGAACGACTACCTTTTTTCCAATACCCAGCATAAATCCAAGCCAACAGAGACTAGGCGAACCGGAAAATCCTACCCTAATACCCGTCTTACTGCCGGGGGTATAACACAGGGAGAACGATCGAGTAGCGGCATGCCCCCGCTGCTTGCAGATAACCGATACCAATGCTATTTTTTGGGTCGGCGTGTAGGCAAGTAAGCATCGCAGCACCGAGAGATCTTTTTCTGCCGGGTATTTTGTAAGACGGCGCGAAAAATGATCAAAAGAAATGGCGGCTTGTAACTCGTGACTTACCATACAGGAGAAACCCGCCGCAGCGCTAGGGTATGTTTTGGCTAAAAACGATCCGAACTTTTTTCTGTTGATGCCAATAGTAACGCCAACAGATCCATTGACTGAAACGGCTTTTGCGTAGGTAACTTTTAGCGCTTGCTCCACTGCCAACGGCAACCCTTCCTGACCCCAAAAAATGCCCCAAGCTCCGTGATTTGAAGGCAACAACAATGCGGCTGCCATTTCGGTCCATCCGGGAGCTAAAAACCGTTGTTCGCCGCCAAATGCCCAACGGGGTGCCCTGATTCTTGCAACGGAAGCCGGATTTATGGCAACGGAAAAAGGATGACCGCTATCCCCTCCATAAGACAGGGCGGTAGTCTGTTGTGCCAATACCGAGTAAAGCAAGGGCTGAGCGTTGAGGTGCTTAAAGCATGTGGCTTGGATAACCCCTGCTAATAAAAAATAAAGAATAGTGGTGCTTTGCGAAAGGAATCTCATACAATAAGTTTACAACCAGTGTTAAAAATTGGCAAGAGATAAAAACAAGGGGCCGGCTAAAAAATTGCTGATAATTGGAGTTACCTTTGAGCCATGAATCTGTTGGATGGAAAACTGGCTGCAGAGGCCGTTAAAGATGAATTGAAATTGAAAGTGGCCGAAAGGGCTGCTGACGGAAAAAAGATCCCGCATCTGGCGGCGATACTGGTAGGCAATAATGGAGCCAGCGCCACCTATGTGGCAGCTAAAGTGAAAGCCTGTGAGCAGACCGGTTTTATTTCTACCCTGGTTCGACTCGAAGAGAGCGTTACCGAACACAAACTACTCGAGAGCATTCATTTTCTCAATCAAGACCCTGACGTAGATGGCATACTTGTACAGTTACCACTCCCCTCCCATATTTCGGAGCAAGCCATCATCAACGCCATCGATCCCCAAAAAGACGTAGATGGTTTTCATCCGGTCAATGTAGGAAAGATGGTATTAGCCAACGAGGGCTTTGTGCCCGCCACCCCTTTAGGGATCATGCTACTATTATCGCACTACCACATTGCTACCGATGGAATGCATGCCGTGGTCATCGGCCGCAGTAACATTGTAGGACGTCCTATGAGCATACTGCTTAGTGCCAACACGCAACCGGGTAATTGCACCGTAACTCTTTGCCACTCCAAGACAAAAGAACTTATCCGGCATTGCCAAAGGGCCGATCTCATTATAGCTGCGCTGGGGAAACCGCTATTTCTAAAAGAGGACATGGTAAAAGAAGGAGCCATTGTAGTTGACGTAGGTATTACCCGGGTAGCGGATAGGACAAAGAAAAATGGCTTCAAACTTTTAGGTGATGTCGATTACGAGAAAGTAGCTCCTAAATGTAGTTGGATCACTCCGGTGCCGGGAGGAGTGGGTCCTATGACGATCGCAGCTCTCATGAAAAATACATTTCTCTCCTGCTCCAGAAAATAATAATAGGATGGTTAGCGTTTATGAACAAACTATGCTTCCGGTCATGGAGCAATTTTATACCCTGCAAGGAGAAGGTCACTACCAGGGAAATGCCGCCTACTTTATACGGCTGGGAGGTTGTGACGTGGGTTGTGTGTGGTGCGATGTAAAAGAAAGTTGGGAAGCCGACAAACATCCTCGTCAAACAATCTCGCAATTAGTAGACGCCGTTTTGCAAACCCCTGCCACCATCGTAGTAATTACAGGAGGAGAACCACTCATGCATAAGCTGGATGCACTGACACAACAGTTGCGCAAGGCGGGATTACGCTGTCACCTGGAGACCTCAGGTGCGCACCCCATTAGTGGTGAATGGGATTGGATCTGTCTATCTCCCAAAAAATTCAAAGCTCCACTGGCCGCTTGTTTACCCCTTGCCAATGAACTCAAGGTTGTGATCTATCACAGCAGCGACCTGCTCTGGGCCGATCAGCACGCAGCGCAGGTCTCGAGCACTTGCAAGCTTTACTTACAACCCGAATGGGATCGTGCCCAAAAAGTAACGCCGCTGATCGTAGAGAAAATAAAAAGTGAACCTCGTTGGCAGCTCAGCCTGCAGGTGCATAAATACATCCATGTGCCATGAAGAGGTCTATCATTCCTACAGCGGGAATTTTCTCGGTGTTACTTTTTGTGCTGACTGTGCAACGTATATCAGCACAGGGCTATCGTCCCGATAAAGTGAATAAAAAAGCGGCACAACTCTACGAGAAAGCCTACGAAAAAGCTTCGGCAGGTAACAATCGCGAGGCCATCGACCTACTACAACAAGCTACCGATGCAGACGAAAACTATGCCGATGCGTGGGTGGTTCTCGCTAAACTCCAAGCAGAGGGCAAAAATTACTCATACAGTTTAATCTGCTTTAGAAGGGCCCTTTCGATCGATGCCGAATATTTTAAACCTTACCTGCTCTCTTATGCGATCGCAATGGCCGGTACCGGCGATTTTTTGAGGGCCCTTGAGATCACCAATCGCTATATCGATCAATACAAACCCACCGGCGCGGCACTGGAAACCGCTACCAAACGAAAAAAGAACTTTGAGTTTGCGGTGCAACAAGAAAAATCAGTAACGACAACTGGCGAAAAAAATGTTTTTGCACCTACGAACTTAGGGCCAACCGTCAACTCGAAGATGGCAGAATACCTTCCTTCGCAAACCATCGATGGCAAACAACTTTTCTTTACCCGTAGAGTTGATACTTATAACGAAGATTTTTTTACCAGTGGCACCTCGCGGCCCGGTAACTGGGAGACCGCCGCTGCCGTAAAAGGCTCCCTAAATACACCCCAAAGTGAGGGAGCCATGATGATCTCTCAAGATGGAATGTGGCTGGTGTTTACCGGGTGTTATCGACCCGACAGCTATGGCGGGTGCGATCTGTACATTTCGTACAAGACACCCGCAGGTTGGTCGGCTGCGGTCAACTTGGGGTCTAAGGTCAACTCCGATCAGTGGGAATCGCAGCCCTGTCTCTCTCCCGACAAACAAGAATTATATTTTGCCTCGCGTAGGGCAGGTGGCTACGGAGGAAGTGACCTTTATGTATGCAAAATGCAAGATAACGGCACTTGGGGAGCACCGGTAAATCTCGGCCCCTCTGTCAATACGCCATCGGATGAGCAGTGCCCTTTTATCCATGCCGATAATCAAACCTTGTATTTTACTTCGTCGCACTGGCCCGGTTATGGAGATGACGATATTTTCTTTGTTCGCAAGCAATCGGATGGCAGCTGGAGTGTACCCATTAATTTGGGGTATCCCATCAATACCATCGACCGCGAAGGAACCCTCTTTATTACAGCCGATGGAAAAACGGCCCTGTATGCAGCTGAGCGAAAAGATAGTTATGGTTTACTGGATCTCTACAGCTTTGAACTTAAAGAAAAGAATCGCCCCTATCCCACCCGCTGGGTACAAGGCAACGTAACCGATAAAAAAACCGGAAAGGGCATTGCCGCCACTCTCGAGTTGACAGACCTTACGACAAGACAGGTTATCTCTAAGGTAAAGACAGACAGTAGTGGCAATTATTTATTAACCCTTCCCACCGGTCGAGATTACGCCTTTACCGTTAACCAAAAGGGATACCTGTTTAACTCGGACCAATACTTTCTTAAAAATGGGATCTCCGACTCGGCGGCACAAAAAAATATTGTGCTTCAACCTATCGAAAAAAATGCGGCCATTGTACTCAAGAATATTTTTTTTGAGACCAATCGGTTCGAGCTGAGCCCTGCCTCCGTGACCGAATTAGATAAGCTGGTCACCCTATTACAAGAAAATCCCACTATCAAAATTGAGATCGGTGGCCATACCGATAATGTTGGAAAAGCTGCCGACAATCTCACCCTGAGTGATCACCGGGCCAAAGCAGTGGTAGATTATCTGGTGGCCAAAAAAATCGATACCAACAGACTTACCGCTAAAGGATACGGCATGACCCAACCCGTGGCAGACAACAATACCGCCGACGGTAGAGCGCAAAACCGCCGCACAGAAATGAAAATTACCGGACTCTAGCAAACCGAGATACGGCGTGTTATCTTTTGCTAAAGACCTGTATGGAGACCTCTCTTCGATCGCAAATTGCGCTAACGATGGTGCCGGGAATGGGACCTGTGCATGCCAAGTTATTACTGAATTTCTTTGATATCGAAGAACTCTTTGAAGGAGATCGTGCCCTACTCAAACAATGCAGCGTACTTCCGGAACGCTTGCTAGATTCGCTGCTTACCTTCTCTAACTGGAAACGTGTTGAAGAGGAATTGCATTTTATTGAGCGGTATAACATTCGAACTTTGTTTGTGACCGATGCAGATTATCCGCGCCGACTGCTCACCTGCACCGATGCGCCGGTATTATTGTATTACAAAGGCGAGGCCGCTCTCAATACGCAAAGAATAGTAGCTGTCGTGGGTACTCGTGGCTGTACCCGGCAGGGAGTTCGCTTTACAGAAGAGATCATCGCGCAGTTGGCAGTTTACTCCGTAACCATCGTAAGTGGCTTGGCCATCGGGATCGATACGGTGGCACACCAAAGCGCGTTACATAATGGCTTGCCAACACTGGCTGTACTCCCACTTGGCCTTGATGCGATTTATCCTGCCATCAACCGGCCTCTTGCCAGAGAGATCTTACGCTCTCAAGGTGGCCTGCTGACCGAATCAATGACAAAAAACAAAGGTGACACCTATCTTTTTCCTAGAAGAAACAGGATCGTAGCAGGCTGCTGCGATGCCGCTTTGATCATTGAGAGTGGCATACAAGGAGGTAGTCTTATTACGGCAGGTCTTGCTGCCGACTACGGACGAGAAGTATTTGCCCTGCCGGGAAGACCCTCAGATCCCAAGAGTCAGGGATGTCATCGCCTTATAAAGCAACAAAGAGCCATGCTGTTTGAAAGCGGAGATGAGGTAGCTGCCTGGATGGGCTGGGAAAAATCAAACGAAATTTTACGCCCCAAAAATGTAAGAGAAAAAAATACAAGTGCTCCTACCGCATTAACCGCCACCGAGGTCAAATTGCTGCATCATATCAGCAGTGCAGCAATACTTACTATCGACCAACTTAAGGATTGGACTAAAAGCGAGCCTCAAGGGCTTGCTGCCGCCCTTATTAACTTAGAATTAGCAGGGCTGATTGTATCTTTACCGGGTAATCGTTACCAATCTGCCTAAACGGTTGCCGTTTCAAAAGGTGTCAACATGCGTCGATTGTTATGCTACTTATTCTTCGCGTTCCTCTCAATAACTCCTCTGACCGGGTTAGCCCAAGCCTGTACCACACTGGGCCAAACTCCCTCTACCGCTTTTCCCGTATGCGGAACCACCGTCTTTACGCAAAACAATGTACCCAGTTGCACCAATGCTCCAAACTTATTTGTGCCGGGTTGTGATTTAAATGTGTGCCAATACAGCGATATCAACCCGTTTTATTATCGATTCAAGTGCTATCAATCGGGCACGCTGGGTTTTACCATCACACCCTTATCCGCTACTGATGATTATGACTGGCAGTTATATGATATTACCGGGCTTAACCCTAATGAGGTATTCACCAATAGAAACATTATCGTAACCGGCAACTGGGCCGGTAATCCCGGACCCACAGGCGCCTCTGCAACGGGGGCCACTTTTATTCAATGTTGCTCTGCGGCAACCGGCAATGAGCCCCGCTTTTCTGCCATGCCCACGTTACAACTTGGACATGAATACATTTTGATGGTTAGCAACTATTCCCCCAGCCAAGTGGGCTACAACTTATCATTTACGGGAGGAACTGCGGTGATCACCGATCCATTACTACCGAAGTTAGGTACGGCAAAACCAGATTGTGATGGTCGTAAGATCACACTCAAGCTCAACAAGTACATTCGATGCAATAGTGCCACCCTTAGCGGAAGTGAATTCAGTATCGTACCAGCGGTGACCACCGTGATCGCCGCACAGCCAGACTCCTGCAGCTTTGGATTTGATATTGACGAGATCACCCTTACTTTGGCGGCTCCTCTCTCTAACGGCAATTACGAATTAGTCATCAATAATGGTAGCGATAACAATACGCTGCTCGATGATTGCGCCCGCGCAATTCCACAAGGCGATAAGGTTCCATTTACTTACTTTGTTCCGCAACCCATTTTTGCGGATAGTGTAGGCAGAACGCCTTGTGCCCCCGACTCGGTAAGAATTTACTTTCCCAAACGAATCCTGTGTTCCACCATAGACCCCAGGGGAATCGACTTCTCCGTTACCGGGCCAAGTCCTGTTGCGGTTACTTCCTCTCTGGGAAATTGTGTAAACGGAAAAACCGATTTTGTGACCGTTAAATTCGCTTCGCCTGTAAAAATAGGGGGCACTTATCTTTTGCGGTTGGTCGCTGGTACGGATACCGCTATTATCCAAGATGAATGCGGGCAGCCGCTGCCTACACAAAACATGAGCTTTATTGTAGCCGACACGGTCTCTGCCCGATTCAACTACACGGCCAGCATGGGTTGCCAGCAAAACGTATACTTATTCTCTCATAATGGAGCCGGAGGGATCACTAGTTACAATTGGGTCTTTAACAATAGCATTCGAGTGACAACTCCCAGTCATAGTATCAGCTTTCCATCTAACAGTACCAACACCATCTCGCTTCGCGTAACCAATGGGACATGCACAGATTCTGTATCCCAACAGCTGGTGTTGAATAATCAAATCAAGGCAGGCTTTACCTTATCGGATTCGATTATTTGCCCCGAAGACAAATTGACTTTTGTCAATACCACCACCGGTCAGGTCGATCAATGGCGCTGGCAGTTCGATGCGCTGAGCTCCTCCACTCAAAAAGATCCCCCTCCCTATCAATTTCCATTTAACAATCGAGATAGTTACTATAGGATTCGGCTAAAAGCCACTAATCTGCAAATGGCCTGTAGTGATAGTGTTGACAAGATCGTGCGTGTACTCAACCATTGTCTGATAGAAGTGCCAAATGCCTTTACTCCCAATAACGACGGACTCAATGACACGTTTAGTCCCCACAATGCACTAAAGGCGAATAACTATCTATTTAGTGTATTTAATCGTTGGGGGCAGGTGGTCTATCAAACCAATTACTGGTTAGACCGCTGGGACGGAAGGGTAAAAGGTCAACTGCAACCCTCCGGAGTTTATGTGTGGAAGCTCACCTATACGCATCGCGATACCGGGCTACCTATTTTTAGAAAAGGCACCGTTACCCTAATTCGGTAAGGTCTACATCAAGTCCATCTACTGCCTGATTACCAATGCCTACGCAGGGCAATTTTGCCAAAACCCTTACAGGGCCTATCTTTGCACATGGCGACAAAAAAATTCTCCCCTGCTTTTATGGAACGTTTTTTCGGCGAAGGTCTCACCTTCGACGACGTATTGCTGATGCCCGGCTTCAGTAACGTGCTGCCCCGAGACGTGGATACACGCAGCAAACTGACCAAAAACATTACCCTTAATATTCCGCTGCTCTCCGCTGCGATGGATACCGTAACCGAAGCCTCGCTGGCCATTGCCTTGGCACGCGAAGGAGGGCTGGGTATTTTACATAAAAACATGTCGATCGAAAAACAAGCCGATCAAGTTAGAAAAGTAAAACGCAGCGAGAGCGGAATGATCATTGACCCGGTTACCTTACTAGCATCGGCCACGATTGCAGATGCCCTTCGATTGATGCAAGAAAATAAGATCGGAGGTATCCCCATTGTAGACTCTAAACGAAAACTGGTGGGCATTCTCACCAACCGCGATCTTCGCTTCGAACACAACTTGTCACGAAAAGTGAGCGAAGTAATGACCAGCAAAGATCTTTACACCGCGCCCGAAGGCACCGACCTAAAAAAAGCGGAGCAATTATTTAAGAAAACCAAAGTAGAAAAGCTGCCTATCATTGACAAGCAAGGAAGACTTACCGGTCTTTTTACCTATAGTGATATCCTTAAATTAAAGAGCAACCCCAATGCGGTAAAAGACACTTATGGCAGATTGCTGGTAGGAGCCGGAGTAGGAATTACCAAAGACCTGCTAGACAGAGTAGCCGCTCTAACGGCCGTGGGAGTCGATGTGATCGCCATGGATAGCGCACACGGACATAGCAAAGGAGTGATCGATGCGGTCAAGCAAGTAAAGAAGAATTTTAAACAGCTCAACGTAATTGCAGGTAACGTAGGTACCGCTGCCGGGGCGCTTGCGCTGGCAGCAGCAGGGGCCGATGCCATCAAGGTGGGTATTGGGCCAGGTTCTATCTGTACCACTCGTATAGTGGCGGGCACCGGTGTGCCGCAGCTTACCGCTGTAATGGAAGCTGCCGAAGCATTAAAGAAAAAAAATATTCCGGTCATCGCCGACGGGGGTATTCGTTATACGGGCGATATGGTCAAAGCGTTGGCAGCAGGAGCCAATTGTGTGATGATGGGAAGTGTATTTGCAGGAACGGAAGAAAGTCCGGGTGAGACCATCATTTACGAGGGAAGAAAGTTCAAGACATACCGCGGCATGGGTTCGTTGGGAGCCATGGCCACCGGTAGCAGCGACCGGTATTTTCAGGATGGGGAGCCGGATGTAAAAAAATATGTGCCCGAGGGCATCGAAGGCAGGGTCGCTTATAAGGGACTGCTAAAGGAGGTAGTGTACCAATATACCGGGGGGCTCAGGGCCGGAATGGGATATTGTGGTGCTCGCACCATAGCAGACTTGCAAAAAGCAACCTTTGTCAAGATCACCAATGCCGGTATGAGCGAAAGCCATGCACACGACATCGACATTACCAAAGAAGCACCGAACTATAGCCGCAAGTAAGAAGAAGTAGTTTGCCTTGAAAAAAACATCCTTCTACCCCTATTGGTTGGGCCTGCTCAGTGGATCGCTGATGTGGGCTGCCTGGCCTACCTCTCCTTTTACTCCCCTTATTTTTATAGGATTCGTTCCGCTGTTGATTGCTAGTGAGAAGGCCACTAGTGGACGTCATTTTTTTTGGAGTTGCTATACCGCACTGTTGGTGTGGAATGTAGGTACCACCTGGTGGATCTGGCACGCTACGGCAGCGGGGGCCGTGGCCGCGTGGTTGGCCAATAGTGCATTGATGTGTATTCCATGGATGCTATACTGGCTTACTAAAAAAAGATTGTCCCGTTCTGGCAGCTACCTGCTATTGATAACCGCGTGGATGGGATTTGAGTTTCTGCATCTGCAAGATTGGGGTCTTAGTTGGCCTTGGCTCACCTTGGGAAATGTTTTTGCCACTCACCCCGAGTGGGTCTACTGGTACTCCTTTACCGGCACAGCGGGAGGAACCGGCTGGGTACTTTTGATCAACTTATTGCTATTTCATCATCTGATCCGCAATAACTACAAATTATTGCCTCATTCCTATAAATGGATAGGATGGACCCTTACGCTGATTATTTCTCCCATATTGTTATCGACCCAACGATTGTATCCAAAGCCTCGCTCGGCAGAAAAAAATCAAGAGGTGTTGATCGTGCAACCTAACATCGACCCCTATCAAAAGATAGCCGATGGCACTTCGGCTCAACAGATAGAAAAGCTGATCTCGTTGAGTAACGCAACGCTAACCGATACCTCGCGCTTACTCATCTGGCCAGAGACGGCTTTATATAGCCCTTATGGATACGACGAAGAACGATTGTTAGAGAATACCACGCTTACTCCCGTATGGCAACTTATTTCAACACATCCATCGCTTACGTTGTTTACGGGAATAGAAAGTTATCGATGGACCCCTACCCCAACTCGCTTTAGCAGACCCTCCTCACTTGGTCAACAAGAATTCGAAGCTTATAACGCAGGCCTGCTTTTGTCCAATAGACAAGCAGCGCAATTCTATCATAAGTCCATGTTGGTACCGGGCGTGGAGACACTTCCTTGGTTTGTTCGTTTTATGGACAGCTGGTTCGAAAAATTTGGTGGCGTCACCGCCGGTTATGCCAAACAAGATCATCGCAGCGTTTTGACCACGCAAAAAAGTTTTCGGATCGCTCCTGCCATTTGCTACGAGAGCATCTATGGAGATTTTATGCGGCGATACGTAAAGCAAGGAGCTAATCTGATCGTGATCATCACCAACGATGGCTGGTGGAAAAAAACTCCGGGACATCGGCAACATTTGCATTACGCGAGATTAAGAGCTATCGAAACAGGCACCTGGGTTGCACGAAGCGCCAATACCGGTATCAGCGCCTTTATTGATCCGGCAGGAAATATTGTTGAGCAAAAGGGCTATGACCAAACCGCTACCCTTTGCCGGTCGCTCCCGGTACTGAGTGCCTCGGTAACGATCTACGTTCGCTGGGGAGATTGGGTGTCTAAGGTCATTTTGCTTGTAGGTGGCTTACTATCGTTGCTCGCTTTAGTGCGCAGCAAAAAATCCATTTAAATGCAAGCGGTGGCCAATACCTTTTTTTATCAAGAAAAAAAGATAGTCTACCAAGTCGCTGGTACCGGCCCCCTTATAGTACTCTTACATGGCTTTGGCGAAACGAGTACCGTTTGGGATGCTCAATTGGCTTACCTAAGTCATCATTACCAGGTATTGGTGCCCGATTTGCCGGGCTCGGGAAAATCAGAGACCCTCTCGGATATGAGCATCGAAGGGTTGGCCGATTGTATGGCTTCACTAGTGCTTTCAATTACTAACGACACCCACTGTCTTGTAGGGCACAGCATGGGAGGATACATTGCACTAGCTTATGGCGAACGGTATATGCAACGACTCAACGGGCTGGGACTTTTTCATTCTACCGCCTATGCCGATACTCCGGCAAAGAAATCCACCCGAAAAAAAGCGATTGAATTTGTGAGCGAAAATGGAGCGGACGCCTTTTTAAGGATCGCCATTCCCGGTTTGTTTGCTCCCCCGACCGCTGCATTGCGACCCGAATTGATCGAAAAACAAATCGAAGAAGCACACAACTTTTTATCCTCCTCTATCGTTAGTTATTATAGCGCTATGATGATCCGGCCCGATCGAAGCGCTGTGTTGACATCTTTCCAAAGGCCCGTTTTATTCATTTCGGGCAATTACGATACACTGATCCCCTGCGATGATTTGTTGCAACAAGCAAAAATTACCAAAAAGGGGTATTTTTATACGCTTGAGCAATCCGGTCACATGGGTATGCTCGAAGAACCCGAAAAAACCAATCAGATCTTGACAGCGTACCTGGCCAGACTGGTTGGATGAGGTAAGAGATGAAAAAATATTTGATCGCCCTGCTCCTGGTCCTGTCGATGTGCGGTTCTCTTTCTGCCGCACATATCAAAGGGGGATTCTTTACGTACCAATATCTGGGCACCGGTACGGGAGGCAACCTTCGCTACCGTGTTACGTTGACCGTCTACATGATCTGTAACCCCAACAGCGGACAGCTTTCCAATCCAATCAATTTTACGTTCTTTAACGGAGCTTCGAATCAACAGGTCTCCAACATCAGCGTTCCCATTACCTCGCAATACACCTTGAGTAAGGTATACGACGAACCCTGTATTACCGGCAATGAGGTGGGTTGTTATTATCTGATCGTCGTATATGATCTGCCTGTTGTTGAACTACCGTCCATTCCGGAGGGATATATCGTTTCGTATCAACGTTGCTGCAGGATCGCCGGTATCAATAATCTGGTCAATAGCTCTTCTGTCGGTAATACGTTTACCATTCGTATACCCGGAAGCGGAGTCGGACAGAATGCACAGATCAATAGCAGTCCCCAGTTTTTGATCAACGATACTGCCGTAGTATGTCGTAATAGCTATTTTCAGACCTCTTTTGCCGCTACTGACACCGACGGAGATTCGCTCAGCTATCAGTTTTGCGGAGCTTACCTGGGAGGCGATACCCAAGCCCCCAGTCCCACCCAAGCTGCCACGCCCCCTTATACGGAAGTACCCTATGCAGTTCCTTACACCGGATCGCAACCCCTGGGAAGCTCCGTTACCATCAACCCCATTACTGGCTTAATAAGCGGAATTGCCCCTGACCTAACAGGTCAATATGTGATCTGCGTTTGCGTCAATGAATACAGAAATGGCGTACTCATTGCCACTTCGCGCAAAGAATTACACCTGTCAGTAAATGACTGCAACCCCTTGCGGGCACAACTAAACCCAAGACCTGCCTTTTGCGAAAGTCTCGATGTTAGCTTTAGCAACGATGCAGGCGGAAATCCCCCCGATGCCGTTTACCTATGGAACTTTGGCGATCCGGGCAGCGGCGCCAACAACACTTCCACGTTGCCAACAACCAACCACACGTTCTCCGGGCCCGGAGACTACACGGTAAAGTTGCGTGTAACCCTACAAGGTGTTTGCTCCGACAGTACCACCACGTTAGTTAAAGTATGGCCCGGTTTCTTTCCGGGTTTTACCATCAGTGGGGTTTGTGTATTGAACCCATTTCAGTTTACCGATACGACAAGAGCCAATTATGGCGTTGTTGACAATTGGCGATGGAACTTCGGAGATAATGCAACCTTGGCCGACACCTCAATTATTCGAACACCTGCCTGGACCTATAGTGCACCGGGAAATGTAAATGTAACATTGATCGTTACTACCTCTAAAGGATGTACCGACACGGTTACGCAAGTACTAACGGTGCTGGATAAGCCCTTGATCAACCTGGGTTTTAGAGATACGCTGATCTGTCAGTACGATACGCTTCCGCTAATGGCCGCCGGATCGGGCAACTTTAGTTGGACCCCGCTCATCAATATTGTTAATCCCAATACCCCTACGCCCCGGGTCTCTCCGATGAGCACCACTTGGTACTACGTAGACCTGAATAACAATGGTTGTATCAATCGAGATTCCGTTCTTGTAAGGGTTACTCCGGGGGTGCTTATCTTACCCATGTCCGATACCACCATTTGTCAAGGCGATACCATACAACTTCGTATTAACTCCAATGGACTACAGCACAGTTGGACCCCGGCGGCCCCTTTGAACAATGCCACATTGATGTCGCCGCTGGCCGTTACCAATGTCACTACCACCTACCAGGTAACTGGCACCGTAGGTAGTTGCACCAGCACCAAACAAATAAAGGTTACGCCCATTCCCTACCCGATTGCCAGACTCTCTGCCGACACAACCATTTGTTTTAACACGCCTGCCCAATTAATAGGATCTAGCAATGGCAGAACCTTTAGCTGGCAACCTACCAGCTATCTTAGCAATCCTCTTTCGTTGAACCCGATTGCGAGACCTCCCACAACCCAACGTTACATTCTTTCTGTGTTCGACACAAATGGTTGCCCCAAACCCGGTATCGATACCATTCTCATTTCCGTTCGACCCGAAGTGATCGCCTATGCCGGCCGAGATACAAATGTGGTAATAGGTCAATCCTTGCAATTAAATGCCAGCGGTGGAGTGTATTACAATTGGAGTCCTGCCACCGGCCTTTCCTCTACTTCCATAGCCAATCCGGTGGCCGTATACCGATCGGCCGCCTCGCAGATTCGCTACAGAATGATCGCCAGTGATTCGATGCGTTGTCCAGATACCGCCTTTGTTACAGTAAGAGTTTTTCAAACAGCACCCTCTGTTTTTGTTCCCACCGGTTTTACCCCCAATGCTGATGGATTGAACGATGTCATAAAACCCATACTGGCGGGTATCAAAAAACTGAATTACTTCAGGATCTTCAACCGCTGGGGTCAACTAGTATACGAGACGCAACAAGAGGGGCAAGGCTGGGATGGACGCATCAATGGCCAGTTGCAGGGAACGCATGTTTTTGTCTGGACGGTCAGCGCTGTCAGCTACCTAGATCGACCCTACGTTGCCAAAGGCACCCTTACACTTATCCGCTAATCAGTAATTGATCGCTTGGTAAAAGACTTATCTTGCCATCTTAATTTACCACTATGTCCTCGATCGTTTTTATTACAGGTGCCACCTCCGGATTTGGTTTGGCCTGCGCCCATTTGTTTGCCTCTCATGGATACCATCTTATTATCAACGGAAGAAGAGAAGAACGGCTACAATCTACGGCCGCTACGCTGCAATCCAGCCATGGCATTAAGGTATTGACAGCCCCTTTCGATGTAAGCGACCAACAAAGAGTAACCGATGTGATCGCTGGCTTACCCAGCGAGTGGGCCTCCATTGACATTCTGATCAATAACGCAGGACTGGCGGCAGGCAGGGACTATTTTGATGAGGCCAGCTTGGCTGATTGGGATCAAATGATAGACACCAATATCAAAGGATTTTTATATGTAGCTCAAGCCGTCGCAAAAAAAATGGTCGCTCGCAAAAAAGGACATATTATCAATATCGGTTCGACCGCCGCCAAAGTGGTCTATGAAAAAGGCAACACTTACTGTGCCACCAAATTTGCCGTGGATGCCCTTAGTCAGGCCATGCGGATCGACTTGCTTCGCCATGGCATTAAGGTAACCAATATAAATCCCGGTGCTGCCGAGACGGAGTTTTCGCTGGTACGATTTAAAGGTGATGCCGCCACGGCCGCTAAGGTGTACGAAGGAATGCAACCATTGCAAGCGGCAGATGTGGCTAACGTTATCTATTATGCCGCTACGCTGCCCGAACATGTTTGTATCAACGAGCTCACGGTAACCTGCCTGCAACAGGCCGACTCCTTGCATCTGGTTAGAAAATAGACGCCCTATTGCGCCAGCGATATACGCACCTGTATACCTGCTCGGGTATTAGTGATAGGAAATGAACTGCTGATCTTGGGAATGGTTCGGTTCTGTTCAAAATACAATCTTGTACTTACTTTATTGTTTATGACATAGTCAATAGAAGGGGCGATACGTATTACGCGTTGACCTCCCGTTCCAAATGCGGTACCCTGATCCAATTTACTATTGGCCGTAGCATCATCTCGTAAACTAAAGTCCATGCGCATGGTAACATCATTGTCGAGCTTGGTTCCGTTCTTACCGAAAGGAATGTTCTTGATTAGAGGCACTCCCTTTTTTCTCCAATTGAGTCCCAGGGTTATTTCGGTCGAGCGACTCTCGGCCAATTGGTAATCGATTAGCGAGAGACTCAACTGACGACTCTTTTTAAATTCGATCCTAGTTTGCACTTTGTTGGTAAAGGTCATGTCGAGTTCTATCAATGGCTCAAAGCTTTCTTGTATGGTAATGTTGGGAACTAAGAAGTAAGGAATAAAGTTACCGGTAAGCGTATCGCGAAACGAAGGATATCCTACCCGGAGCGGATCGGTAAAGAGCAGCGCCGTGTTAAAGTTATTCATGCTTAACGTACTCTTGTACCCGTGGCGTAGTGAAAAGTTGGTAAAGACCTTATCCATGCCCGGCAATCGAGAAAGCCCGTTGTAAGTTAGGGTCCAATTAGGCAATGGCATCAATGACCGGAATGGATTGGAACGCATGGCCGGATTACTATTATCGAACAACTTTATAGAAGAAGGATCCTTGCTGGTATACGCTGCCAAAAAAGAAGGGATCACCACATCTTGCGCATATCTTCCATACCCTTTGGCGTATCCATCCAATCCAACGGCTCCCGCCTGGTAAGGATTCAGGGTGGCCAGCCTTGTTGATAGCACTTTACGATTCGACTCAAATTGCTTGAAGGTACCCGATACCACATTGGGATCAAAGGGGGTGAACAGCGTTAGAAAAGAGATATAACTAATACTGAAACTACCCAAGGCATAAGGATTTAGTCGGGCCAATCCCGAAAATCCACTGGTATCTTTATAGAGCTCGCTGTATTGTTTGTCGAAGGTCTTATCAAGCGTAAGATCGATGGTCAGATCTTTTACAGGGCTGATCTGTGCGGTAATGTTGAGCCGTTGGTTAAATCGTTGCTGTATCATGGCACTTACAAGAGAGTCCCTAGAGAGCAATCCCTTTTGCCCGAAACGATTGATCCAGCTTGTGTCTGGCTGATACCCGAACACATAGCCAAACCCAGGTTGAAAACTGCGTAGGTTCACACCCAACAAAGAAGTGCTATCCATATATCCCGGAAGAATGGTTCCCATATCTTCGGTATACTGAATAGATGTTCGCTTTAACATGGTGGCAAACTGAAGCCCGGTGCGGGCCAATCCACTTAGCTCCGACTCGGGGCGAGGCTCCTTCTGCGAAGGTTGTTTTACCTTCTTGATCTTTACTTTTTTGATCTTGACGATCTCGCCCTCCTTATTGCGAATCGTATCATAGCGATAACGCAACGTAGTGGGTGCAAAGGCAGCGCGCGTCTTATCGGAAGAGCGTGTCTCGCGTCCTGTCACATAGGTATTGTCTTTGGTCGGAGCCGCTGCAGTTATCTCGTCTGTTTTTCCAAACTCAGCCGGTGGACGACGAGCCCCTTTTCGCTTTCCGATACCGGAGGCACCTGGTGCTTGTCCCGATGCGGTATCCGTTGCCCGACTACGAGATCGCATACTCGCTATACTGCGAGCGGCGATTGAATTATTGAGCTTTCGAATTAAAGGCGACTTATTATAAAGTTCCTCCCATTTTAACTCACCATTGAGGGTACGGGTCTGGGAGTTGGTCAGTTTATTG
>JBJTWT010000085.1:0-9945 GCA_046081865.1 Sphingomonadales bacterium
TCCCGATGCCGACGCCGGCCCCGATAAACTTATGCTGGAGGGTGGACAAGTACAGCTAACACCGCCTAACAATTATCCAATGCCGGTCACTTTTGCCTGGACACCGCCAACTTATCTGGACGATCCTACCAGGGTAGACCCCATTGCTCGTCCTACCGATGACATTACGTATTTACTTACGGTGACCAGCAATAAGGGCTGCAGTGATACCAGCAGTGTCTTTATCAAAGTTTTAAAAGATCCCCCGGTGCCGAATATCTTCTCCCCCAATGGTGATGGAGTGCATGATACTTGGGTTATTCCATTTTTGGACAGCTATCCCGGATGTACGGTAGAAATTGTAAATCGTTATGGCAATTTGGTCTTCCGCTCCGTTGGATATGCCACACCATGGGACGGAAAAGTAAAAGGTAAGGATGTGCCGGTGGGAACTTACTACTATGTTATCGATCCAAAGAACGGCCGTAAAAAGAAGGCTGGTTATGTGGATGTCATTCGTTGATCTATGAAGCAACACCTATCATATTATACATTTTTTGTTGCCTTGGTGGTATTACTTTTGTTCTTGACGGTTCCAATAACTGCTCAGCAACGTCCTCACTACACCCAATATGTCATCAATCCATTTATCATCAATCCCGCCATTGCCGGTATCGATAATTACGGCGATCTAAAGATCTCTGGCAGAGACCAATGGACCGGTCTTACCGGGGCTCCTAGAACAACTTATTTAACCTTGCATGCGCCGATCGGTAAGAATGATTATCGAACCTCATCGACCTCATTTGCCGTTCCGGGTAACAATCCCAGGGGCCGTTCCTATTGGGAAAATTATACGGCGGCCGATCCGCATCATGGCGCGGGTATCAGTGTGATCAATGATCGTACCGGTAGCTTTAACTTTTTATCTGCCAGTGCCAGTTATGCCTATCACCTAGGCATAAATCCGACCACTAATCTTTCGGCGGGACTCTCGGCTGGTATCACTACGGTAAGAATAGACCGATCAAATCATGATTTTAGTGGTTTTGGAGATGCTTCCGATCCTTCTTTCGGATCTGTTACCACTGGAGAGCTTAGAAAGTTGAGACCACAAATGGCAGCCGGTCTTTGGCTCTATTCTCGCAATTACTTTATAGGGCTGGCCGCACAAAACGTGATTCCACAAACCCTCAGCTTTGTTGACGATAATCCTTCGATCTTAAAAAAGAGTAAGTTGATACCGCATCTTTTTCTAACAGCCGGTTATCGCTTTATGCTCGGAGAGGATTTTAATGTTACTCCCTCCATCATGACTAAATACATTCAGGGTAGTAGCACCAAGGCAATGGGTATACAGCCAGAGGCCAATCTTAAAATTCAATATCGTGATGCCCTATGGTTGGGTGGAAGTTACCGTTACCAAGACGGCTTTGCCGGAATGTTGGGACTTAATGTGAGCAACGCGGTAACACTGAGCTATTCATTTGAAAAATCTTTTAGCACCAACATTTTAAGAGACTTCAATAGTGGCACCCACGAGTTGGTGATAGGTTTCTTATTGGGCAATCGATTTAGCGAAGCCTGTCCTCGTTGCTATTGAGCGAGTATTTTCTTTATAACGCTTCTACCAATTTCTTTAATTCGGCGATCTCATCGGGAGTCGACCGATAGTAAGAAGATCGTAATACGTGCAAGGCCAATTGCACCGGTGATCCTTCGAACAAATGTCCTATTAGCCGGCTTGTCTGTTGTTCGCGTAAGAGACTCAGGTCAATGCTGGGTCGGTAAATATGCTTTCTTCCTTGCTCGCTACGAGTAACCATCCCCTTATCGAACATTAATTGTAGCAGCTTTAACGTTGTGGTATAGCCCGTTTGCTTATAGCTCGATAGCTTTTGGTATACCTCTTTGACAGAGGCTGCCTTTTGTTCCCAAAGCACACTTAGTATTTCCATCTCGCCTTCTGTAGGCCGTTGAACTTTTGCTGACATGCTTAAAAAAAATGGTGAACTATAAATCTACGAATAGGTTCGTATTATTTGGATAAAAAAAGCCCCGCTGTAGAAACAGCAGGACTCTTGTAATGGTTATGATTAGCAATTTGGGGCTTTCTCTCCATTGACAGACTCTTGCCAATGAAGATAATTGCCGGGATAGTCATTTAACATTCCACCGGGCTGAGAAACAGGCGGCGGAGGGGGTGGCATCTTATCGCTCTCCAGTTGAGCCAGCGTAGGAGCGATCACTAAAGATACTATGGACATCAATTTGATCAAAATGTTCATGGAAGGCCCTGAAGTATCCTTAAAGGGATCCCCAACGGTGTCTCCTGTTACAGAAGCTTTATGGGGTTCAGATTTCTTATAGTAGGTCTCTCCATTGATCTCAACTCCTTTTTCAAATGATTTCTTGGCATTGTCCCATGCACCACCGGCATTGTTT
The DNA here is from genome assembly GCA_046081865.1 of Sphingomonadales bacterium. GTDB lineage: Bacteria > Bacteroidota > Bacteroidia > Chitinophagales > Chitinophagaceae > JJ008. Next base: position 2,425 of record JBJTWT010000085.1, read on the forward strand.
TGGAACATGCCCATGAGTACTCCGCTTACCGTTGCTCCGGCCAAAAATCCGCCGAGAGCTTCAGGACCCAGCAAGAAACCGACCAGTAGGGGAGAGATGATGGTAATGGCACCTGGTAACATCATCTTCTTGATAGAGGCTTGTGTGGAAATTGCCACACACTTATCGTACTCCGGTTTACCGGTTCCTTCCATGATACCTGGAATGGTGCGGAACTGACGACGCACTTCCTCCACCATGCTCATGGCAGCTTCGCCAACGGCACGGATGGCAAGAGAAGAAAAAAGTAGGGGGATCATACCTCCCACAAAAAGTGCGGCCAGTACATCGGCTTTATAAATATCAATATGTTGATTGTTTGGCATGGCCACCCCAACGAATGCCGCGAAAAGAGCTAGTGCGGTCAGCGCTGCGGAGGCAATGGCAAATCCCTTTCCCGTTGCCGCCGTGGTGTTACCAACGGCATCAAGCACATCGGTCTTTTCACGAACTTCTTTAGGCAGCTCACTCATCTCGGCAATACCTCCGGCATTATCAGCAATGGGGCCGAACGCATCGATAGCCAATTGCATGGCTGTGGTGGCCATCATACCCGCAGCCGCGATGGCAACGCCATAGAGACCTGCAAACTCATACGAACCATAGATGCCTCCGGCCAACACTAAAATGGGAAGAAAAGTGGATTCCATTCCCACGGCTAGTCCCCCAATCACATTGGTGGCATGCCCGGTGGATGACTGACGAATAATGGAAAGCACCGGGCGTTTACCCATTGCGGTATAATATTCAGTGATGATGCTCATGAGAGCCCCTACAAGTAAACCAACTCCGATGGCTCCCAGTACGCCCCATTTAGTAAAGATGACACCACGAAGTTCCATGGCCTCCGGAAGTACAAAATAGACTAGGGCCGAAGAGGCAATGGCGGTTAAAACAATCGATCCCCAATTACCCATATTAAGGGCTTTTTGTACACTATCGGTGTTGATACCGGCTCTATCGCTAATGCTAACGAACCAGGTTCCTACAATAGAAAATATAATGCCTACACCGGCTATCAGCATAGGAAGGATAATAGGAGCATAACCACCCAATGGGTCTTGTCCAAAAACGATGGTTGTTTGCTGACCCAGCACGATCGTAGCCAAAACGGTAGCAACGTACGATCCAAAAAGATCGGCGCCCATTCCGGCCACATCTCCTACGTTATCGCCCACATTATCGGCAATGGTAGCAGGGTTACGAGGATCATCCTCAGGAATACCGGCTTCTACTTTTCCAACCAGGTCTGCCCCCACGTCGGCAGCTTTGGTATAGATACCGCCACCCACACGGGCAAAAAGAGCGATCGATTCAGCCCCCAGCGAAAAACCCGTCAACACTTCGATCGTTTTGATCATTTCGTCAGAGTTGACAGCAGAGCCGGAAGCGAATACTTGCTTTAGAATAATATAGAGTCCGCCTAATCCCAGAACGGCCAATCCTGATACTCCGAGACCCATAACGGCCCCACCGGTAAAAGATACGTTGAGTGCTTTACTAAGACTAGTTCGGGCAGCTTGTGCGGTTCTAACGTTGGCAAGTGTAGCGATCTTCATACCGATATAACCGGCCGTAGCGCTAAACACAGCACCTACCACAAAAGAGACGGCGATCATCCAGTGTGAATGGGGATTGGAACTGGCCATCAGGGCCAATAGCATTCCCACAACTACCACAAAATAGCCCAAGATCTTCCATTCAGCCTTTAAAAAGGCCATGGCTCCCTCGGCAATGTAAGTACTGATCTCTTTCATACGTTCGGTGCCTGCATCTTGCTTGGCAACCCAATTGAACTTGATAAAAGTGTACAATAGTCCGACAACACCGGATAGGGGAACCAGATAAATTAGCTTGTCCATAATCGTTGTTTCTGCAGTTCGGTTTAAAAGAATTTACACCCCAAAAAAGGGGGGTATATCGGGCGGCAAAGATAGGGGGTCAGCGCCTATTAATCAAGGGCTAACCAGGCTGCCCCAAGGTGGTCAATTAAGTCACTGGGAAGCAGGGCTGGCTCCGAAACGGCTTGGGCCGCCAAGTTACCGGCCAGCCCATGCAGATAAACCCCCAGTCGAGCCGCATTTTTAGGTGGAATGCCTTGTGCCAATAATCCCGTAATGATTCCCGTTAGTACGTCACCCATTCCTCCGGTGGCCATACCCGAATTTCCACTACCGTTAAAAAAGATCTCGCCATCAGGGCAAGCAATTATACTATGTTGACCTTTCACTACAATATAAAATTGATGATATACGGCTTTCTCTATGGCAGTATTCATTCTTTCAAAATCATTAGCCGTCTCTCCAAAAAGTCGGGCGAACTCTTTTGGATGAGGGGTAAGGATGCTGTATTTAGGAATATTGGCAAGCAATGAAGGGGATAGAGCGATGCCATTAAGGGCATCGGCATCGAGCACTAGTGGATGCTGATAGTGCAAAAAAAGTTTCTCCAATAATCTTTGCGAGTCGGCATGCATGCCTATTCCCGGCCCAATACCAATGGCATTATAAAGAGATACGTTTTCTGCTAACTCAGTAATTCGGTCTGGATGTTGGTCCATTAGACACATGGCCTCGGGCACCACTGTTTGCAAAATAGCCACACCTTTCGAGGGCACCTGGCAACTCAATAAACCCAAACCAGACCTTAACGCTCCCTTTGCGGCAAGCACCGCAGCTCCCATTTTTCCGAGCTGCCCACAAAGAAGTAAGGCATGACCGAAATTTCCTTTGTGTGCACTGCGAGATCGGAACGGTTTAATCCTTTTGACATCTTCCAGTAGCTGCAAATGAACCATCGTATTGGTATGTTCGTAGAATCCGGGGTGTAATCCAATGGAGAGAAGATGTACGTTGCCTAAGAACTTTTCATTTTCCGGAAGGAGCATAGCCAATTTATAGGACTGCAAACAAAGCGTATGGGTTGCTTTAACGACGGAACAAAGAACCGAAGAACGATCGGCAAATAACCCGCTTGGTAGATCAATAGAGATGCAATGGCAACCCGAGGTATTGATGCGCTCCACCAGAGCGGCGCTTAGACCCTCCAAACAACGATTTAGACCGAGCCCGTAGAGTGCATCTATTAGAAGGGCTTCTTTTTCGAAAGCAGGTAATGTGTCTGGGTGCTGAATAAAGAGAATAGAAACTTGTGGGTAAGCATGAAGTCTGGAAAGATTTAGCTGAAAATCGGGAGTACCCGGATGGCCAAATTCCAGCACGTACACTTGTACTGTTTTTCCTTGATGTGCCAACAAACGGGCTATGGCCAAACCATCACCTCCATTATTGCCTTTGCCACAACAAATGGTAAAATGAGTTTGCTCGGGATATTGTGCAACGATCCAAGTAAAGCAACGACTGGCCGCACGCTCCATTAATTGAGTGGAGCTGATCGGTTCCTCTCTGATGGTGTACTCATCCCAGGCTTTTAGCTGTTCGGCCTTAAATACCTTCATTAGTGGAAAGTTCAGAAAATAAAATGAGACCAGCAATGAGAGAAAAGACTCAGATACGCTTTCTGTTACTCTTGTCCTTTTTCAACCTTGGTTTGGTAATTACCAAATAGCGCGTAGCTGTGATAGGCGGCGGTATAAATGGCTCTGTTAAAGCGATTGCCCAAAATGACGATCGTTACCTTTTCATCGACCAATCGCGTAAACACCGCATTGTTGCCATGCCATCTACCAAAGTGGTATATGACTTTCTTGCTGTTAGGTAACATCTCCAGTCTAAAACCCAAGCCATAGTTATGTGTACCGGGTCTTTCAAAACTGGTACCGGTAAACGCTTCTTGTAACAGGGAGGTATCGATAAGTTGATCCGTGTAGAGTGCTTGATCCCATTTTAGCAGATCTTGTGGGGTGCTGTAAATATTTTTGTCCCCATAAGTAAGATCCAAGTAATCGAGAGGCCACAGCATTCCATTTTGCTGGTAAGAATAAACAATACGAGAGGTATCTCGAGGTTGAAAGACAAACGTATGACTCATTCCAAGTCTTTTAAAAAAGACCTGTTGCAAATAATCCGGATAAGACATTCCCACGATCTTTTCCAAAATAAGAGCCAATAACACATAATTGGTATTGCAATACTCAAATCTGCTATCGGGAGCTGCCAGACAAGCCGGTCGCTCCGAGATCATTACTTGCAATACGTCTTGGTTAGTGGCCATTTTCTTTTTATCCCAGCCAGATGCCTGCATAAAATGAAGATAATTGGGCAGCCCGCTTCGGTGGGTCAGCAGATCATGAATCGTAACAAAAGGGTAGGGAAGAGCAGGGAAAAAACGAGTGATGGTATCGGTCAAAGAGAGCTTACCCTGATCGACCAGTCCTAAAATAGCAATAGCTGTAAAAGGTTTGGTGGTAGAGGCAATGTGAAAGGAGCTGCCAGCGGTAATGGGACGCGTTTTTTTTGATGGATCCTCGAAACCCTGGTATTTCTCATAAAGGATGGTACCCCCTTTGGCCACTACAATTCCGCCGTTAAAATTAGACGGTGCGCTGAGTAGGATGCTGTCAAAATAGTGATGAAGTCTTTGCTGGTAAGTATTCTTTTCAACGCTGCCTATCAAAAAAGGGATAGGAGGGGTGTAAGGGCTTTTGGTCGATGCCGTGTCTTGGTCAAGTTCACAAGACAAACTAGCGCTCATTAGTATGACGGCTGTGAAAATCGAATATAGGTGACGATTTTTCAAGGATGTCCAAAGATAGGGTTCCTGTTATTTACAAGTATATTTGTAGCGCTATTTATAACTATCTAACAACTGGCAACTCCGGTATAAAAAATGAGCAATCCGCAAACTAACTCTACCAGCTATCCAAAGGAGAAGATCAAGATCCTTTTTTTGGAGAACATCAGTGATGCCGCCATAAAGAAGTTTCGCTCGCATGGTTATACGCAGGTAGAAAAGATCAATCGGGCGCTTAGCGAGGAGCAACTGATAGAGACCCTTAAGGATGTTCATATTTTAGGGATTCGCTCCAAGACCTCGATTACCGCATCGGTACTTGATGCAGCCAAAAAATTGCAAGCCATCGGTTGTTTTTGTATTGGCGTAAACCAAATAGATCTCAAAGCTGCCACACAAAAAGGGGTAGCGGTTTTCAATGCACCCTATTCCAATACGCGCTCAGTTGCTGAACTGGTAATTGGGGCCATCATCATGTTACTTCGTGGTATTCCCGATAAGAACCTTGCTGCACACAAGGGTATCTGGCAAAAAGATGCTAAGGGCAGCCGCGAGATGCGTGGTAAGACCCTCGGTATTGTAGGATATGGAAATATCGGAAGTCAAGTGAGTGTTATGGCCGAGGCGCTAGGCATGCGGGTTTGCTTTTTTGATATAGAAAATAAACTGCCCTTGGGAAATGCTACGGCCTGCCGGTCCTTGAAGGAGTTGTTATCCTTATCGGATGTTATCACGTTGCATGTGCCAGAGACAGCCCAAACAAATCAGTTACTCAATAAACAGACGCTAAAGCAGGCCAAAAAGGGAGCCATGATCATCAATTATGCCAGGGGGCCGGTTGTCGATCTGAATGCCTTGCATCAGGCCATGGAGTCGGGTCATATTGCAGGGGCTGCAATCGATGTATATCCCTGTGAGCCCGAAAAAAATGGCGATGTCTTTAAATGCCCGCTACAAGGCCAATCGAATGTGCTATTGACCCCGCATATTGGAGGCAGTACCGAAGAGGCCCAGCAAAACATCGGTGACGATGTTAGCGTTAAACTTTTTCAATACCTGGAAACCGGGTTTAGCGACGGATCGCATACTATCCCGCCAATTTCCGTTCCTGCACAAGCTGGTGCCCATCGTATTTTACACATTCATAAAAATGTTCCGGGAGTACTTTCTGCCATTAATACGGCTCTTTCAAGTAATAATATTAATATCCTTGGCCAATATCTAAAAACCAATGAGTTAATAGGGTACGTAATTTTGGATATTGATCATAAATTATCTTATAAGGCATTGTCTGTTTTAAGGGATGTGCCCGGTTCCATCAGAGTTCGCGTTCTGTACTAGCCCATTTTATTCCTATAATTTATATTATGTTAAGTAATGCTTTTGAAAGAATAGCCACCTATTCGATGGCTTCCTTTCTTAGTTCTTGATAGACTCGTATCGATCGTTCCACTTCTTCTCCTCCATGGCCCATTTGTTTTGCTCTGTGGTGTTCTTGGCCTTTGCTGCCATGGCCTTTTTAAAGGCATATATGTCGGCCAGATAACCAGCGGCTTTTTTGTATTGTATTTTATCGCGCGTATCGAGCTCTGCTTTTGCGGCAAAGATGCCAGCCGCGTTTTCGTATGGTTCCTTGGCGCCCTCTAGGGTCTCCCCATATTCCTTATCGAGTGCATCCCTTTTGGCAATGTCCTCTTTTGATGCCATGGTTCCGGGTTTGGTGCGAGCTTTCATATCGCGGGCATGCTGATCTCTTTTTTCACTGACAACTGCCGCCTTGTTTATAAAATGATCCCCAATATACAGATAGGGAATCTCGTAACCTGATTTTGCCTTCGCGACACGATTAAAAGCTGCGATCATTTTCATTTCTAACTCAGCGTAATTAGCCGGTAAAACAGCTCCTTCTTCTCTCGCGTCCAATGTATCGTATAGAATTTCGCCTAGTAATTCGTTGGCTTTAAAATTATCGGGATCGGTAGCCAGTAACTCTTCGATGGCTTTAAGCTTTTCATCAAAACTATTGGCAAGTCCTACTGCAAAATCCACTCTATCGTAATCGAAATAATCGTTAGTTGGATATAACGATTTTCCTATCTTCCTAAATTTCTCAAAATCAATCATATTTCTTGTTGCAAATGAGTGGGATATAAGGTATTTGTAAACGCCAACATATCTATCACCAACTACTTCTGCATCAGCTAATTTTCTATAAAAATACGCAGCATCATCTTTAAAACTACCTGTTTCAGCGATCACAGCCGCGATCTCAAGTAAATTGGTGTCTATTGTGGATTTTATTATATTTTTTTTAATAAGTAAATCTGAGTAAAATATAGCTTTGTTCACCCTACTTAGGCTTTCTTTATAATCTTTCCGATTGTACTCATAAATACTCAAGTAGTAATAATTGTTATAAAGAGCAATTGCAACATCACTGTAGGGTTGATCGTTTGTTAATTTTAAGCTAGAATCTAAAGCTACAAATCTTAGAAATGCTTTATCTGCTTCTTCATTTAATTGACTAGCTATTGCAGTATCTTTTTTTTCTGATAAAGACTTTTCTGCATTTTTAACATAAACACATGCTTTTAAAATGAACGCCTCAGGTTTAGCCGTGTATTTGGCATTACCAAAGGCCTTATCGATATCGGTCTTTGCCTTATCGAATTGATTGAGCATGACCAATGTCTTGACAGGGTCGTAATTCTGTGCTACCGAAGTGGCAACAATGGTAAGTAGCGCGGCAAGCGTTAAAAAGTAAGATCTCATGATTATAGGTTGATAGGT
>JBJTWT010000086.1:0-21606 GCA_046081865.1 Sphingomonadales bacterium
GTGGTTGGGTTGTTTTGGACTCACCGAGCCCAACCATGGCAGCGATCCCAGCAGTATGCTCACTCATTTCAAAGCCGATGGTGATCATATCATTTTGAACGGTGCTAAGATGTGGATCAGCAACTCGCCTTTTGCACAAGTAGCGGTTGTGTGGGCCAAGGACGAAGCAGGCGAAGTGTACGGTGTAATCGTAGAGCGAGGCATGGAGGGATTTAGCACTCCCACCACGCATGGCAAATGGAGTCTAAGGGCTTCTGCCACGGGCGAACTGGTATTTGACAATGTGCGTATACCTCGTAGTAATATTTTACCGGGTGTAAAGGGGTTGCGCGGCCCGTTGAGCTGTTTGACCAAAGCTCGTTTTGGGATTGCGTGGGGCGCGCTGGGTGCCGCAATGGACTGCTACGATACGGCCCTTCGCTATGCCAAAGAGAGAGAACAGTTCGGAAAGCCCATAGCTGGTTTTCAGTTGCAGCAAAAAAAGTTGGCTGAAATGCTTACCGAGATCACCAAGGCCCAACTGATGGTATGGAGACTCGGAGTGCTGATGAACGAGCAAAAGGTTACTCCGCAGCAAGTCAGCATGGCCAAACGTAACTCATGTGAGATAGCCACACAGATCTGCCGGGATGCCCGCCAAATATTAGGGGGAATGGGAATTACCGGAGAATATTCCATTATGCGTCATATGATGAACCTAGAGAGTGTCATTACCTATGAGGGTACGCATGATATTCATCTTCTGATAACCGGAATGGATATTACCGGGCTCAATGCCTTCAAATAGGTCCGATGCGTATTTACCTGATCGGATTTATGGGTTCCGGAAAATCATACTGGGGTCCTCGTTTGGCTAACGAGGCCGGGTTTGATTTTTTCGATCTCGATCGTGAGATAGAAAAAAACCAGGGATCGAACATTGAACAGCTCTTTGCTCAAAAAGGGGAAGAAGCTTTTAGGGTCATAGAAAAAGACTGTCTTCATCAGATAACTGAAGAGCAACCACAATTTGTGATGGCCTGCGGAGGAGGTACTCCTTGTTTTTTTAATAATATCGAATACATGAAGCGCTCTGGTCTTGTGGTTTGGTTACATCCCGCTGTAGAAATATTGGCCAGGCGGTTAATGTCCGAACGCGAGCAACGTCCTTTGTTGCGATCGCTATCAGATCAGGAGTTGTTAGCCTTTATACAAAAAAAGATGGCTGACCGCAGGCTCTACTACGAACAGGCACAGGTCCGGATCGAGCAAGAAACGATCGATCTGCCCTTGCTTTTACAAACTTTATCACATGCATAATTTTTTTGGTGCCGTGGGGGCTTTGGTTATGGCATTAGGAGTGTTGGCCGGGGCTTTTGGAGCTCATGGATTACAAAAGCTCATTACCGATCCTGCCATTATGGAAACGTATAAGACAGCCGTACAATACATGCTGTGGCATGGGCTTGCCCTTATGATACTTTGGGCAGCAAAAGATCGCTTTACCGATCGTCAGTACCTATGGATCGCAACTTGTTTTATGACCGGCATCGTTCTCTTTAGTGGATCCCTGTTTGTGATTACGGCCGGTAAGATCTTTTCTTTCTCCCTTCCCTGGTTGGTAGTGCTAACTCCGATAGGTGGTTTATTTTTTGTAGGGGGATGGTTGCTTCTTTCTTGGGGTCTAATTCGCAAACAGATAAACTAATTATATTTGTAAGGATGGCCAATAAGCTTCGCAATACCGCTAAAAAATCCGAAACGACCAATAAGGCCTCCGCCAAAGAACTACGCGATTTTAGTACCGAGAAAGAGGCCGCCATCGACTGGGTTGCCTTGGCCCGCGATGAAAGAACTTTAAAGATCGTAGGCGTTATATTTCTGGTACTATCTGTTTTTTTGTTCATCTCTTTTGCCTCCTACCTTTTTACCTGGAAACAAGACCAGGCAATAGCACAACAAGGATTTTCTGCGCTGCTATACGAAGAGAAGCCGGCACTCAACTGGTTGGGTAGACTAGGGGCCGTGGTCTCTCATTTCTTTTTCTTTAAGGCCTTTGGAGTAGCATCTTTTTTAGTCTGCACATTCTTTTTTGTGGTAGGGGTCAATTTACTCTTTAGACAAAAAGTATTTTCAATCTGGCGAAATCTCAAATATGTGACGATTGGTACCACCGTATTGTCGGTATCGATGTCTTATTTATTTTCTAACAGTGCTTTTGCCTTTGGCGGAGGGGTAGGCAATTTATTGACCCGTGAGCTAGAAGGGGCGCTGGGTGTTTTTGGTGCCGGAGCCGCTCTCTTTGTTATAGTGATCGCTTATGTTATCTGGCAGTTCAATCCCCGATTTAATCTTAGTAGGCCCGGTCCCGTCATGGACACCGAAGATGAGACTGTCGATGCACCAGGGCAACCCGAAGAAGCCACAACAGATCAAGAAGAGGAGAAAGTCCCCTCGACTGAGCAAAAAGAGGAGCTCCAACCACTACCGGCTTCCTTTGTGCCACCCGTTACAGGGCAAACCATCAATGAGATGTATGCGGCCGGGGCCAAGCCACTTATCTACCACGAATCGGCTCCCGGTAGCGTTGAGATGTCCGAATCTGGCGCTGCCGCGGCGAGTCACGAGTCTCTTGATACTTCCTTGGTCTCTGCTCCCATTGAGCTGCCCATTCACGATACGGGCACATTGGTTGCCGATATTCCGGTAGCGGAGCCGACGCCTTCTACAGAGGAGAATGAAGTCTCGGTTGATGATGGTGATACCTCTGACGGGGAAGACCTGGAGCTCGAAATAAAAACCACCCCCCTTGATGCAGCAGCAGAAGAGGAGGTAGTAACAGAAAATCTGCCTCCTTACGAACCCACTCTTGATCTAAGCCAGTATAAATATCCCTCGCTTACTTTACTTGAGCAACACGGCTCTGATAAGATCGTACAAGACAACAACGATCTGGAAAATCAAAAAAATCAGATCATCAATACCCTGCGCAATTATGCGATCGAGATCCAAAAGATCAGTGCCACCATTGGACCCACCGTTACACTCTATGAGATCGTTCCTGCACCCGGTGTACGTATCTCGCGTATCAAAAATCTCGAAGATGACATTGCACTTAGTCTTGCCGCATTAGGTATACGTATCATTGCGCCCATTCCCGGTAAGGGCACCATTGGTATTGAGGTGCCCAATATCAAAAAGACGGTCGTGAGTATGCGAAGCTTGCTGTCTTCGGAAAAATTTCAGCATAACAATTACAGCTTACCCATCGGTATCGGTAAGCGAATTGACAATGAAAATTATATTGTAGATCTGGCCTCCATGCCGCACTTGTTAATGGCCGGTGCCACCGGACAAGGTAAGTCGGTGGGCTTGAATGCGATACTGGTATCACTACTATTTAAGAAGCATCCCTCTCAGCTAAAGTTCGTTCTCATAGATCCCAAAAAAGTCGAGTTGAGCGTTTATCGTCATATCGAAAAACACTTTTTAGCTAAGTTGCCCGGAGAGGAAGATGCCATCATTACCGATACCAAAAAGGTGATCCATACCCTCAATGCCCTTTGTATTGAGATGGATAATCGCTACGACCTGTTAAAGGAGGCCGGGGCTCGCAACATCAAGGAGTACAACGAGAAGTTCATCAAGCGAAAGCTCAACCCGCAAAAAGGACATCAATATCTGCCCTTTATTGTACTGGTAATCGATGAATTTGCCGATCTGATCATGACGGCGGGAAAAGAAGTAGAGACGCCCATTGCCCGGCTGGCACAGCTGGCCCGTGCCATTGGTATTCATCTTATCATCGCCACCCAGCGCCCCTCTGTCAACATCATCACCGGAACCATCAAAGCCAATTTTCCGGCTCGTATAGCTTTTAAGGTCTCTTCTAAGATCGACTCACGTACCATTCTGGACACGGGGGGTGCCGAGCAGTTGATCGGTAAGGGAGACATGCTTATTTCTCATCTTGGAGAGCTCACTCGTTTGCAGTGCGCCTTTGTAGATACACCGGAGGTGGAGCAGATCGTCGATTTTATCAGCGATCAGCAAGGATATCCGCAGGCATTTCTGTTGCCTGAGTATGTAGACGAAAAGGAGATGGAGGGGCGCGAATTGGATATGAACGATCGGGATTCTCTTTTTGATGATGCGGCCCGATTGATCGTGCAACACCAGACCGGTTCAACCTCTTTGCTACAACGCCGCATGAAGCTTGGTTATAACCGAGCGGGGCGCCTCATGGATCAATTAGAGATTGCCGGGGTGGTTGGTCCGGCCCAAGGAAGTAAACCTCGTGACGTTCTGGTTAAGACTGAGGCCGACCTGCAGCGCCACCTCGACCAGCTTGGATCGTAATATCTGTTAGCATCCTGTTAAGTTTGAGCGCTTTAGAAAGGCGCTGGTCTTGGATGCGTCTAATTAGGGTTTTGATATATCTTCGCGGCACCTTTTACTCTTGTAAAACCCCTGCATGAAAAAAGCTATCCTAGTCCTTTTACTGGCCTCTTTGCAAAGCAGTTTGCTTTTGGCACAGTCAAAGACCGTTGCACGCAACGATCCCGAAGCCAAAAAGATCTTAGATGCGGTTAGTGCCAAATTCAAATCTTTTTCTACCGTACAAGCCTCCTTTACGTATAAAGTAGAAAATGCCGCCGGAAAGGTCTTATCGACCAAGAATGGCACCATTACCATGAAGGGGACCAAATATCGTCTCAACTTTAGCGGGCAAGAGATTATCTGTAACGGGGTCACTGTTTGGAATATCGATAAAGCGGCCAATGAGGTTACGATCAGCACCCTCGACGCTTCGGGGGGTATGATCACTCCGCAAAAGCTATTTTCTAATTTTTACGACAAAGATTTTTTATACATGTTGAATGGCGAGAAAAAAGTAGGCAGCAAGCAAATACAAGAAATACAATTGAGTCCGGTCGATAAATCAAAGAATTTTCACACGGTTTACTTGCAGATCAATAAAGTAGCCAAGTCTATGTACAGCACGCGGGTACTGGAGAATGCCGGTAATCGTTATTCTTATACTGTCACGAGCATGAAAACAAATGTGCCGGCTGCCGATGCTTTGTTTGCCTTTGACAAGACCAAATATCCTGGCATTAACATCGAAGACCTTAGGTAAGCACCGAGCGGATCTGCACCAGTTTCCTTAGCAGCGTTTCCATCTTATCGAGAGCTAACATATTGGCTCCGTCGCTTTTGGCGAGAGAGGGGTTGGGGTGTGTCTCTATAAAAAGTCCGTTGGCACCTGCCCCTATCGCGGCGCAAGCGAGGGTCTCTATCAATTCGGGTTGACCACCCGTTACTCCGGCTGCCTGGTTGGGCTGTTGTAAGGAGTGCGTTACATCCATCACAACGGGATAGCCCAGTTCTTTCATCCAATGAATGTTTCTAAAGTCAACTACCAGATCTTGATAGCCAAAGGTGGTACCTCTCTCGGTCAACAGCACATTTTTGTTGCCGGTCTTCTCGATTTTTTCAGCTGCGAATTTCATAGCAGGTCCGCTAACGAATTGTCCTTTTTTGATATTGACGATCTTGCCCGTACGACCGGCCGCTTCTAACAGATTGGTCTGACGACACAAAAAAGCAGGTATTTGCAATATGTCTACATACGGGGCAGTCAGATGGGCTTCTTCGGCAGTATGTATATCGGTTACAATGGGAATTTGGAGTCGTTGCCGTACTTGTTGCAATATGTCGAGCGCGGCCAGATCGCCGATTCCGGTAAATGATTCGGCACTGGAGCGATTTGCTTTTCTATACGAGGCTTTAAATACAAAAGGGATTTGCAGTCGGAAACAGATCTCCTTTAAGGCAGCAGCGGTTTCCAGGACCAGTGGCTCAGATTCTACCACACAGGGGCCCGCCAGCAAAAAAAAGTTTTTCTCGTTATACGATTGACCGGCAAACAGGGGTTGCAGAAACGATGTCATGTTACAAAAGTAGTGCTAAGTTTGCCAAATAAATTCCGACCATGCACAAAGAGAAAATTCTAGTTATTGGGGCCTCGGGGCAAATTGGGGTAGAACTAACATTGGCTCTTCGAAAAATGTACGGGGCATCGCAGGTGGTGGCGGCCGATCTTAGGGAGCAGAACTCGTTGCTGGCAGGAACGGGGCCCTATGTGTCGTTAGATGTGATGAATAAGGAGATGTTGCATGTACAAGTAATTCGGCAAAATATCACCCAGATATACCTGCTGGCGGCGATCCTTTCTGCGACAGGAGAAAAAAATCCTTCACTAGCCTGGAATCTAAATATGCAAGGGCTTTTGAACGTGTTGGATATTGCACGCGAAGAAAAATTAAGTAAAGTATTTTGGCCCTCTTCCATCGCGGTTTTTGGTCCTAGTTCTCCACGTGTGCATTGTCCTCAACAAACCATCATCGAGCCCACGACCATCTATGGCATCAGTAAGTATGCCGGTGAGTTCTGGTGTCATTATTACTGGCAACGTTTTGGAGTGGATGTAAGAAGTATTCGTTATCCGGGACTAATCTCTTATAAGTCCGAGCCGGGTGGTGGCACCACAGACTATGCGGTGGAGATCTTTCATGAAGCTCTTGATAGGGGAACGTATACCTGTTTTTTAAAGGAGGATACCTACCTGCCCATGATGTATATGCCCGATGCCATACGGGCTACCACCGAGCTAATGGAGGTCGCTACCGAACGGGTTGCTATTCGTACCTCCTATAATCTCTCTGCCATGAGTTTTTCTCCAGCTGAGATCGCTGTCTCTATAAGACGCCAGTTGCCCGATTTTTCGATATCGTATCAGCCCGATTATCGGCAAGCTATTGCCGATAGTTGGCCGCAAAGCATTGATGATGGGGCGGCCCGCAAGGACTGGGGGTGGAAGCACCAATATGATCTGGACGCCATGACAGATGACATGCTAAAAAATCTCCGCTAGATTTTTGTGTGTGAGTCGGTATACGTAGAGAGCAGTATTTCGACAACCTCTTCGAGATAGCGCTGATCTGTTGCATCAAAATCTCCCAACTTTTCGCTATCCACATCGAGCACACCTATTACTTGCGATTGGTAGAGCAGGGGAATTACTATCTCTGATCTTGAAAGACTACTGCATGCAATATGACCGGGAAAAGCGTGAACATCCTCTACCACAATGGTCTTTTCTTGCTGCCAACAAGCCCCACATACGCCTCTTCCTCTTTGAATACGGGTGCAAGCTACCGGTCCCTGAAACGGACCCAGCACCAGCTCGTTTTCTTTGACCAGATAAAATCCAGCCCAAAGCCAGCCAAACTGCTCCTTGAGGGCGGCACAGGTATTAGCCATATTGGCTGTGAAATCTTTCTCTCCCTCCAGCAGCTCCCTTAGCTGCGGAAGCAGACTCAGGTATTGGTCCTCTTTGCTGCCTTGTATAATGTTTAGATCTTCTGCCATAGATGCAAAGATAGAATCCCGCGGGCTTTGTAACTTTATTTCAATTACCCTGCTATGCGTTCATTACAGTTGTTGATCGGGCTGATAGTTTTGAACACGGTGGTCTTGGCTCAGCCATTGGGAGGCAATCCTGCCCGACAGCGTTGGCGACAACTCGCCACCGATACCGTTCGTGTTATCTATGCGCCAGGGCTTGATAGCCAGGCACAGCGTGCTATGGCCCTGGTTCGTCAATTAGCCGCGTATGATTCGTTTCGCTTAGGTAACAAGTGGCAGTCCATCGACATTGTACTTCAACAAAGTCCGGTCATCTCCAATGCGTATGTACAACTGGGGCCTTTTCGCAGTGAATGGATGATGATGCCAAATTTGAACAACTTTACCAGTGGAGCTCTGGGATGGAGCGACCTGTTGGCATTGCATGAATATCGGCATGTGGAGCAGATCAATAACATGAATGTAGGACTTAGCAAGGCAGCCCGCTTTTTGCTGGGGCAACAGGGATACGATCTGGCCATCAATGCCGCAGTCCCCAATTGGTTTTTTGAGGGAGATGCCACGTGGCAGGAATCGGCATTGAGTACACAGGGCAGGGGCAGACTTCCACAGTTCATGAATGCATTTCCGGTGCTGTGGCAGGGGGGAAAGAAATATTCTTGGCTAAAGCTTCGCAACGGCTCTTTGAAGGATGTGGTTCCCGATCATTATGAATTGGGATATCTTTTGGTAAACTATGGGGTAGCGACCTACGGAGAAAAGTTCTGGCCTGCTGTTATTAAAAGGGCGGCTTCGTTCTCGTCTCTTTGCTATCCCTTTCAGCAAGCGATCGCCAAGACGACCCATCTTTCTTATCGTGAGTTTAGAGAAAATGCGTTCAAGTGGTATCGTAAGCAACAACCCGCCAATGAGCCCACCGTGCCTGTTTGGTTACTTAAGACACAGAGGCGTTATGCGACCGACAGGCAATATCCTTATTGGGTAGGGGGCGATACCATGCTGGTACAAAAAAGCAGTCGTATTCACAGGCCCGGTTTCTATCTGGTCAGCAACGGAAAGGAGCGGCTCTTGCGTACCATGGACATAGCCATTGATCAGCCTTTTGGATACCGGCAGGGTAAGATCGTTTATGCCGCTTATGAAAAAGATCCTCGCTGGCATTGGGTCAGTTACAGTTCACTACGTATTCTCGACATTCACAGCGGTCAACAAAAGGAGCTAACTCATCACACACGCTATTTTACTCCCGATATTTCTCCCAATCTTAGTAAGGTAATCGCAGTGCAGGTTTCCGAATCGGGCCGACACTCGTTAGAGTTGCTCTCTGCCATTGACGGAAAGAAACTATCCACTCTTACATCCCCTTCGGGATATTTTTATACCGATCCAAAATTCTTAACCGATACGACCATTGTTACGGCTGTTCGTAATCAGCAGGGGGCCATGGCACTACTCAAACTTTCGCTTGTTAATGGCCAAGAGGAGGTCTTGGTGCCATTCTTGCCCTATTCGATGGGCTTTCTGTATCCTTACAATAGTTCCGTTTTCTTTACCGCGGGCTTTTCAGGAAACGACCTTCTGTATTGTTACCGTTTTAGCGATAAAACAGTTTGGCAAGTAACTACTGGGGGTGTCGGTAAATACAATATAAATGCAAGTGACGATAAGCTGTATTGGTCTGAGCCTACTGCTGAGGGAATTCAAGTGAGAGTGGCCGACTATGACGCTGGGCTATGGAAAACTGTCAATATCGATTCCATTCGCAGTGCTATTCCTTATGGGGTGGCCGGTACAGGGCAGCAGCAACACTCCTTTCTATCTGGCTTTGTCAATTCGCACAGCACGCAAGATACACTGCCCGCCACACAGTATAAAAAGTCAACCGGTCTCATCAATATTCATAGCTGGCGACCCGATTACCAAGACCCCCTTTTTCGATTTGCCCTGTACGGAGAGAATGTGCTCAACACCCTGCAAACAGAGATCTCTTATGAGTATAACGAGAATGAAAAAAGTCATTCTATAGGGACTTCCGCTACCTATGCCGGGTGGTTTCCGCAGCTTACTTTTGGCACCAATTATAATTTTGAAAGATCCGCCGTAGTAAGAGGACTTCGTCGGGCTTGGTCTCAGCTTGATACCCGGGTAGGAGTAAGCCTACCCTTACAGGATGTAAAGGGTAGGGTATACAGAAGTTTGAATGTGGGTAGCTACTATGTGTTACGAAACGATTTTTATAAGGGTCCTTACCGCGATAGTCTGGGATCTGTCACTTTTAGCTATTTGCTTCACAGCTTGCAATTTTCACTTACGACACAACAGGCCTTGCAACATATTTTTCCTCGGTGGGGAATTCAGTGGGCCTTGTTGGGGCAGCATAGTGTCTCTTCATTTAAAGGAAGACAGCTCAATGCTACGGCCACTATTTTTTTACCGGGCGCTACTCCCCAGCATCATCTGGTACTACAGGGATCGTGGCAAGAGCGAGATACATTGGGGCAGCTGAGTTTCGGTAATCGTCTGGCCTATAGTCGTGGGTATACCAGTCGCTATTTTAGTCGAATGTGGAAGACGGGCATCAACTATCATTTTCCCATTTGGATGCCCGATTTCGGGCTTGCGAGCATAGTCTATCTGAGCCGCGTTAGGGCTAATTTGTTTTACGATTATATGCTGGTCTACTCCCGTAATAAAAGTCAGACAGCCCCTCAGCGCAGCGCCGGTGCCGAATTCTTCTTTGATACCAAATGGTGGAATCAGCATCCCGTTAGTGTTGGATTTCGTCTCAATTATCTAATTGATAGAGACCAGTTCGATGGCTACCGGGGATGGTTTGCCGAATTTATAATGCCGGTTACGCTTTTTTGAGTAACGCCACTAGGACAGCGTTCGTAAACTCTCTTCGATCAGCCGGATCTTTGTTAAGGCATCGGCTTGTTTCTTTCGCTCGTTCTCTATGACCGAGGGGTTGGCGTTTTTTACAAATTTCTCGTTGCTTAGTTTTTTATCTACACTGGCCAGGAATCCTTTTAAATAGTCGAGGTCTTTGGTCAGTTTTTCTTTTTGCGATCCGGCATCGAGTGCGATTGTTGTTTCGATAAAGATCTTTTGTTTACCCACTACCACGGTGATACTGTTGGCTACCGACCCGATATTTTTTTCACAGCGAATCGAATCGGCATTGACTTGCTTGTATAGCAAGGCAACGATGGGTTCGATCAGTTCCGGTGTTTCTGACTCAATGTGGAGCTTTACCGGATCTTTCGGTTTGATCTGATTTTTATTGCGGGCATCGCGTACGGCAGAGATCAGTTGCTTTAAAAGCTCTCCTGCCGATAACCACGTTGTATTGGTTGCATGGAAGGGAGGAAGTGGACGAATGGTAAGGTCTTCTTGTCTGGGCTTAAGTTGATGAAACACCTCTTCTGTAATAAATGGCATAAAGGGGTGAAGCAGTTGCATTAACTCTTCGAAAAAATAGATCGTTCTGTTGTACGTTGTGGCAGAAAGGGGTTGCTCAAATCCGGGTTTGACCCACTCTAAGTACCAACTGCAAAAATCGTCCCATATTAGCGAGTAGATGGTTTTGAGGGCTTCACTTAGCTTGTACTCTCCATACAACTCTTCGAGGATGGCACGCGCCTGCCACAGTCGGCTCTCAAACCAATCGATAGCTAACGAAGGGGTAGTAATCGTGGGATCGCTTGTTTGTCTGGACTCCCAACTACGCACCAGTTTTAGCGCATTCCAGATCTTATTGTTGAAATGCAATCCTTGTTCGTTAGTGCTTTCGTCCCACAGCAGGTCATTGCCGGCAGGCGAAGCGATCATAATGCCAAAGCGAACCGCATCGGCACCATATTGATCGATCAGTGCCAACAGATCGGGCGAATTGCCAAGACTCTTACTCATTTTTCGGCCCTGTTTATCTCGCACAATACCCGTAAAGTAAACTTGTTTAAAAGGGATCTGTCCTTGAAACTCACATCCTGCCATAATCATGCGGGCTACCCAGAAAAAAATGATCTCCGGTGCGGTTACCAAGGTATTGGTAGGGTAGTAATAGGCAATCTCTTTATTTCCTGGTTGGCTGTATCCTTTAAATACCTCAAATGGCCAAAGCCATGACGAGAACCAGGTGTCAAGACAATCTTCGTCTTGACGGAGCGATGGGGGTTTATTGCCATGTAATCTTTCGTACTGGTCTTGCGCAGCAGCAAGGTCAGCGGCCACTACTACACGGCCTTGTTCATCATACCAGGCCGGTATGCGATGTCCCCACCAAAGTTGTCTGGATATACACCAATCTTTGATATTCTCCATCCAATGGCGGTAAAGGTTTTTGAACTTGGCGGGATAAAACTTTATATCCTCATTGGCGACCGCCGCTAAAGCGGGTCCACTGATCTTTTTCATGTCGACCCACCATTGTAAGGAAAGTCGCGGCTCTACGACCACGTCGGTGCGTTCACTATATCCTACTTCGCTGTTGTATGTTTCTGTCTTTTCAAGAAATCCTTTTTCTTCGAGCTCTTTGGCAATGAGTTTGCGCACTTCGAATCGGTCTTTTCCCACATAAATACCCGCCTCTTGACTTAGGGTACCATCGTCATTGAACACATCGATGATCTCAAGTCCGTGCTTTTGTCCTAGTTGATAGTCATTGATATCATGGGCCGGTGTTACTTTGAGTGCGCCGGTTCCGAAGTCCATGCTTACATACTCGTCTGCAATTATTGGGATACGCCGATTGATCAAGGGAACAAAGGCAAATCGACCCAGTAGTGATTGATATCGGGGATCATCAGGATGTACACAAATCGCCGTATCACCCATGATGGTCTCGGGTCTCACAGTGGCCACTGTCATATACTCGTTGCCCTCTCCCTCGAGTTGGTAGCGCAAGTGATAGAGGGTCTGTTGTGTTTGCTTACGTATCACCTCCTCGTCGCTAAGCGCTGTTTTTGCCCGCGGATCCCAATTGATCATTCTCTTACCCCGATAGATATACCCTTTGTTGTAGAGTTCGATAAATACATTGATGACCGCTTGATAGTAGTCGGGGTCCATGGTAAAATGCGTGCGATCCCAATCAAGACTGCATCCCATTTTTTTTAGCTGTTCTAAAATGATACCACCATACTTGTTTTTCCATTCCCAGGCATGCGATAAAAACTCATCGCGACTAAGGGTAGCCTTCGCGACTCCTTTTTCGCGCAGCAGTTGTACTACTTTAGCTTCTGTTGCAATGGAGGCATGGTCGGTTCCAGGTACCCAGCAAGCGTTTTTTCCTTGCATGCGAGCCCTGCGAACCAGTATGTCTTGAATAGTATTGTTGAGGCAATGCCCCATATGAAGTACCCCGGTAACATTAGGAGGGGGGATGACAACCGTAAAGGGTTCCCGGTTGTCGGGCTCTGAGTGAAAATAGCCATTCTCGATCCAGTGCCGATACCATTTGCTTTCTGCCGAAGCGTGCTCAAAATTTTTACTCAACTCCATGGGCCACAAAAATACCCGGTTTTGCCCTTATGACAATCAGCTTACAACGGTCTCGATGGTGGCATTGATGCCTCGATCAACAATAGCATCGCACATGGGTTTTAGGGTCTCGAATTCTCCTTTTTTAACGGCATATTTTCCTTTATAATGTATCAGGTAAGCACATTGTTCGGCTTGTTCTTCTGTATGGCCACATATTGCTACCAATGTGACAATGACCCAATCAAAGGTGTTTATATCATCATTCCAAACAATGAGTTGAGAGGGGGCACCCATATCGGTCATTAGATGGATATCCTCCACGGGTAGCGAACGGGTATCTTCTTGGTAAGCTTTCATAACTACAAAATTAGGCAAGGGGCTATTTTGTAAAAACCTTTGTTCAAATGCAAGCCCCCCCTTATCTTTGCCATCCGCAAAAAGGGAGCTTAGCTCAGCTGGTTTAGAGCATCTGCCTTACAAGCAGAGGGTCGGCGGTTCGAACCCGTCAGCTCCCACTGAAAATCAAAGGGTTACCACTGGTAACCCTTTTTTCTTTTGCCTGTGTCAAGTGTGCTTAGCGATTATACCAAACCAAGTAATTGCCAAAGTTATCGACCAGTCGCATAATCTCATTGTACAAGGTAAAGGGAATCGATTTTTTTGCAGGGTCATAGGCCCATTTTTGGTAGTCGGGAGACCCTTGCTGGGTACTATCTGCCACCAACTTCTTCCACTTCATCTGAATGCGAATATCCCCTCTATCGTTTACGCTGCTCTCTATAAAATACTCGCAGTTAGATTTTTTCATGGTTATGGGTAGCGTATTGAGCTGAAAAAATATCGGATCGGTGCGATCCAAACGAATCCCTTCTCTTTCAATATATCCGCTCCAAGAAGAAAATGCCGCTGCTCCCGGTAGCCGGGTTTCTATGGTGATGGTACCACAGCCAGGGTAGGGGGCATCCTTACCTTGAGAAAATGAAGCAGGCGTATAAAGTGTCATCAGTAATAGCAACAGCCAGGCAGACTTGGTCATACATAAAAATTTGGGGTGAAATGGTAAATTAGAAGAAGTGGAACGTACTGGACTCGAACCAGTGACCCCTACTCTGTCAAAGTAGTGCTCTAAACCAACTGAGCTAACGTTCCGGGAGAGCGAATGTAGGTAAAATTCTAAATTCTCCAGTCCACGATCGTATTGATCCATTCGCTTCGGTAGGGGGTTTGCACGCGAATATAATTATCGGTGTAGCCCTCTATCATTCCCTCGTGTTCTGCTTTTTCGAATAAGACCGGTCGCACCGTATCAAAAAATTGAGCGGTAAATTGTTTGGTCTTGATAAAAGAGAGGTTACGAAGTTTTTTATTGCGCTCTTGCCGAACCGAAGTAGGAACCTTGTTGTGCAACGATAGCGCATGCGTATTGTCTCGCTCCGAATATGTGAACACATGTAAATAAGTAACGGGTAATTGCTCTAAAAACGAATATGTTTCAGCGAATTCTTCTTCTGTCTCTCCGGGAAATCCAACGATCACATCTACCCCAATGGCAGCATGGGGCATGCATTGTTTGATCCATTCAATGCGCTCGGTGTAGAGCGCTCTTTTGTAGCGTCTTCTCATTAGCCCCAGTATACGATCGCTTCCGCTTTGCAATGGAATATGAAAATGGGGCATAAAGCGCTTGCTCTTCGCTACAAAGTCGATGATCTCGTTTGTAAGTAGATTAGGTTCGATCGACGAGATCCGGTACCTGTCGATGCCTTCAACGGTATCCAGCGCCTGCACCAGTTGAAAGAAATCCTCACCGGGTTGTCCAAAGTCGCCCAAGTTAACGCCGGTCAAAACGACCTCTTTCGTTTGGGTCGCAGCCAATTCTCGCGCATTGGCCACCACATTGGCAATGCTGTCGCTGCGGCTTTTTCCTCTTGCTAGGGGGATGGTGCAAAACGAGCAGTTATAATCGCAACCGTCTTGCACTTTTAAAAAACTACGGGTACGATCTTGCGAAGACCACGATGCCGTAAAGTCACGTACGTCTTCTATGTCACAGCTGCAGATCTTTGTGCCTTCTTGTTGTTGAAGATTTTTTATGTGATAGGGTAAATTGAATTTTTCGGCCGCCCCCAAGACCAGATCTACTCCCGGAATCGTGGCAATCTCATTAGGCTTTAGTTGGGCATAGCAACCGGTAATGACTACATAGCTCTCTGGGGCTCTTCGCTGGATTCTTCTGACCAGCTGGCGACATTCCTTATCGGCATTGTCGGTTACCGAACAGGTATTAATGACATACACATCGGCTGCTTGATCGAACTCTTTTTTTTCGAATCCTTCTTTTTCGAGCATTCGCCCAAGCGAAGAGGTCTCGGAGTAGTTCAACTTACAGCCCAGGGTATGAAAAGCGACAGAGCGAATCGAAGACATGGGTGCAAAGGTAGAACATCCCGCTTAGATAGGTCTTAAACTGTATCTTCGTTTTGTTACCTATACTATGAAAAGATCCGTCTTGTTCTTGTACAATATGTATGCGCTGTTGACCTTTGTAGCGTTGATGCTTTTGCTATTCCCGTTTTTTTTAGTGGCATCGTGGGGAGGACCGGTAGCAGGGGGTAATCGATCGATCAGACTTTGTCGGTGGTGGGCGGATGCCTGGATGGCGTTGATCGGCATGCGACACCGCACCGTATTCGAAGTGCCCCACGATAAGGAGCGTCCTTACATTTTTGTGGCCAATCATATTTCTTATATTGATGCCGTTATTTTGGTCAAGGCCATTCGCCAATATTTTAGGCCCCTGGCCAGAGCAGAGACGGCCGCCTTGCCGATCTTTGGTTATATCTATCGTAATGCCTGCGTAATGGTAGACCGAAGCGACCCCGAGAGTAGGTCGGCCAGCGTCAAGCGGTTAAAGACATTACTGCAAAAAAAGATCTCGGTATTCGTTTTTCCGGAGGGTACATTCAATATGGGCGATCTACCCTTAAAATCCTTTTATGATGGTGCTTTTCGTGTAGCGCTCGAGACCGGAACACCCATTAAGCCCATCTTGTTCTTGGATGCATTTGATCGAATGCACTACAGTCGACTAGCCTCGCTAACGCCGGGTCCCAGCAGGGCCGTTTACCTCGAAGAAATATCAGTAGAAGGGTACGGTGTCGACGAAGTCGCCCGCCTGCGCAATGACGTTTATGCCATTATGCATCAAAAATTGATCGCATACAACGCTGCTTGGATCGGATCATCGCCTATGAGCTGAATTCTTGCTACATTAGTGTGTTGATGATAGCGCGCGCAATTTATAGTAAGCAATATGCAGTGGTAATTGTGCCGGCTGCCCTTCCGCAGAATTACACATGGTCTGTGCCGGCTGCCTTGCAAACACAGTTGCAATCCGGCCAGCGGGTCTTAGTCAACCTAGGAAAAAATAAACGATATGTCGGTATCGTTAAGTCAATTGGCAGCGAGGTTCCTGAGGGCCTTCGGGTAAAAGAGATCATCCTGTTGTTAGATACAACTCCTTTTGTAAACAAACACACCTTGCGTTTATGGGAGTGGATGGCGGAGTATTACCTCTGTTCGGAGGGCGAAGTGATGGCCGCAGCCCTTCCGGCTCCATTTCGCACCGTTTCGGGCGATGCGGTTGCAGCGGTTCAAGCAAAGGTCGAGCGATTCGTTCGGCTGGGCAATAATTATGAGGTAGAAGAGAAGCTCGCTGCGCTTTTAAACACGTGGAAGGGAGCGCCTCGGCAACTTGCGGTACTACTGGCTTATCTCGAGCTGCACCAAAAGTGTGGTGAGGTCGCTGTTGCGGCCTTGTTAAAACGAGTAGGGGCAACGACTACTTTACTGAATGCATTAATCGAAAAAGAAATTCTAGTTGCTTACTGCAAACAAGTAGACCGCCTTAGCTATCTACCCGTTATTCATTCGATCGATTTTACGCTAACGACTCACCAGCAAAAGGCCTTTGATCAGATCAAGCAGTCTTGGTCATCTTTATCTGTATGCCTATTACATGGAGTTACGGCCAGTGGAAAAACACAAGTGTACATGCGGTTGATCAGCGAGGCATTACAACGTGGGGAGCAGGTGTTATATATGTTACCCGAGATCGCATTGACGGCACAGATCGTGCGCAGGCTGCAGCATTGTTTCGGTGGTCAGGTTGGTGTGTATCACTCTAAGTTCTCTCCGCAAGAACGGGCAGAGCTTTGGCAAAAAGTGGCCACCGGGCAGCTTACTGTATTGCTTGGGGCTCGTTCCGCCGTTTTTTTGCCGTTCAAACAACTGGGGTTGATCGTTATCGATGAGGAGCATGACCCTTCGTTTAAGCAGCAAGAGCCCGCGCCCCGCTACCATGGACGGGATGCTGCCATTTATCTGGCTACCTTAATAGGGGCGAAGGTTTTGTTGGGAAGCGCGACCCCTGCGGTCGAAACCTATCAACAAGCCCTTACAAAAAAATATGGATTAGTCACACTCTCGCAGCGTTATGCCGACGTTGCGTTGCCGCCTATTCGAATTATTGACACACGTGCCGTACCGGTAAAAAAAAGAGTAGGCGGATTTCTTACGCCCCTCTTAGTACAATCGATGGAGCGGGTACTCGAACAGGGGCGTCAGCTAATCTTATTTCAAAATCGAAGGGGATATGTGCCTTACCAGATTTGTTCGCAATGCGGATGGATACCGGCTTGCCGTCACTGTGATGTTTCGCTAACGCTGCATAAAAAAAAGCAGCAATTACTTTGTCATTACTGTGGCTCGGCCTATGGTGTGGTAACCCGTTGCACCGATTGTGGCGGGCAGTCGTTTACACAACGAAATTTCGGAACGGAGCTGATCGAAGAAGAACTACAGCAGCTTTTCCCCTCGGCCCGGATAGCTCGCATGGATATCGATGCCATTCGCGGAAAGCAAGCGCATGAGCAATTGGTACGAATGTTCGAGCAAGGGCAGATCGATATTTTAGTAGGCACGCAAATGGTGGTAAAGGGATTGGATGTAGATCGCGTTGACCTGGTGGGAGTGGTCGATGCCGATGGGCTGCTGCATTTTACGGATTTTCGGGTGCACGAAAGAGCCTTTCAATTAATGGAGCAGGTGAGTGGCAGGGCAGGGCGAAAGGAGCAGACCGCCACTGTGCTCGTTCAAACTTCGCAGCCGGCCCACCCGGTCCTTGCCTTTGTAACGGCACATGATTACCGTGCATTCTTCGACGAAGAGATCAGCAAGCGCGAAGAGTTTTTTTATCCTCCTTATAGTCGATTGATTGTATTGAGTTTTCGCCACAGGGATCAACCGGTGAGCGCCAGGGCGGCGCAAACCTTTGCCAATGCATTTAAAAAAAGCTATGGTAGTTATATGGTAGGTCCGGCCCCCGCCGTAGTTGCCCGGGTGCGTAATCAATACAGAACAGAACTCTTGTTAAAGCTGCCGAGGCGCGCCAACCTGCTTTCGCAGTGCAAAGCCGATATAAAAGAGCTGATCGTGCAGCTTACGGGTCAACAAAATTTTCGAGCTGTGCAAGTGGTAGTAGACGTAGATATGCTGTAAAGAACGCTGTATTCGTCTAGAAGAGCCACTGCTTTTGGATAACAAGCTGCTGGGGGGAGGCCTGGATACAACTTATCTGCAGTCTTGCTTTGAAGATAAAAAACCTGTTATGCGCCCATTGTTGACCCCCTTGCCGGTATTTTGCGTGTACCTCCCTGCCAGCGCAGATTCGAGCGGGTCTTTACGAGTACACCGTAACGTGTACAAGTTGTTAATAAACTAGCGGAGCAGTGAGTTGTATAAGTGCTTGTGCCACAGGAGTAAAAAAAGTCGAACGCTTTTACGAGCTTGAGGGAATATGCGTAATTTCATCGCCTCAAAAATTAAGCCCTGATGAAAGCATTTTTTTTGCGAATATCCGCATTGTTTCTTCTTTTATTTTTTTGCTCATGCTTGCAGGCTCAGCAGCCTCGCGATTATCAAGTAAAACTGCGTTCCGGCGCGTTTGTTCCCGAGCTCAATGCCGATAAACCTCGCAGTACCGATTCTGTATTTCGCAATGCACAGTACGGCCCTTTTTGGTATGCTGTATTACAGTTCAATGATATTCCATCGGAGTCGCTTCGCCTTCAATTAGCACAATCCGGCATTACGCTGCTGGATTATTTTCCCAACTATGCCTATGCGGCCAAGATCAACACTGATTTTGATACTAGAACCTTTGCTTCCTTATCTGTTCGATCGGTGTTTGTATTTCAGGATCTTCAAAAGACCATCCCTGATCTTTTCTATGCTAAGGTGCCTGCCCATGCCAGTATAGAACCCGGCAAAGCCGATGTTACCATCATTACCTACGAGACCATGACTCGCTCTGCTATAGAGCCTTTGCTCAGCAGCCTGGGCGCACAACTGATCAGAGAAGATGCCCCCTTTAGAAGTTTTGTTGTACGGGTGCCTGCTACGCAACTCAAATCATTGGTGCGTCTTTCGGTAGTGCAGTGGGCTGAATTTATCGATGAACCCAATAAAGAAGAAAATCTTCCAGGCCGTTCTTTGCACCGGGTAAGTCCTATTAGCGACGGGCCTCGAAATCTTAAAGGAGAAGGCATTAATGTTGGCATTTGGGATGGAGGCGCAATAGGGCAGCATCTTGATTTTTTACCCACCGGCCGCGTTACACAGGTCGAGAATGCGGCCTTCAGTGACCATTCGACCCACTGCTCCGGCACTATACTCGGAAAAGGAATCGCCAATCCCAATGCCAGAGGTATGGCTCCCAATGCAAAATTGTACTCTTATGATTTTAATGGTAATGTATCGGCTGAGATCGCAGCTGCCATACCGGCCTATAATCTTGTAGTGAGCAGTCACTCTTATGGTGCAACTACTGCAACCTGTGGAATAAATGGAGCCAATGTATGGTATTCAGCTACCAGTCGCTCCACCGATCTTAATTTGAACAATTTTCCTTTTCACTTACATGTACACTCTGCAGGGAATTCTCAAACCTCTTGTACCGGTGGCTGGCATACGATAACGGGCAGCGGTAAGTCTGCTAAAAACAATATCCTTGTTGCCAGCGTCACTTCTACTGATGCGATATCTTCTTTTAGCAGTTTTGGACCCGTGCAAGATGGAAGGGTGAAGCCCGATATCAGTGCCATGGGCACCAATGTATTCTCTACCTACAGCACGGGGCCTACCGCTTACGCTACGATCTCTGGTACATCCATGGCTACTCCTGGGGTGGCAGGCTCCGTAGCCCTATTGGTTGAGCGGTTTAAGCAACTCAATAGCAATACACTTCCGCCATCTGCCCTTATTAAGAGCGCTGTATTAAATACAGCTCAAGATCTGGGTAATCCCGGACCTGATTATCGGTTTGGGTACGGCCGCATCGATGCGTTGGAGGCCGTTCGGGTACTTGAAGACAATCGATACGTAGTTACCACCGTTGCCAATGCTGCCTTCAATGAATTGACCATTACCGTTCCTCCCAATACCGCCCGCCTAAATGTAATGTTGAACTGGAACGATCCGGCCGGTGCTCCCAATGCCAATCCGGCATTGGTCAACAACTTAGATCTTGCTGTTAACAATACTACTACGACTTTTTTGCCCTGGGTACTCGATAAAGACAATCCTTCGGCTACTGCTACTACCGGAATAGATAATGTTAGTAATGTAGAACAAGTGACCATCAATAATCCAGCCGCCGGTACCTATGTGGTTAAAGTAACGGGTACCAGTGTGGCTACAGGCACCAACCAACAATATGCTTTGACGTGGACTGTCGATCAGCCTCGTATCGAAATGATCTATCCCAATGGGGGTGAATCATTTTCTCCCGGCAGCTCAGAGGTAATTACGTGGAATCAGTTCGGTCTTACCGGGACGCAAACACTAGAGTACTCGGTAGATAACGGCGCCAACTGGTTATTGATCTCCAATACTATTGCCAGCACCACCAATCGCTTTACCTGGTCCGTTCCCGCTGGTATCAATACATCGCAGGCGCGCATTCGAGTGACCAGTGGCTCTTTGTCCGATCAGAGCGACGCCGTTTTTAAAGCCTTGGGTACTGTAACCGGTTTTTCTGGTAATGGTACCAGCTGTGCCGCAGGAGAGATCAATTTTAGCTGGACTACAGTAGCGGGTGCTACGCACTATGATATTTACAGGCTTAATCAGGCCAATGGAGAGTATGTGCTTTTTGCAGGCAATCTTACCAGCAATAGTTATTCGGCCACTGGACTTACGCCCGGGCAAAGCGATTGGTATTCTATTCGCTGCAGAAGTTCGGTCACTACTGCCGAGAGCCAAAGAACAAATGCTATTGCAGTAACTGCATCGTCTGGTGGAGGTAATATGGGAGCTCTAGGAGCCATAACAGGAGAGACCACCATCTGTAGTACCGGTCCGGTTTCTTACAGTATCAACCCCGTTACAGGTGCTACCGGATATGTATGGACCGTTCCTGCGGGCGCCGCGATTGTAGGAGGGCAGGGGACTAACCAGATCAGCGTCTCGTTCGTTTCCGGTAGTCAGTCCGGGAATGTCTCTGTTTATGCGACCAATACTAATTGTCAGACCCCTTCTGTGCAGCTATCCGTTATAGTGGGCAATAGCTCTTTAACCGCTCCTGTTAGTGGAGGTAATCAGCAACAATTAGTTTGCCCCGGAGCTGCCATACCCACACTGGCCGCCTCGGCA
>JBJTWT010000087.1:0-10273 GCA_046081865.1 Sphingomonadales bacterium
CCGAGATGTCCAACGATACGATCCTGTATAATATTCGTTCGCAAGTAGGTCTCACAAAAAAAACCTACACAAAACAGGGAGAGATGTTGGTCATTGGGGAGCAAGCTAAAAAAGTAAGCCCCACTACCACCTTCATCAAAGAGGCCCGCTTTACAACCTGCATGCTCGATGAGCCTCATTTTGCCTTTGTATCTGGTAAAATGAAGATGATCAACCAACAACTGGCGGTATCGGGCCCTGCCCACCCGGAGTTTGAGGGGGTGCCCATGCCGATCTATGTTCCCTTTGGGTTTTATCCGCTCAACCAGGGACGTCATTCAGGATTGATGCGCCCCAATTTTATGAACGATGAATTAAGAGGTCTTGGCTTGCAGGGGGTCGGTTATTACAAGGTGATTAATGATTTTTGGGATGCGCAGCTTACGGCCGATATTTTCTCTTACGGAGAGTGGGCTACCAGTGCCCGCACCACGTACCGAAGAAGGTATCGTTACAATGGCGGCTTTGGGATCGATTTTCGTTCTTCTAAACAAAATTTTAAAGGAGACCCTGATTTTAATAAAACGGGTGTCTTTAATATTTCTTGGACGCATGCCGTAGATAGCCGTGCTCGCCCGGGCGTAACGTTTAGTGCCAATGTGAATGCCGGGTCTACCAAATACAATCGAAGCATACCCGGCAATGCTGTATTGCCTTTTCAAAACATGCTGGGGTCGTCCATCACTTTTTCGAAGACCTGGAAGAATAAGCCTTACAACCTTTCCCTTAGCGCCAACCATAATCAAAACAATAACATAGGACTTATCAATATCTCACTTCCTAACGGTGCTTTTACCCTCAATAATATTTATCCTTTCGAAAGAAAGAACGCGGTGGGTTCGGCAAAGTGGTACGAGAAACTGGCCATTGGCTATAACGCAACTTTTTCTAACTCCTTTAGTTTCTATGATACGCTCACCTATGGACGCAACGGGGTAAAACCCTTTATGCAGTACTTGCTCGATACGGCCCAGTGGATGGCTAATCATTCGCTTCCTATTGTTCTGGCATTGCCACCCATCTTGGGAGGACGGGTTATTGTCTCTCCGGGTATCAGCTACAATCAAAGTTGGCTACAACGCGTAACTCGCTACCGTTGGAATACCAGCAGTAAAAAGGTCGACACCATCACGCAAAAGGGATTGTTTATTGATCAGCGGGCCAGTGTATCACTGGGGTTTAATACCGCCTTGTACGGCATGTACCAGTTTAAGCGTTCGCGTGTTATGGCCATTCGTCACATTATGCGACCACAACTGGCTCTTAGTTACACCCCCGATGTTAACAAGAACCGTATTCTTAGTACCCAAGTCGATACGACCGGACGAGTTCTTTTTTATAACGATATGGGAGGGCAGTTTCTCTATAATACCTCTACCCGTCGCTCGGGCTCTATTCAATTTGGTCTGGATAACAATCTAGAGATGAAGTATCGATCCAAAAAAGATACGGGCAAAGCCGCCATCAAAAAAGTGGTGTTGATCGATGGCTTCGGGTTTAGCGCCACCTACGATCTACTGCGCGACTCTATGAATCTCTCTCGTGAGATCCCTTTTTACCTGCGAACTACCTTGTTCGATAAGATCAATATCAATGCATCGACCAGTTTGAATCCCTATCAAACCGATAAGAACGGATTTGAGATTAGTCGTTATGCTTGGCAGGGTGGACGTTTCAAGCTAGGACGAATCACATCGGGAAATATTGCCATTGGTACCAATTTTCAGAGTAAGCCCAAGGACCCCAAAAAGGAGGAGTTGCGAAAAAAGCAAGTGGAGGAAAGACTCAATGATCCTTTATTGCAAGGAGATCAACAGCGACTGTTAGACTATATGCAGCAAAATCCCAATGAATTTGTTGATTTTAACATTCAGTGGCAACTCAATCTTAGTTATTCCCTTTCTTTCTTCAGTCGATTACGTCCCGACTTTAGCGGATATGATAAAGAGTTTCAAAGTGGTCTTAATCTGGCAGGAAGCTTTAATCTTACTCCCAAGTGGAAATTATCGGGGTCGGCCAGTGTTGACATGACCAGAGGCGATATACAATATCTGACCATGTCCATAAACCGCGACCTGCATTGCTGGCAACTTGCCATCAATGTGATTCCGGTTGGCTTTACCCGCTCCTTTAGCTTTACGATCTCGCCAAAGGCCTCCCTGTTGCAAGACCTGCGGATAAACAGAACTCGTTTCTTTAGTGGCTTTTGAGATGCTGGTGTCCTAACTTGGCTTCCGTTGGCTTTCGCCTCTTTAGACTTGCCAATCGATAGGATCTATCCCCTTTTTTACCAGAAATTGATTGGTAGCCGAAAAATGGCGGCACCCCAGAAATCCCTGATGAGCGGAAAGAGGCGAGGGGTGGGCTGCGGTAAGCACCAAATGCTTGGTCTCGTCGATCATGGCTTTTTTTTCTTTGGCAAATTTGCCCCAAAGAAGAAAGACCAGGTTCTCTCTTTTATGGCTTAATAGCCGAATTACCGCATCGGTAAAGAGGGCCCATCCAATTTGGGCATGGCTCATTGGCTCGCCTTGACGAACAGTTAGCGATGCATTAAGTAAAAAAACACCTTGCTTGGCCCAAGAGGTCAAGTTGCCGGATCCTGGCATGGCCATGCCAACATCAGATTGTAATTCCTTAAAAATATTGATGAGAGAAGGAGGCAAAGGAATCCCTTCAGGTACTGAAAAGCTTAGACCATGTGCCTGACCGGGACCATGATAGGGGTCTTGACCTAGTATCACCACTTTTACTTGCTGAAAGGGGGTGGCATCAAAGGCGTTAAAAATTAGCTTGCCTTGGGGGTAAATGACCTTATTTTGGAGCTTCTCTGTTTTTAGATGTAGCGCCAGTTGCTTAAAGTAGGGGTTCTTAAATTCTTCATTGAGCGCTGCCAGCCAAGAGGGCTCGATCGATACCTTCATCTACCTGTTTTAACAAAGATAAGTGTCGTCTTGGTTACTCCCTTTTTTTGGGTTTAAAGGGGCTAATTCTTATTATGAGAGACTCTATGGATTTTTCTGTAGTGATCAAGAAAGAGTTGAAAGCAATATTGTACAAAGGGCAATTCGGGCTCCTCTAAGAGATACTGTCTTTCTAGTTGCTCGATATGGTACGTGACATAGCGATTAAAATGTTGACCTATCTCATCAAGTTCGGGTTAATCGTTGGATTCATAGTAAAGAATTAGTGTATACGTAAGTAAGCGTATTTGTTTTCAAAACTTTCAAGGGATACTCTTATTTTTTTTGATTTAAATAAATTATTTATTTAATGTTTTTTTAGTGATCAACTAAAGATTATTCAAATTTTACTAGTTGTAAATAAAAACTAGGTGGACTGGATTTTGATGAGGCAAACTGATAATTTCAATCGCTTCGCTAGTGTTTGATAGACATGCGATTCGTTTAAATTTTCGATGTTTTAATGAAAGTCCTATTGTGTTTTGAAACGCAATTGTTGGCAGAGGGAGTATTAAAACTTCTGCAACAATTTTCCGGCAATATGCAATTCGAGCTGGAACGTCCAGGGGTTATAAACCTCCAACGAGTTATTGATACAAATTGTAATCTGATTTTATTGGATATGGATGCCTTAAAGACGGATGCCATCGGGTTGCTTTTGGAGATCAAGAAATGCGACCCGACAAAAAAGATCATATTCGTTTTTGAAAAATTTGAGGGTCAAGTAGTAAAAGCCTATCGCAATGGTCTGGATGGCTCCTTCTTAAAAAATGACAGTACCAGCGAGGTCTTGTCGGCTTTGTCTGCCGTTCTTGAAGGCAAAGTGTATGTGCCGCAAAATATCATTATGAATATCCTTTGCGGAGGGTTTGTCTTTACCGATCTGGATTCCCGTCTTAATCAACTTACCCAAAGAGAGGTGACTGTGCTAGAGCATATAGCCAGCCGAAAAAGCATGAAAGAAGCTGCTCGTATACTTAAACTGGCTCCTTCGACCCTGTCTGCTCATAAGCAACGAATTATGAAAAAACTGGCACTCTCTAACGGAGTGGAGTTTAATAATTTTATCAGGGCTTTTGAGCAAATAAAAAAAAGCCCCACCTAGTGGGGTGAGACTTCTTCGTGATCCGGATTGGATTCAAACCAATGACCTGCTGCTTAGAAGGCAGCTGCTCTATTCAACTGAGCTACCGGACCAGTACCAATTCAATATCGGCTGCGCAAAGTTACATTTCTTTAACTTGCGGAACAAACCACAGTCATGGCCGCTGTCTTTCATTATGGTACAGATTCCTTAACCGTGTCCGATGCAATGGCAATTGCCGGTGGCGCTTGTAAAGGTGTTATTAGCACTGATACAGCAGCCGTTGTCAAACGATCTGAATCGGCTGTGGAAAGTATTGTCTCATCAGGGAAGACGGTCTATGGTATCAATACCGGATTTGGCATTTTAGCCTCTACGGCCATATCGGCATCAGATACCGCTACCTTGCAACACAAGATCTTGCAGAGTCATAGCGTTGGAGTGGGTCAGCCTTTGCCCGTAGAGGTAGCCAAGCTGATGCTTATCACAAAGGCTCATTCGTTGGCCAAGGGGCACAGTGGTATTCGTCTCTCTACATTGGAACGTATCGTTTGGCATATTGATCAAGAGGCGATTCCTGTGGTACCCGAGAAGGGGAGCGTGGGGGCCTCTGGTGATCTTTCTCCATTATCGCATCTGTTTTTGCCGTTGATAGGGATGGGTGAACTATGGGTTCCTGCGTCAAATAAGCAAGGGTATCAGCGGGTGGCCGCCATGGACTATCTAAAGGCACAGAATATTCAGCCCTTGTCACTAGGACCCAAAGAGGGCTTGGCACTTATTAACGGAACTCAATTTATTTTATCGTTTGCTGTCAAAGCTGTTCAACGTTTGCATAATTGTTTGGAGGCGGCCGACATTATTGGGGCAATGAGTCTGGAGGCCCTCACCGGCACTAAAGCTCCTTTTGATGCCAGGTTGCACGCCCTTCGTCCATTTGCCGGAAATCAACTAGTGGCCCAACGACTGCGCTTATTATTGCAAAACTCTGCTATCATGAATAGCCACGTTGATTGCGATCGCGTGCAAGACCCCTATTCACTTCGCTGCATGCCTCAAGTGCACGGTGCCTCGAGAAATAGCTGGCTGCATCTTTCCGAATTAACGCAGATCGAATTAAATGCAGTAACCGATAATCCCGTTTTGTTAGAAAATGGGGAGGCCATAAGCGGAGGAAATTTTCATGGTCAGCCCTTGGCCATACCGCTCGATTACGCTTGTGTAGCGGCCGCTGAATTAGGGAATATCAGCGACAGGCGCTGCTATTTGTTGCTCGAGGGAAAGTGGGGGCTTCCGGTACTACTGATGAAAGACGTGGGGCTTAATAGCGGATTTATGATTCCTCAATACACTACTGCGGCTTTGGTAACTGAAAATAAGACGCTTTGTTTCCCGGCTAGCGCCGACAGTATACCCACTTCTTTAGGACAAGAGGATCATGTTTCTATGGGAAGTATCAGCGGTCGTAAACTTAATCAGGTAATCGATAACCTGGAGTATATTTTGGCAATAGAGCTTTTATCTGCCGCTCAGGCCATAGAGTTTCGAAGACCCCTTAAGAGTTCTGTAATTCTAGAATTTGCTCATTCTTATATACGTGATTATGTGAGCTTTGCAAGCGAAGACCGCATTTTTGCTTTAGATATTGAACAGGTAGTATCGCAACTTCGATCCTTTCAGTTTGTAAAGCAGGTAGGTCAATTTGCTAAAGAATCCGGGGTATCACTAAACCAGGGTTTCGAGCAGTTTGAGCTCTAACGTTTTTCTATCTCTATACGCCAAGCAAGTTTTCGGCCGCGCCAAAGGCAAGCTCGATCATGGGCAATAATGCTTTTTCTCGTTGCTCGGGACTGATCTTCTTTTTTGCGGAGATTATGTCCGAGACGGTAAGCAGACAAGCCGCATTCTTTTTACAATGTTTTGCATTGGCAAAAAGGGCAAAGGATTCCATTTCTACCGCCAAACACCCCTGTTGCATGGCTAGTGGAGAAAAACCGTCTTGGTTTGAATAGAAGACATCGCTTGAGTGAATAGATCCTTGGTGTAGGGGTAAGCCCATTTGTTGTGCCTGTAAGTTGATACGATCAAACACGTCTCCCTGACATTCGATGGCAGACCCTTCGATGCCCCAGGCATGTAGCGCATAGGTAGATTCGCTCACCGCGGTCCTTACATTGATAAGGTCAAATAGTTGTAGCCCGGCATCGTAAGCACCACAGGTTCCTATTCGTATAATGGTGTTGACCTGGTATTCGGTATAGAGCTCATACGAATAAATTCCAATGGAGGGGCAACCCATTCCGCTGGCTCCGACACTGATCTCTTTGCCATGGTAAAGACCCGTATAAAATAGACAGTTACGAGTTTCGCTGACCAGTTTGGGTGCGGTCAAGAACTCGGTCGCAATAAATTTGGCCCTAAGAGGGTCTCCCGGCATTAGAACCAGAGGGGCAATTTGACCGGGTTGGGCACTAATGTGTATACTCATAAGGAAAGCTTCATCGACAAGATATGTATTTTTGCTTTTTATCAAACACAAACTATGGTTACAGCCACCGATCACCAAGCGATCCCCTTTCGAACGCCCACCGGAGCCACCCTTACTTGTAAAGGGTGGGTACAAGAAGCGGCTCTCAGAATGTTACTCAATAATCTCGATCCGGCAGTGGCAGAAAGACCCGAAGATCTGATCGTGTATGGTGGCAGAGGTAAGGCCGCCCGTAATCAAGAGGCACTGGAAAATATCATTCGTTCCTTATTGATATTGGAAGACGATGAGTCATTATTGATTCAGAGCGGAAAGCCGATCGCGATCCTTAAAACGCATCCTGATGCGCCCCGCGTATTACTCAGCAATTCGCAACTAGTTCCCAACTGGGCGAATTGGAAACACTTTGATGAGTTGGAAAAAAAGGGGTTGATGATGTATGGGCAAATGACCGCTGGCAGTTGGATCTATATCGGTTCGCAGGGCATTGTACAGGGAACTTATGAAACGTATGCTGCCGCTGCCGATAAACATTTTGGAGGCACCCTTAAAGGCACCCTCAATGTAACGGCCGGGCTAGGGGGTATGGGCGGTGCTCAGCCATTGGCCATTACCATGAACGAAGGGGTAGCTCTGATAGCTGAGGTAGAGGAATGGCGCATTGACAAACGTCTCGAGACAAAGTACCTCGATGAAAAATTTACCGATATCGACCTAGCCATAGAAGCTGCGTTGCGGTACAAACAAAAGGGAGTGGCCAAAAGTATAGGGGTTCTTTGTAATGCCATAGAGCTACTGGAGAGACTCCTTCAAAAAAATATCGTTCCTGATACGCTCACCGACCAGACCAGTGCTCACGATCCTTTGGTGGGATACTGGCCGCACCAAACCTCTTATGAGGAGGCCACTTTACTTCGCCAACAAGATCCCGCCTCTTACACCAAATTGGCGTATCATTCCATGTATCATCATGTGTCTTTGATGGTACAGTTGATGAATAAGGGCGCTATTACGTTTGACTATGGTAATAATATTCGGGCCCGGGCACAGGAGTACCAACAGCAATATCTTTCGGGTGATACCCTTGATTGTTTTGCCTTTCCTGGATTTGTACCGGCCTATATCAGACCTCTTTTTTGCGAGGGTAAAGGGCCATTTCGGTGGGCTGCCCTAAGCGGAGATCCGGCAGACATAGCCGTTACCGACGAACTGATACTTTCTCTTTTTCCAGCGAACAAGGGTCTGAACCGGTGGATGAAGATGGCCCGCGAAAAAATTGCCTTTCAGGGTTTGCCTGCCCGTATTTGTTGGCTGGGTCAGGGAGAAAGAGAAAAAGCGGGACTGGCCTTTAACGATTTGGTTCGTACCGGAAAGGTCAAAGCACCTATCGTTATTGGAAGGGATCATTTAGATACCGGAAGTGTGGCCAGCCCCAACCGAGAAACAGAGGCCATGCTAGATGGTAGTGACGCGGTAGCTGATTGGCCCATCCTTAACGCACTGGTCAACACTGCGGGCGGAGCCAGCTGGGTTAGCTTACATCATGGTGGTGGTGTTGGCATGGGGTATAGTATTCATGCCGGAATGGTGATCGTGGCAGATGGCACTTCAGCGGCAGACGCACGACTTGCAAGAGTGCTTCGCAACGATCCCGGCATGGGGGTTATTCGTCATGCCGACGCAGGGTACGACATAGCCCAAAAGGTAGCCCAAGAAAAGGAATTGGATCTGCTTAGAAAATTACGGTAAGGAAGAGATTTGTGTCTCCCCGCTGTGCGAGGGGTCAGCCGTGTAAAGGGAATGGCTGCTGACCGGGTTTGGCGTAAGAGTATCGATTTACTGCAGTGGTTTTGTAGTAGCCATCAAGCCCTAAGGAGGCAAGACTGCCAACGCCAGCCAGATCTACAAATCCATCAGACTTTACTGCGATCGTTGGCACATAAATATCCTGAATGGATCCTATCACCAAAAAAGTATTGTTTTTTTTGATGGGAATAATTTCTTGTAGTTGTAAAGAGTAGCGCACCTTGCTTTCTTTAACGTAGGGTGCTTTTGAGTCTGCTGTCCAAAGAGCGGTTAGCCCTGTTTTTTCAAATTCGCTTTCGTCAATGCCATATTTGGCACTGGTCTGGTGCGCCTTTTCTACAAAATCTTCATGGATGTGGTTAATGGTGTAGCATTGTGTTTGCTCAATGTTGGCTAAAGTGTGAGGGGAGGCCTCTTTGGGACGGTTGATAAAGCCCACCAGTGCGGGGTCGGCACCCAGATGCACGATATTGCTAAAAATGGCAAGGTTTGGGTTGTTTTCTTTATCTGCCGTACCGATCAAACTCACCGATTTAAATCCGCTGAGCGAGTTGATAAAATTGCCACGGTAAAATCTGTCCCAACTTTTGACCTCAGATATGGTAAAATGCCTCATCAAGATTGTTTAACAAGAAACTGTAAGAAAGGTTAAAGAATTAACGTTTATTTTTGTCAAATGCAATGGATAGTTGTAAATCAGGTGGTTAAGCTGCTTTCCTCCATACCAGTAGTAAATAATATCAGTTTTTCTATGGAGTCCGGTCATAAGATCGGTATTGCGGGAGAAACCGGTGCCGGTAAGTCCTCTTTGCTTAAAATGATGGCAGGACTTTTACAGCCCGATGGAGGTACTATTTTATTTGAGGGAGTTCGAGTGCTTGGACCCGATGAACAACTATTGCCAGGTCATGGTGGAATTGCTTATTTGAGTCAACATTACGAATTGCTCAATCACTACCGCGTAAGTGAGTATTTGCAATTGACTTGTTTATTAGAAACAAAAGAGGCCGCTCATCTATACTCATTGTGTAAGATCGATCATCTGTTAGACAGAAAGACCACAGCACTATCGGGAGGGGAGAGACAACGGGTGGCACTGGCCGGAGCTCTTGGAAAAAAGCCTCGTTTGCTCTTATTGGATGAGCCTTTTTCTAATTTGGATATGTTACAAAAAGAAAACATCAAAGAAGTATTGGCGAAGGTGACCGGATCATTATCGGTAACCCCGCTGATCGTTTCGCACGATGCCACCGATCTGCTTTCTTGGGCCGATACCATTTTACTGTTACAGAAGGGAAAGATCGTTCAGCAAGGTTCTCCCCGTTCAATTTATCTACATCCCCACAACCGTTATTGTGCCGGTCTGTTGGGTCCTTATAGTGAGGTTTCGGGTAATTGGCTAGCATCACACTTTGGTCATTGGCGGCCAACAACAACACAAAACTTGATCTATTTGCGCCCGGAACAGCTGGACATTCACACAGGGCCATTACCGGCAGCCAGCATGGAGGCCACTGTTACCTCGGTTTCCTTTATGGGCCCCTATTTTTTAGTAGACACAGTCTGCAAGGGCCAATCACTTAAGGTCAGTACCCCAAAAACGTCCTTTCAAAAAGGCCAGTTAGTACACCTTTCCCTAAGGGATTGGATCTGGTAAAGCTTTTCACAATTTTTCTTCTTCTTGTGCATAAATGGGGTAGGATCTACCTCTGTAATCTGCACATTTCCCGTTACATTCGCGGCAGTCATTTTCCTATTAAAATTGATGTATTGTGAGATTAAAGAGCTTAGAAATCAAGGGATTCAAAAGTTTTGCTGATAAAACGGTCATTAACTTCGATGATAACATTACCGGTATCGTGGGACCAAACGGATGCGGTAAATCAAACATAG
>JBJTWT010000088.1:0-19719 GCA_046081865.1 Sphingomonadales bacterium
GGTCTTTAAAATCGTATAAACTTGATTGTCTGTTATTTATTAATACTTCCTCTATTTCATATTTAAGTATGGAATTCAACTCTGCCGCATTCATATATTTATCGGCAGCTACCCTTTTTTCTATTCGATCAATGATCTTAGAAGTGGTTTGCACCCCCACATCCGCACCGATCAGCGCCTCCTCCAGATCCGAGATCAAGTCGGCATCAACGGTTGACTTTCCTGTTACCACCCGGGCCAACTTTGCCAAAAACCCTTCTCGGGTCTTCTGAAGCCCCTGATCGAGTGATTCTTTTTCTTTTTTGCCAAATATCTTATCGAAAAAACCCATAATACCTTTTAATCATTATCGAATCTACCGTAAATAACAATAAAAAAGCTGTCACACATTTGGCATGACAGCTGATCTTATTATGACCCAGAAGGGCGTTGACATTACTTTTGGGCCAGAAACTCTTTTACCTTGTCTTTGTGCACCATCTGCTCCTTAAAGGTATAAGCACCGGTCTTGGGGCTTCTTACAGCCTTGATAACTTTGGTGTAGTTCTTTGCTTCGGCGGCTTGCTTGGGGTCTTTTTTGATCGCCGTTTTTGCTGCTTTTGCCATGATGAATGGTTGAGTGGTACGTTAAAAATTATTTGATCTCCTTGTGCACGGTAACTTTCTTGAGGATAGGGTTGAACTTCTTCAACTCTAAGCGCTCCGGATTATTCTTTTTATTTTTTACCGTGATATAGCGGCTGGTACCGGGCTGACCACTTGATTTGTGCTCGGTGCACTCCAGGATAACCTGTACTCTGTTGCCTTTCTTTGCCATGATGAGTTTGCTTTAAATAATTAGATTTTTTCGCCCTGGGCCCGCAACTGCTTTACGACAGTATACAAACCATTTTTATTGATGGTACGAATAGCTTCGGTAGAAAGCCTTAACGTAATCCACTTGTCTTCTTCGGCTAAATAGAATTTTTTCTTCTGCAGGTTGGGCAGAAAGCGACGCTTGGTCTTGATATTGGAATGGGACACTTTGTTACCCCCTACGGGGGTCTTTCCGGTGACCTGACAGACTCTTGCCATGTTTACACAATTTTGGGAGGGCAAAGGTAAGGGAAATCAGGCAATTGGCAACCATTTATCAGTTTTTTTTGACCCCACCGATCCACCCCGCTTTAGCTCCCTCATCTTTGTGATTTTGAGGTTTTAAGGTACCTTTACGCCCTTGCGAACCCGCTGGGTTTGCTTCAAACCCTTCATTAACCCTTTAACATTATTCTACTTATGGTATACGACGTAATTGTTCTAGGAAGCGGACCCGGAGGTTATGTGGCCGCCATTCGAGCCTCCCAGCTGGGGCTTAAAACAGCGATCATAGAAAAAGAAAGTCTTGGAGGCGTGTGTCTTAACTGGGGTTGTATTCCCACCAAAGCATTACTTAAAAGTGCGCAGGTCAATGAATACATAAAGCATGCCAAAGACTATGGTATCGAAGCCAGCGGTACGCCACAATTCGACGCGGTGATCAAGCGTAGTCGAGGTGTGGCCGATAAGATGAGTAAGGGAGTACAGTTTTTGATGAAGAAAAATAAGATCGATGTGGTAATGGGCTTTGGAAAACTAGCCGCTAAGGGTAAGATTGAAGTAACCGATAAAGACGGAAAAAAGCAGCTTGTTGAGGGAAAGCACATCATCGTTGCCACCGGAGGACGCAGCCGGCAATTACCCAGCATGCCCATTGATGGAAAGAAGATCATTGGATACCGGGAGGCCATGGTGCTGCCGCAAAAACCAGCTTCTATGATCATTGTCGGTAGCGGTGCCATAGGAGTAGAGTTCGCTTATTTCTACAACAGCATGGGCACAAAGGTTACCATCGTGGAATACCTGCCACGCATCGTTCCCGTAGAAGACGAAGAGATCTCTAAAGAACTCGAAAAGCAATATAAGAAGGCCGGTGTGCAGATCATGACCGGCAGCGAAGTGATAAAGGTAGATACCAGTGGGGCCGGTGTAAAAGCCACTGTAAAAACAGCCGCCGGTGATGTAATGCTAGAGGCCGATATCCTGCTTAGCGCCGTTGGGGTGGCCGCCAATATCGAAGGAATTGGACTCGAAGAAGTTGGCGTTAAAACAGAGAAGGGAAAGATTGTAGTAGATAAATATGGTCAGAGCAATATTACCGGTATCTATGCAATAGGAGACTGCTCTCCCGGACAAGCGCTGGCCCACGTAGCCAGTAAAGAGGGCATTTTATGTGTGGAGGCCATCGCTTATAACGAAAAGAAATACCATCATCTGCCAGAGCCCATCGATTATAACAATGTGCCCGGCTGTACGTACTGCATACCCGAAATTGCATCGGTAGGTTACACAGAAAAACAAGCAAAAGAGGCAGGTTACGAGGTGAAGGTTGGAAAGTTTCCGCTTAGCGCGAGTGGCAAGGCTTCGGCAGCAGGACATACTGAGGGCTTTGTAAAAGTGATATTCGATGCGAAGTACGGCGAGTGGTTAGGCACCCACATGATCGGCTATAATGTAACAGAGCTGATCGCCGAAACGGTAACAGCCCGCAAGTTGGAGACCACGTATCACGAGGTGCTGAATGCCATTCATCCACACCCCACCATCAGCGAAAGTGTAAAAGATGCCATCGAAGTGGCTTATGGCGAAGCAATTCACCTATAGAGTTGGTTTAGCGAAATGAGAAAGGGCTCCTGGAAAGGAGCCCTTTTTTGCATTGCCAGTTTTTTTGGTTGCGACCAGTAAGAACAACATATATTAGTCAAGAAGAACATCCATAATGCTGCACCACTCTTCATTTTTTTTTCAAGACCGCCCCACTCCATAAGAATGTGCGCTACCTTTATACCCAGATGAGAGATTCCCTTTTTATTAAGACCATAGCCCTTGCCATGTTGGCGCTTACCCTAGGTATCACGGGCTGCGACAATGCCGGTCAAAAGGATACTAGTGCGCCCGAGACCCAAGCGATCGCAACGCCCGGATTTGACGTAGTAGCAACCTACCCCCACGATACCGGCTCTTATACGCAAGGGCTAGTGGTGTATAAAGGCCAACTCTATGAGGGAACCGGCCAATATGGGGTCTCTGCCTTGCTTAAGACCGATCTTACTACGGGAAAGACCTTACAGCGTTCGCCTCTGGAGAAAATCTATTTTGGAGAGGGCATCACCATTTTAAATGATACCATCTACCAGCTTACCTGGAAAGAACAAAGGGTATTTGTATACGATATGAACTTTAAAAAGATTCGAACCTTCGACCTAAATAAAGAAGGTTGGGGTCTTACCCATAATGGAAGTGAATTAATCGTGACCAATGGAAGCGGCGATCTTTTTTTCTACGAACCCAAGAATTTCTCGCTGGTGCGCGTTCAAACAGTAACCGAGTCTGGTATTCCCAGTTTTAATCTGAACGAACTCGAATATGTCGATGGATTTGTATACGCCAATCAGTACACTTACCCCTATGTATTGAAGATCGACCCCTTGAACGGAGAGGTGGTAGCCAAATTCGATCTGACCAGAATCTGGGATCAGTGTCGGCAGCTTTATCCCAATACCGAGGTACCCAACGGGATCGCCTATGACAAAGATCAAAAAAAATGGTACGTAACCGGAAAGAACTGGCCGTTACTCTTTGAGATTCAGTGGGGCCACTGACGACAGCAATATATAAGAGAGCTGCCTCTTTCATGATCTGCCATGGCCTTTACATTAGAGACCAGTCCGGTCATAAATGCCTGCGCATATCTCGTTTTTTGCGATCGGTAATTAGTGCTAAGCAGTGAAACATAAAAGCTATCAAACCACATCGGAATACGGTCGGTTACTGCGAGCCGATTTGAAGAAAGCAGCTGCTGCATGGATGGGGGCGAAAAATGATATAAATGACGAGGTACA
The DNA here is from genome assembly GCA_046081865.1 of Sphingomonadales bacterium. Lineage (GTDB taxonomy): Bacteria > Bacteroidota > Bacteroidia > Chitinophagales > Chitinophagaceae > JJ008. The sequence goes on from JBJTWT010000088.1 coordinate 3,918, forward strand.
TCATACGCAGCCCAATGGTTCTTGAAGGTAACAGCATCGTGCGAGGTATAATTGGGAACTGCAATAAAAAGCATTCCTTGCGGCTTCAAAAGTTTTTGAAGCTGTTGCATGACTTTCGTTAGGTCGTGCATATGTTCCAACACATGCCATAACGTGATTACATCGAAGCTTGCCTCGGGCAACTCATAAAACCTGGTGCTATCCATGGCCTGTACGCCAAATTGCTGTGAGGCCACCTGCCGAGCTCCAGCATCGGGTTCAAGGGCGGTGACCTGCCACCCTGCCTTTTGCATGGTGGCGGCAAAAGCACCGGTACCAGAACCAAGATCTAACAAATGTCCGGCTCTAGTGCCGCTGTTTTTCTCTATCAGTTTTCGCTTTTGACGAAGTGTGAACTTTCTAACCAGTTGGTACATTTTATTGATAAGACCCTTAGTGGTGTTGGTATGAGAGATATACTCCTCGAATTGATAATAAGGGGATACAGCCGATGCTGTTGGCGCATCTTGCGTAACTCGTACCCCGCAATCGGTACATTCCAGTAGCGAAAAAAATTGCTTGGACACAGAAAAATCTTGTACCTCCATTACGTGGCCAATAGAATGAGATCCACATACCGGACAATGCGTATAATGAATACGATCGGTCAAAAGTCTTGATGATTTTTGGGAGAATCGGTAGCCTTGATCAAGGCAGGATTAGCAAAAGACCGGGTGGTCAACGAGTGGTGGTAGACATGCCATCCCAGCCAAAGAAAGGCCAGCGCCATCCAAGACCAGGCGATCACTTTTTCGATAGGGAATGGGGCCTTTTTTTGTTGCAATAGCTGGCTCATCTCTACAGAGCTCTTGCTATCCTCTCCTACTCTTATTTGATGTTGCGCATCATCTCGAATAATCTTGTGAGCAGCTACGGGCAACAGTTGCTCCTTGCCGGAATCTGTAATGAACTGAACGATTCCCTGAGCATCCTTGGTCCAATGCCCCCATCCTTTCCAAGTGGGGGTATCGCCCTTGGCCAATAACTGCGTTAGCTCCTCACAAAAACGTTGATAGCGAGAGACCGCCTCGGAGGTATCCATTCCCATTCTGGCCGATAACCACTCGACCAGCTCTGCGATGGGCTCGGCAGGCTCGGCCCTGAATTGATAGTCGATCTGTGGGGGCATAAACTGACGATTGCTCACATCAAATTGAGCGGGCTCTCTGTGCATATACAAAATACCAAGTCCCGCCAAGGGTAGCTTTTTTTTGAACAGCAGATACTCTTTCAATAGATCTATCAAGACTTCTTTTTTTCTGGGAACGAAAATACGATGCCGCCGCTACAATTAAATCCAAAAACAGGATTACGATTCCAACGCTGATACGGCTGGTTGAACAGGTTGTTGAACTGGGCCCATAATTGAAGTGATTTGCTTAACCGGTACGTAAGCCCCGCATTCATATCAACAGCCCAATTGATCTTGGTGGTGCCTTTATAGGTGTCGATACTTTGTGCTCCCCTAAAGAGGACCCAATCGGCATGTAACCAAAGTTCATCGGTGAGCGATACCCTAAGTGAGTTTTGCCATTCCAAGGGTAATAATCCCCAGACGGCCGGCTGCCGGATCGGTTTTAAAAAATGATTCAATAGCAACCGAGACGAAAGAGAAAATTGATCAGCTACCTTATAGGTAATGCTGGCATCCAATTGCAGTTGACGCAACTCTTCTTCGTATACCACTTTATATGCGCTCGATGGTCGAATAGCTGTGTCATTGACAAACAAGGGCTGATCGTTGGTAACAACGAAGCGCACGCGTAGATCGTAACTAAATCGGGGATTCACCTGCCCTTTTACTCCCAGATAACGATCTACCTGACGGCTGGTGCGCAAGGCACCGGGAGCCCAGGACCAAGGATTTATCGCTACCAATTCTCTGTAGCTGTTCTGATTCCAACTGCTAACCCAACCCGCCATCAAAGTAGTTTTCTTACCAGGCAATAAATAAGAGAGGGCCAACCGGGGCAAAGTGGCAAAACGCCCTTCGTTCCAAGTGGGGCTAATGGCTGCCTGCACCTGAAAAGAAGATTGCTGATAGCGCACCGATGGCGTGATGCCCCATAGTGTATTTCGAATAAGAGTATCGGTTACGCCAATGGACATCTGTGGAGCTCGCTGATGATTATAAAAGAGTGCTTGCAACGTAAAAAGCGTTTGCAGCTGCCAATGGTCTCCGATTTGCTTTTGCAAGGGAGCCTGCAGCTGTAATTGTGACTCGGAGTTCGACCTATTATCGAAGAAACGATAGAAGGTAACCAATGGGGCCACACTGATACCACTGGCGAAAGGGGCGGTAGTGTTAAGCTGAACCCGTGCATGGATCCATGAAAATTGTTGACGGACCGAGTCGAGAGGAAAACTCGATACGGCGCGGGTCGAATCATAAAATAGGTTGTGGTAGATAAGCTCTCTTTTAAAGCCAACAGTAGAAGAAAGTCGCAACGGTAACTTCTTTAATTGCGTGTAACCGGTTGCCCCAAACTCTCCCAACTGATAAAAGCGCATGGAGCGAGTATCGGGAAACTGTTTAAGAGAAAGGAATCTCCCGGAAATAGAGAGACCCTTGTGTACGCCATCTCCCCTATCAATACCCACACGCAGGTAAGGATTTCGCAGATTACCATACCCGGCCTTTACAAAAGCTCGATTACCAAAAGGTCTTGCCGTATCGGTCGTATAAGCGATTGGTTGAACGGAGCGCAGGGAATAGTCTAACACTAACGGTCGTTGAGAGATCTTGTAGGGCCATACGCTACGAGTAGTATCCGGCAACAGCGCGGGCGCCGAAAAATTGATCTTAGCAGCCTGCTTGAGCATAGGTCGAAAACTAGACACGATCGTTACTCCCGAAGTAGTGGTAGTATCGACTTGTGCCATGGTAGAAAAGGGCAATGCCAGCAAAAAAATGATACTGCCAATATGGACGAAAACGCATTTTTTCATTCCATATCCTTTTGAGGTATAGACTTACCGGCTTCTGCCTGTTGCACTAGCACTAACTTTTCTGCAGCGATCTTTTTAAACTCCTCTATACCGGCATTATCATTGACACTTTGATACGTGGCCTTTGCATTAAAATAATCACGCTGAGCAAAATAGATATCTCCCAGCAAAAGGTAAGAACGGGTAACCCAGTTTTCGTACGAACCCGATCGGTTGATGGTCTCAAAAGCTGCTTTTTCAGCAGCTGCGTATTGTTGCTTGCGAAACAAAGATGCTGCTAACTCATAGCGAGCCTCGGCCGCTAAAGAAGCCTTATTCAAAGAAATGACCTGACGCAAGCTAAACTGAGCCTCCTCTTCCTTGGACTGAAGAAGAAATCTCTTGGCAGCGACCAATGCGACCAATGCCTTGTCATCGGTACTACTTCCTTTTTCATTGAGCAGCACCGCGCCCCAATTGGCTGCCTGATCGAGTTGTTCCAGTAAATAATGTGCCCGAAGCAATCCCCGTAACGCCTCTAATTTGCTTGAAGAAAGCCCGGTCAGTTCAAACAACTTTCCATAATAATGTACGGTTCTCTCATAGTTCTTCTGCTCGAAGAAACTAATGCGTGCCGCTTGGAGGGCGGCCTCTTCGGCATAACGATTAGGGGCCACTGTCAAAACACTATCGTAGTACAACAATGCTTTGGTGATATCCTTTTTCTCTCGAGCCATGGTGGCTAGCATGGCGTAGGCATCTAGAGAAAAAGAAGGTTGCGTCGTAACAGAAAGATAGCTCTCCAATGCGGGCAAAGCCTGATCGAATAGCTTATTCGTGTAGAGCTGCTCGGCCGCCGAAAACCGAAGCGAATCCTCGGCCGTAACGCTAAGTGAAAGACCTTTGGACCTAACAAAGCCAATAAAATCGGCAGAATGACCCTCTTCTATGTAGATGGACTTGATGTTTTCGAGCGCGTCTGCCGCTTCTTCGCTGTTAGAGAACTGATCTAACACATAATTAAATTGCTCGAGAGCCGCCTTATTATTATCGCTGTTGTAATGCGCGATCCCCAATTTTAGACGAGCTTGTGGCAAGAGCTGCATGCTTTTCTCTTTGGCAATGACTTTCTCCAGGAATGGCTTAGCAAGGGCAAACCGCTCGTCTTCCATGTACGTGTCGGCAATGGCCATCCAACTGGCTGTTAAGAGTGGAGAACCTTGGTAAGAGGTTTCCATACTTTTAAGCAACCGGATCTTTTCTTCCGGATTTTTAATGCCGCTAATAAAGGCCAGTTGATACAACGCATAATCAGCCTCTTTCCAAGCGAAATCAATGACCTTTTTATAAACAGCCCCTGCCTGATCGTATCTTTTTAACATCAACAAACAATCCGCTTCTCTAATTAGCGCATCTTGTCCCAACAAGCCGGTGTTGGCCCCCACCTGAGCCGATATGGTTTTAAAGAATGTAAGCGCTTGGTCGTACTGCTCCAATCGCAAGTGAGCATACCCCAGCGTATAGCGCGCGTGTTGAGGTTGCGCCTCTCCTTGTACCGGAGCCCCTTTTTGTAGATATTGCCCGGTATAATCGATGGCTTCTTGGTATCGCTGATCACGAAAGGCCAGCTCTCCCTTCCAAAAAAATAAATAGGCCAGCCAAGAAATATTATTGGGGTCCTTGAGCGCTCTATCAAGCAGTGCATCGGCAGCTTTCAGCTCTCCATCGTTTATCAATTCGGCAGCACGCCCGTACAAAATGGGAGAAAAAAGCCGACGCGCGGGCTCGGACGGATTGGTCAACTGATCTAGTATTAAAAGAGCCTCTTTATAATTGCTGGTGGCGGCCAGCACCGACAATTGTAATTCTTTTGCTTCCGCCAGAAAGGTAGAACTTGGGTAAGCCGCTATGAAGGATTGCACTCCGGAAAGCGATTCGTCCAAAAGCCCAAGTTGATAGGATAGCTTAGCATAAAAGAAACGAGAGGCTTCACGCTGGCCCTCATCAACACTATTGCGGGAGCAGAACAAAAAGGCGCTGCGGGCATTAGCCAAATCACCCAGCTTTACATAGGCATCTCCTAACAAAAACATCGAACACTGACCAAGTGAATCATTTTTTGCACTCAGTAAGCGTAGTCTTGGCAATGCGTCGCTTATATTGCCGGTTTGGCATTGGCTGTATGCGATCAGATAGTTGTCCTCTCGGGCAATCGTATCGGTCTTTGCTTCATACACCCTGAGATGCACCAAGGCCTGTTGATACTTTTCTTGTAGAAAATAAGATTGTCCCAGTAATAACTGTAACTCTTTTTGGTGATAGGGCGCAGGTGTTTTTTGCAGGCGTTCCAATACGTAGTCGACCGCTTCACTACGCTGACCTTTGCTTAACAACAATTGTGCGATATAGTAAGGCACATAGGAGCCATAGGCGCTATCGAACTCTACCAGCCGAAGCTGTAGCAGGGCCTCTTCGAAATTCCTTTCTTTGATCAGTAGCAACGCATAATAGTAGGTGGCATCATTTTTATAGAGACCTTGCGGCAGCGAGCGTACCGAATTAAAATGAGCCTTAGCCTCGTTGTATTGCTGTAATACAAAATGGGCATACCCTTGCTGAAATTGAGCGGCGGCGATCTCTCCATTCGAAAAATGAGTAATCCCTGCCCTAGAGAAATGATAGAGACAGGCCGCCCACTCTCCGGTTCTGAAATAATAGTCCGCCAATGAGGCGTGAAGTCGATCTTGATACGCCTGCAAGGGACTCCCGGCTAAAAACTGAAGTGCATCTTGGGCTGCCTGGGCATGGGCCAACCGAAGGCCACATTGAAGGGCATAAAAGATACCCTCTTGCTGTTCTGGCAATAAATGGATGTCGAGCTTGTCACGAAGCTTTTCTTGGTACTGGCTAAATGCCGTGCAGGCCTCTCCCAAACGATCTTGCTGAAAAGACTGTATAGCCAATGAATGCGGAGTGTCTGCAACATGAATCCCTATGGGCTGCTGAGCAAGAACCAAGTGTGGCGGTAAAAAGAAAAATGCACTAATTACAAATAATAGAAAATAACGCATGCAGTCATTTAAAAACGAAGCGAATATTCAAAATATTTTAGGGCAGTCCAAGCAATGGTTACAAACAGATGTGGATAAGTCGAGCTTTAGGACAGCATTAACAAAAAAGTCTTAGCTTAATATTGTAATCGAAACTTTTACATATGAAAAAACTATTTAGCACCCGATACTCCGAAAATGCGGTTTCCCTGGCGTTGCTGTTGCTTAGACTGTCGGCAGGCGGTCTCATGATCCCTCATGGCTTCGATAAGTTGATCCACTTTGTGGAGCGAGCCAAAGATTTTCCAGACCCTTTTCACATCGGCCCCGCGGCCTCCCTTTCACTGGTCATATTTGCCGAGTTCTTTTGTGCCGTGTTATTGATAGCCGGATTAATGACCAGACTGGTCGTAATTCCTTTGCTGGTTAACATGGCGGTTGCCGTATTTATCATTCACAACAGCGACATCTGGGGAGAGGCAGAGCATGCCACCCTCTACTTGGCTTCCTACCTGGTCCTTTTATTAACAGGGCCCGGAAAGTTTAGCATGGACCGTATGCTTGGAAACTAAGGCGCTTGTATGGATGTGCCCCTGTTGCCTAAGTACTGGCCCGAAGAAAAAAAACGTAGTCCGTGGATCGGATCTGCGCTAAGTCTGCTAGCCTACCTGCTATTAGCCATCTTTTTTATTCGTGATCTGAAAGTAGCCGCAATCTTGGTTTTTATATTGCTGTTTCATGAGCTGGGACATTACCTGGCCATGCGTCATTACCGCTACCTTGAAACGGGCATCTTCTTTATTCCACTGCTGGGTGCCTTTGTATCGGGTTCAAAACGCACCATTTCACAACAAGAATCGGCCACTATTATTTTAGCAGGTCCTCTTCCGGGTATCTTATTGGGGATTGCGCTTTTGTTTACGACCCGTACCCTACCGATCGACCTTGCCACCATGGCAGTCCTAAAGGGCACCGCTACGGCACTGATACTACTAAACGGCTTTAACCTACTGCCGATCTATCCGCTAGATGGTGGTCAACTGCTAAACAGGGTATTTTTGGACGAAGAAAGTTGGGTGAGCCGACTATTCTTACTACTGTCTGCCTTACTGCTAACTTGGCTAGCTTTTCAATTAAAATTCTATGCTCTGCTGCTGTTGCCGTTGCTTTTGCTATGGCGTAACCGAAAAGATAAGACCCTAAAAAAGATAGAGGAACGCATTGCGGCAGCAGGCATTGACACCGATATAGACTATGAGCAACTGTCAGATACTAACTATTGGAAGATCCGAAACATTTTGATCGAGGTGCATCCTCGGTTTGCCTACCTAAATTCGGCCACCGATGCTTACGACAGCAAAGAGGCTGCCGTACATACTATGATAGCGTCCCTGCTGGATCGCAAACTTATCTTGGATCTGACGCTTACCAAAAAAATAATGATCGCCACCTTGTGGATTGCCGCTCTACTGCTGACCCTACTATTTGGGCTATTGAATTGGTGAATGGTCTAGCATAGGTAAGACCAAGCTCCAAATGCTGAGACAATCGCAACGCTAAAGGCACTATACCCTGCGAAAATCGGGTCTCCACTGCCGGATCGCTTCTTTGATCTGCTTAGGTGTCAGGGATTCTTCTGCTGCCTTTTTTGCCAGTGCGGGTAATTCCTCATCAGAAACGAAACGCAAGGCAATGATCTGCGCCATACGCAAACGCTTATCTAAGGGCTGCCCGGTCAAAATAAAATAGCGTAATCTTTCATCTGCCCGAATGGCACGATCTTGCACTTTAAGTCCGTAAGAACGAACCAAGGCCACTAATACTGCCAGAATTAAAAAGACCAAGACCAGCATCATCGATAAAAAACAATTTGTATCGCTACAGCGTACCAGGTTAACGATGCTGGCAATAAGTCCTCCCAGTGTAAGAGGCATAGCCATAAAATGCCATAGCGGATCGTAGCGTTTATGACTACCGAGATCTTGTGTTTTCATAAGTTGTTATTGATGATGTAAGATACACTAAATTTGCAAAAATCTGGTTGATTGAAAACGCCCCAGGCCTCCCTTATTACGATCGGTGATGAACTGCTGATAGGACAGACCATCGATACCAATAGCGCTTACATTGCCCAACAGCTGAATCTTTTGGGAATTTGGGTAAGAAGACGAGTGGCCGTAGGCGATAAGCGAGACGATATACTCTCTGCCCTTCGTGAAGAAAGTCTTTGTTCCTCTATCATCATCATCACGGGGGGGTTGGGTCCCACGGCAGATGATATTACCAAGCCCTTGCTTTGCGAATATTTTGGGTCTACCCTGGTGAGAGACGAGGCAACATTGGCTCATATTCAACATTTGTTCGAAAAGGTATACAAGCGGCCCGGGGCCATGCTGGAAAGAAATAAGAAACAGGCCGATGTGCCCAATAACTGTACGGTCTTGCATAATCCCAGTGGCACCGCCCCCGGAATGCTCTTTACCAAAGAGGGGGTCCTTTACATTTCGCTGCCCGGCGTACCCAGAGAAATGAAAGATCTAATGCAAACAGCCGTACTGCCCTATCTAGAAAAAAACATCTCCAGACCTTTTATCGTACACAAAACTTTATTGACTTGTGGTATCGGTGAATCGATGCTGGCTGAATTGTTGACCGAGTTTGAATCGTCACTCCCGGCGCATATTTCGTTGGCCTATTTACCCAATTACGGTATGGTAAAATTGAGGTTGACGGCAAAAAGCGAGTTGGCACACGATCTTGAGCAAGAGGTTAACCAGCTGGCAAGGCAACTTGGTGAATTGACGGCCGAATATCTGGTAACCGATCAAGACATTTCTCTGGAGGCGTTGATCGGGCAGATGCTCAAAGAAAAAAATATGACGCTGGCTACGGCTGAAAGCTGTACCGGAGGGCTGATCGCACATCAAATTAGTACAATACCCGGAGCCTCGGACTATTTTGCAGGTTCGGTGGTTTGCTACTCGAACGAGGCAAAAGAAAAGATACTGGGGGTTCAACAGCAAACACTGCAACAGCATGGTGCTGTTAGCGAAGAAACCGTAACCGAAATGGTAAAGGCCGTGATAACCCTTTTGAATGCCGATGTTGCAGTGGCGGTTTCTGGCATAATGGGTCCTGGCGGAGGAACGGTCGATAAACCTGTTGGAACCGTATTTGTTGCCGTGAGCAATGGCAAAAAAACAATCACTCAACGACTCAGACTTGGATTTGACCGATCGCGCAATACACAGCAAACCTCGCTTTTTGCCTTAAACCTGCTACGAAAACTGATCATCTCTGTATAGCCCTCTTCAGTGTAAACCCTGCTCTAGCAGTTAACCGATGCCGTCCGATCAGATTTGTATCAAATTACTACCTTTGAGCTTTACGATCCTTGCTAAACAATTCCAACTATGGCTTTAGTTGATCTGGTCATGCCGAAACTTGGTGAAAGTATCATGGAAGCTACCATCTTAAAGTGGCATAAGCAGCCCGGAGATGCCGTGGCACAAGATGAAACCGTGTTGGAGATAGCCACCGATAAGGTCGATAGTGAGGTTCCCAGCACAACGGCCGGTGTTATTGAGCAAGTTCTCTTTAACGTCAATGATGTGGTTCCCATTGGAACGGTAATTGCAAAAATCAGAACCGGAGCGCCAGATACGATTCTCCCCTCAGCCCCGGCAAATGCTCCTGTCGTTTCTAGCCCCATTGCAACGACCCCTACCCCTTCTCCTACAGCCACCACCAGCAATAGCCGTTTCTACTCTCCCTTGGTGTTGAATATCGCTACCAGTGAAGGTATTGGCCTAGCGGAGTTAGAAACTCTTTCCGGTACCGGAAACGAGGGCAGAGTTACCAAAAAAGATATTTTGGAGTACGTAGCGCTTCGCAAACAACCAGGAGGAGTTATACAAGCCCCCGCTTTGACGAGTACTCCTGTCGTACAGCAAGAAGTACTGATTCCCCTTACCAAGATCGAACCGGCATTACAGACCCCGGCTCCTATTAGCTATGGCGGCAATGTGGAGATTATCGAGATGGATCGCATGCGCAAATTGATCGCTGAGCACATGGTTCGCAGCAAACAAACCAGTCCGCATGTTACCAGTTTTACAGAAGCCGATGTTACGAACCTGGTCTTATGGAGAGACCGTGTAAAAAAGGAGTTTGAAAAAAGAGAGTCGACAAAGATCACGTACACACCGCTCTTTATCGAGGCCATAGTACGATGCATAAAAAAGTTTCCGCTAATCAATTGTTCTTTGGACGGCACGACCATTGTCGTAAAAAAAGATATCAATATCGGTATGGCTACGGCTCTGCCCTCTGGTAATCTCATTGTACCGGTCATTAAAAATGCGGATCAATACAATATGGTGGGATTGGCCAAGCAAGTAAATCAATTGGCCGATGCTGCCCGCAGCGGCAAGTTAAAAGTTGACGATACCCAAGGCGGCACCTTTACCCTCACCAATGTAGGAACCTTTGGATCGCTAATGGGAACACCCATCATCAATCAACCGCAGGTGGCCATATTAGCGGTGGGAGCCATCAAGAAACGTCCGGTGGTGGTGGAGACACCTGCCGGTGATTCAATTGCCATTAGACACATGATGTATCTGAGCATGAGTTATGACCATCGAATTGTAGATGGAAGTCTCGGAGCTACTTTCTTGTCTGCCGTGGCCAAAGAACTGGAAAGTTTCGATCCTGACAGACAACTATAACCAGGATTACTCTTTGGTTGCTTCGGTATCTAATCCCCAATCCTTTCCTTTGTTGAGTGCGGGTACCCCCTCGGTAAGCCATCGGGCAGGTTTTTCTCCTTTTAGTAACCAATCGAAGAACTGCTGTTGACGAATAGAAATATCCTTTTGATTTTTTCTCTCTCGCAAGTTGTGAGCCTCCCCATTGTAGTTAAGCATCCACACTTGCTTTCCGAGCCTTCGCATACCGGTAAATAATTCAATACCCTGATACCAGGGCACCGCTCCGTCGGCATCGTTGGCCATGATCACAAGCGGAGTTTTTACTTTCGGTAAATGAAATAGAGGAGAATTCTCTATGTACAGGTCCCTTCTTTGCCAGAGTGTAGCCCCAATTCGGCTTTGAGAAACCTCATACTGAAACTGACGATTCATGCCGCTCTCCCAACGAATTCCCCCGTAAGCACTGGTCATATTGGCTACGGGAGCTCCGGCCCAGGCCGCTTTGAACATCGTGGTCATGGTTACCAACTGGGCTACCTGAATCCCCCCCCAGCTTTGTCCCTGTATACCCATGTTCTTGGCATCAATGTATGGCAACTTGGCTAAGCTGTTGGCCGCGCTCACCACATAATTGTAGCAGCTCTTAGCCGGATAACCCGTAGTGTAAATAATATCGGGAGAGACCACAATATAGCCTCGACTTACATAAAAGGAGATGTTGAGTCGGCTACCGGTAGGACTGGGCGCAATGTAGTTATGGAGTGTCTCTGAATGGGTCTCATAGAAATAAAAAATAACAGGATACTTATTGGTTGAATCAAAATTCTCGGGTCGATATAAGATACCCTGAGCCGGCTTTCCGTCGAGTGATCTCCAACGATACAAAGAAGCGGTACCCCAGTTATATTGTGCTTGCTGTGGATTGATCGAAGAGATACGGCGCTCTGAGGCCAGAGGGGTAGCGCCTATCTCCCATACATGTAGATCGGGAGCTCTTTCAAATCGCTCTTTGGTATAAGCGAGTGTAGCAGACCGCAAGGCCTTTATGGGCATACCGTAGGCAAACGATCCCGCCTGTCTTTTGGAAAAGCGCAGCTGATCGCCCTCCCACTCCGTAATGGCAATGCCAGCGTCGCGATTATCTTGCTGCTGATAGCGCCAACATTGCTCTCCTTGTAACGGAAAATAATCCAGGTCGGGATCTAACGGAACGTACCGGTAGTTCTCTTTTTGTACACGACCCATACGCGTAATATTTTTGGGCGCTGTGTTGGCCTTGATACTTACCCGCCAGGTATCATAGCGATCATAGATCAGTACGGATGTATCTCCGGGCAACCAACCGGCCAGCCCATACGGAAAAGCAGGGCCAGGCATATCATGTAATTCATCGTAGAGCAGATGCGGAATAGATCGACTTATAGTGCGTACCGTAGCGCCATCCCAACTTTGATATTGCCGCAGATCGGCATCGTACCAAACCAGTGCCGTTCCTTTGGGAGAAACAGAAGCTGCAAAAAAATTGCCGTTGAGATCGGCCCTTATCAATTGCCGTTGACCGGTCTGTATATCGATTCTATAAATATCCTTTTTAGTGCTAGCGGTCCATTGATATTCGATACGCTTTCCCACATCGCTGGTGGCATATACCCATGGCCCATCGGCATCTTTGGGGAGATAGATGGTCTCCATGGCAGGAGAACCTAACGGCACCAATTTATTGCGATCCAAATGAAAAACGGTTGTGTACGATCGTTCTTGATTTCTTTTTAGATCGAAGAGTTGCTGCGTTTGCAAATAGTCGTCATTGTAATGCCATATGTCGACCTTCACTTGTTCTGCCTCTGGGGTAATGGTATCTTTTGCCGTAGCGATAGGAGCTATTCCAAAAAATAAACGATTGCCAGCATCGCTGAATCGCGGCTCGGCAAACTCGCTAATGGTCATCCCCAAAGGCATACCCATGGTGTGACGATCGGCAATCGCTTCGGCGGTATCGGTGCGACTTGCATAATAGTAGAGCCGATAATATTTAACCAGCTCTTTAGGTCTGGCATCACGCTCAGCCACAAAGGCCAATTGAGCTCCATTCGAAGAGAAAGCAAATTTTCTAAAATCATTGCCGCCCCGTAAAATGGTATCGACCTTAAAGTCATTGGCGCTTACCAAAAGTAGCAAGGGCTTACTCAATGAGTCTTTGCTGTTCTTTGCTTGTTCAGCCACCAGTTTGCCCCCTTTTTTGGAGAGTTGAAATTCACTGATCCGTGTTAGTGTCAATCGATTGCCGGTGCCCGTTTGCATTAGCAAAAGATCGGCAGGAGACTCTCCCCCCTCGGCGGATTTTTCGGTACTTTCAAAATGGAGCGCCACCCACCCCTCTTCTTCTGAAGGCATTTTAAAAGAACGCACATTGGCAAATTTTATAACGCTATCCTTGCCAAGCTCCAACATTCCCACCGAATCTTTTGGCATCTCTTCGGGCTTTTTCTTTTTGTTGCGTGCTTCTTTTACCGCGGCGTAGTAAGGCTTGATCTTAAATACCAAGAACCGATCGTTATAACTGATAGCGGCCCCATAGCCCCGCGGAAACTCCTTTCGGTAATCGGAACGCAGCGATTGTAATACCAGCGTACCGTCACCCTCTTGTGCGTCGATGGTAAATACAGCCCAGTTTCCATCGGCACTGAGCATTCTTTCTCCAATACGTTGCCAACTATCATATACCTGGTGATGTAGCGGTATCTTTTGCGCTTGTACGGTAGCGCTTATCAGTAGTGGCAACAATAAAAAAAAGCGGATGATTTGCATAAATATCGGATATGGCAGTCTAAGATAATTTAAACAATTTATAAAAAGGTTTGTTACTACTGTCATCTATTCAATATGAAAAAAATTCTCCTTTTATCGCTGCTTTTTTCCCTTTTTCAACAAACCATAGCGCAAGGGCTGGGAAGCATTTCCGGCTCCGTTACCGATAAGAATTCGCTGGTGCCCGTAGCAGGTGCCACTATTCGTATTGAGGGTACCCAACTGGCTACCAGTACCGATTCGATGGGTAGGTTCAGGATTGTAGGTATACCCCCCAAAACCTATACCCTACGTATTAGCTCTATCGGTTATTCGGAGCTGGCCTTATATAACATGGTGGTAACTGTTGGAAACGAACTCAACCTGACCTTACAGCTAGAAACGGCGGCCACCAAGTTAGCCGAAGTAACTGTGAGCACTGCAAGAAGAACGGCCATTGCTGCCAGTCTTGAAACACCCCTGAGCGTGCAAAAATTGACTACCGAAGAGATTCGCAGTAATCCCGGTGGAAATTTTGATGTCTCCAGGGTCATACAAGCCCTGCCGGGTGTTGGGGGAACCGCCGGCAGTGTGGGAGGCTACCGAAATGATATAATCATAAGAGGGGGCGCCCCTAACGAGAATGTGTACTATCTCGATGGCATAGAGATTCCCGTAATCAATCATTTTGCCACACAAGGCAGTGCGGGCGGGCCGACAGGAATGCTAAATGTTAGTTTTCTCGAGGAAGTTAAGCTAAGTTCGTCTTCGTTCGATGCACGTTTTGACAATGCACTCTCTTCGGTATTGCAGTTTCGGCAACGAAACGGCAACCCTAACCGGGTGCAAGGAAATGTTCGCTTGAGTGCCACTGAATTGGCCGCTACGCTTGAAGGACCTCTATCTCCTAAAACTACCTTCTTGGCATCTGCCAGACGTTCTTACTTGCAGCTTCTTTTCAAAGCCATCGATCTTCCGATAAGACCCAACTACTGGGATTTTCAATATAAGATCACACATCGCATCAACAAGACAACCACCCTTACCCTTTTGGGGCTGGGTGCCATAGATGATTTTAGTTTTGGAGCGCCTCGAGAGGCCACTCCCGAAAAATTATACATACTAGATGCAACTCCTGCCATTCAACAATGGAATTACACGGTTGGAGTAAGCTTACGAAAGCAAATACCCGGCGGCTATTGGAATCTGGCCCTAAGCAGAAATATGTTCGATAATGCCATTGATAAATTCGATGGTAATAATAGTCAAGACGAAAGCAAAAGAAGGACTGGCATCAACTCACAAGAGATAGAAAATAAGATTCGATTTGATGTCAATAAGACCATTCGAGGTATCAAACTCTCTTACGGGGCCATGGCTCAATATGTAAAGAGTAACAATAACTCCTTTATTCGTATTCGGCAAGAACTTCGCGATGGAGCAGGCAATATCATTCAACCGGCAGTGGTGGCCCGCTATCTCTCGAATATTGACCTTTGGAGAACGGGCGCCTTTGTACAACTTAGCAAGCGAATGGCGCAAGACCGTCTTAGTTTGAGTACCGGGCTGCGAACCGACATGAATAGCTTTACCACAACAGGCAATAACCCCTTTAGAACACTCTCGGCAAGAGCGGGAATCTCTTATGTACTTGCCGACAAATGGACGCTGAATGCCTCTATTGGTGATTATTACAAGCTGCCGGCCTATACCATATTGAGTTTTCGCAATAACCAGTCAGAGTTGGTCAACCGTCATGCGGACTACACCCGGAGTTCGCATATTGTGATCGGAACCGAATTCTTACCCTTTTCCACCACCCGCTTTACGCTGGAAGCGTTTTATAAACGCTACGACCGAGCTCCTGTTTCCATTCGAGATGGGATCTCGCTCAGCAATCTGGGTGGGGACTTTAGCGCAGTGGGCAATGAGTCAGTAACGACCAATGGTAAAGGCAATAGCTACGGAATGGAACTATTTGCCCAGCAAAAATTAAGCAAGCGTTTCTTTGCCACACTCTCCTATACCTTTTTTGTAAGCCGCTTTAGCGGAGCCGACCAAAAGATGATCGCCAGTGCCTGGGATAATCGTCACCTACTCTCGTTAATTGGTGGCTATAAGTTGAAAAAGAACTGGGAGATCGGCATCAAGTTTCGCTACCAGGGTGGTGCTCCTTTTACTCCTTTCGATATGGCGCAATCACAGCTCAATTATTTGACACTGGGTACCGGTGTACTGAACCTTTCACAACTCAATAGCCAGCGTTTGGGAGCTTTTCATGCGGCC
>JBJTWT010000089.1:0-39438 GCA_046081865.1 Sphingomonadales bacterium
GCAGTTGAAAGTAAAATCTTTGGCTGCGTAGTTAAATGGAAATAACAAGAATTTCCTAAACTTTAGTAACAGGTTCGATTCCTGTCGCGGCTACATGTTATTTCAGAAAATAATAATGGACTTAAAGAATAACATATAGGCGGCTAAACATCGATCAGGGTCATCAAATCAGCCCTAACTTCGTTAGAACCAACGGTAATCAAGTCTATATTTTTATATTTTGGTGACAAGGTTTTGCCTTCGGCAATATGTCTGTCGGGACTATATTACATTTGCAAACCAACATGAAAAGGCCTTTTTCTCTTTTACTACTTTGGCTGGCTCCTTATTTCGTTACTAAAGCACAGCAAATTTCTTACCAGTATGTAAAAGATAAGTTAGACACGGGCTACCTAGCAAAGAAAGTAACCGATACCATAAAAATTGATGGTTGGCTAACGGAACAAACCTGGAAAGATGCCCAAAAAACCAATTACTTCATACAGAATTTTCCTACCGATACCCTTACTAGCAAGGCAAGACAGGAAGTAATGGTGGCCTACGATCAAAGATTTCTATACGTAGCGGCAAAGATGTACAAAAGCGTAATCGATCAGTCTTTTACTACCCCTTCGCTAAAAAGGGATTTTCGAGGAGAGGCTTTTGATGCATTTGTGGTCAGCATTGATCCGTTCATGGATAGGATGAATGCTTTTTCGTTCGGGATCAATCCTTTTGGAGTGCAAAGAGAGGGTTTGGTTGTAAATGGTGGTCTAGTGGGCGAAGACCTTAGCTTATCGTGGGATAATAAATGGTACAGTGAAGCAAGAATAGAGGATGACTACTGGTCCGTAGAGATGGCAATACCCTTAAACACTATTCGCTACAAAAATAAATCGAACAAATGGTTGATCAACTTCTATAAACTAGATAGCTACAATACAGAAAGATCCAGCTGGTCAAGAATACCAAATCAATTCTCCCCCATTTCGCTTGCTTATTCGAAACCTATACAATTTGAAACGCCCATCGAAAAAAAGGGGATGAATATGTCGCTCATTCCGTATGTTTCGCCAGGTAGCTTTAGAAAACCACAGCCCGGCTCAAATAGGTTTACGACTACCCCAAATCTTATGGTGGGGGGTGATGCCAAAATTGGAATAGGATCTTCGCTTAACCTTGACCTGACTGTGAATCCAGATTTTTCGCAAGTGGAGGTCGACAACCAAGTAACAAACCTAGACAGGTTTGAAATCTTATTTCCCGAAAAAAGACAGTTCTTCTTAGAAAACGCAGATCTCTTTGCCAACTTTGGTCTCGATGGACTACGACCCTTCTTTTCGAGAAGGATTGGCGTGACCAGAGATCAAGGCACCGGACAAAATATCCAAAACAAGATTGATGCCGGCTTTAGACTCAGTGGAAAGATAAATAATAACCTTAGAATAGGATTGCTCGAAATGAAATCGGCGGCCATCCCTGAAATCAATGAACCAGCTTATAATTATGCTGTACTGAGTCTTCAACAAAGGGTATTTGGCAGGTCAAATCTGAGCTTCATTTTTACCAATAAAGATGGGATCGGAACAAAGGATTTTAACAGGGTAGCCGGTGTGGACTACAACCTGGCCTCAAAGAGCAATGTTTGGAACGGCAAGTTCTTTTTCATGAAATCGTTCGACCCCGTTAAAACAAGTGACAATCTTGTGTTTGGCACGACCTTGTTGTTTAATAAGCGTTTTTTCGATGCAAAGCAGACCGCTTACTACATTGGCGATAATTTTAATCCGGAGGTAGGATTTTTAAGAAGGGCCGGGCTTTACAGATTGGCAGGGCAGTTTCAGCCAAAGTTCTATCCGAAAAAAGGGCGTGTTAACCGATGGGGGCCTATGTTCGATTACGACGTTACGGTCTTTCCCACCAAGGGAGTTACCGATTATGATATGAACATCATCTTTACTGTTCAGTACAAGAACTATGTTACACTGTTATTACGACTCAGAAATGACTATACCAAACTTACCAGTGACTTCGACCCTACCAACTCGGGAGGAGAAAAGTTAAAGAACAACAGCTCGTATCACTACACCTCCTTTATCTGCAACCTTATTACGGACCAACGAAAAAAGCTATCGGCCAGATTAAACTCCAGAGTAGGACAATATTTTATTGGAACAAGAGTCAATCTGGATGCAGAGGTGAACTATAGAATACAGCCCTACGGAAGCATTGCATCGGTATTTTCTTTTAATCGATTAAGATTCCCGCAACCCTATACCAGCAGAGACTTGATATTGATCGGTCCAAAGATCGATCTTACCTTTACCAAATCGCTGTTCTTATCAACGCTTATCCAATACAATAATCAGATCAACAATATCAACATGAATGTTCGCCTACAATGGCGTTTCGCTCCAGCATCCGACTTGTTTATTGTATACACCGATAATTATTATGCAGACCAATTTACCTCAAAGGGAAGTGCCTTGGTGTTAAAAGCCACTTACTGGCTTAATTTGTAGAAGCTGATCTTAAAAGTATAATCACACTTTACAGGTAAAAAGGCAAGGATAATGTAGCCGCTGCACTGCCACCCACATAGATATCGAACCAGCCAGGTTCTAGCAATAGCTTTCCTTGGGCGTCGTAATAACCAAGCAAAGAAATGGGAAGCTGAAAGTTAACAACAGTACTAGCCCCTCGCTCGAGACTTATTTTTTTAAATCCTTTTAGCTCTCTTACGGGGCGCACCAGCGAAGACACGCGATCATGAATGTAAAGCTGAGCGACTTCCTCCCCTTTAAGCTGTCCGGTATTGGTAAGCTTTACGCTCACCACGATCGTATCTCCACGAGAAATTAGCTGTAGATCGGAATAGCTGAAAGTGGTATAGCTTTTTCCGTAACCAAACTCATACAAAGGGGAGTGCGACTCATCGATATAATGAGACCAAAACACCTCTTTCTTGGGTCCGGGTCTGCCGGTAGAAAAATGATTGTAATAAATAGGTAATTGACGGTCGCTTCTTGGAAACGTCATAGGAAGCTTACCGGAAGGATTATACTTTCCTAACAAGACATCGGAAATGGCATGACCGCTTTGTGAACCAGGTTGCCAAACCAGTAAAATGGAAGGTATATGCTCTGCGGCCCAAGATATGGCAAGCGGACGTCCTGTGGTCAGCACTAAAATAATATTGGGATTAACCGCATACACGGCTTCGAGTAACTGCTGCTGAAGACCTGGTAGGTTTAGTTGTGCCCGGCTTCTACCCTCACCGGATTGCAAGCCATGCTCTCCTAACATCATCACCACTACATCTGCGGTTTTAGCAAGAGCAATAGCAGATGCCATGCCACTGGTATCAGTCTGATTGATCGCTAGCTCTTGTACAAAATGAACGGGCTCGTGGGCTACCAATGAAACACCGGGAGCGTAAGTATAATCAATACCGGCAGCATCGAATCCTTCCAATAACGAAATGGCACTACTGTCTTTGGCAGCCAAACGCCAATTACCAAGTGGGCTGTTCTTATCGGCGGCCAGCGATCCAATAATGGCTATTTTCTTTGCCTGTGGTTGAAGAGGAAGTAATTGTTTTTCATTCTTTAGCAATACCATGGAGCGTCTTGCCATATCTCTGGCAACCTGAGCATGCTCGGGGTGCATACCATAAACTTGCTCGCGCGTACTGTCGCAATATTTATAGGGATCATTGAATAACCCTAGTCTGAACTTTAAGCGTAATACACGTCGAACCGATTGATCGATGGTTGCAATAGACACTGCTCCTTTGGTCACTTCATTTTTTAGATGATTGACATACGCGTAACTCTCCATATCAATATCAGAGCCGGCATTGGCCGAAAGAGCCGCGACCTGACTAAGATCTGTGGCATACCCGTGATCGATCATCTCCACACCAGAGCCCCAATCGGATACCACGGCTCCTGTAAAGCCCCAGTTGCGTTTTAAAATATCTTGCACTAAATAACTATTAGCGGTGGCAGGAACCCCGTTGAGTATATTGAAAGAATTCATGACCGAAGCTACCCCTTGATTAACGGCAGCATAAAATGGAGGCAAAATGAAATTATGCAGGGTAAGCGCGCTTACGTCTACCGTATTGTAATCTCGACCCCCCTCTGCAAAGCCATATCCTGCAAAATGCTTGGCAGTTGCCATAATATTGAAGGGCGAGTTGAAATCATCGCCTTGAAAGCCCTTTACACGAGCCGCTGCGATCAACGATCCCAAAAAAGGATCCTCGCCGGCTCCCTCCATTACACGACCCCAGCGAGCATCGCGAGATATATCGACCATAGGAGCAAAGGTCCAGTTGATTCCCGCAGCAGCGGCTTCGGTTGCGGTCACTCTTGCCGAACGCTCAATTGCGCCCAGATCCCAACTAGCTGCTTCAGCAAGAGGTATAGGAAGTACGGTATTGTATCCATGAACGGCATCAAACCCAAATAAAAGTGGAATGCCCAACCTGGACCCTTTTACTACCAACTCCTGGAGTTTTCTAACTTGTTTCACACCGCGAACGTTCAATACAGAACCCACTAGTCCCTGCCGAAAATGGTCGTATTTAAATTTGTCTGCTCCCGCTTGCGGGGCCGGACCGGTTACGTCCCAAAAACCATTGTACTGATTCATTTGTCCAATCTTTTCTTCGAGGGTCATCTTAGCCAGTAAGCGGTCAATGGCCTTTTCGATAGAATCAGATGATGGTGCTTGTGCAAAAAGAGAGATCGTCGATGCCATCCCAAAAAAGAAGAGCATCACTAATCGGTAAATAAAATACATGAAAAAGAATTAATAGGGCCTTATTGATAGACGCGAACGAAGTCAACTTTCATTTGACGAGGAAAGACAGTTTCGTCAACTCCTTTTTTTCCTCCGAAGTCACCTCCTACTGCCACATTAAGTACAATATGAAAAAACTGATCAAAGGGCCATTTGTCGGTACCCTGATGTGCATTAGGGAATACCTGATGCAGCGCTCCATCGATCATGAACGTAATAGAATCAGGGGTCCACTCAATTGAGTAGGTATGAAAAGAATCATAAATTTTTTTTACCGGGATAATAGAAGCTTTCTGGGTGCCGATCATGCCATTATAAGCGCCGGTATGGATTGTCTGGTATACTGAGTCGGGGGTATAACCAACGGTCTCTGCAATATCTATCTCACCACTGTTGGGCCATATACCGTACTTCTTCTCCGTTGGCAACATCCAAATGGCCGGCCAAAGTCCCATGCCATCGGGAAGTTGTGCCCTTACCTCGATTCGACCGTATTTCCAATCACCTTTATTGCGGGTTACTACCCTGGCAGAGGTAAACTTGGCATCTGCATAATTTTCTTTTCGGGCCTCAATAATGAGATGCCCTCCCTCTACCCTTGCATTCTCCTTTCGACTCCAGGTATAATATTGCCATTCATTGTTACCCCAACCACATAACTCGGGACATCCTCTGGCCTTATTGTAATCCCATTTTGAGGAATCTGGAAGACCTGTGTAATTGAACTCGTCGGCCCAGACTAGTTTGGTGTAGCGAGAGGACTGCGCCGATAGCCATAGAGGGCTAAGCAGCGCTGCTGTTACTAGATATAAGAAAAAACAATTGCCAGATCGCATAAAAAAAATTTACTGGTACACACGCACATAATCGATCTCCAAGACGCCCGATGAAAACCCCGGATCGATAGTGCCGCCGAAATTTCCTCCCATTGCCACATTTAACAATAAAAAGAAGGATTGATTAAAAGGGAGGTTAGCACTGTTGGCCGTGGTAAAATATACTCGATCATCTACCGAAAAACGAATGTATTGAGCGGTCCACTCACAGGTATACTTATGAAACTCGGTAGTGGCATTTTGAATTAAAGTGGTGGCCCCAATTCCGTTAGCCCCGGAATTTCCGGTGTAATGTATGGTTCCGTGAATCCGATTCAGGTCATTGCCCCGATGCTCCATGATATCGATCTCACCACAAGCTGGCCAACCGGCTGTTAAGAAATTATCCCCCAGCATCCAGGTAGCGGGCCATGTACCCACACCCGTGGGCAACTTAGCGCCAATTTCGACCTTACCATATTTAAAAGAGAACTTAGAGCGAGATAATAAACGAGCAGAGGTAAAAGCACTGCCACTAAAATTTTCTCTCTTAGCAATGATCTTTAAGGTTCCGGCAGATACCGTGGCATTGTCTAATCTATTGGTATAGTACTGAAGTTCGTTGTTTCCCCAGCCGCCTGCCCCAATATCATATCCCCATTTTGCGGGATCGGGTGCACCGGGCGTATTGAACTCATCAGACCAAATGAGTGACTGTGCCACCACTACGGTGATGGTCGTAGATTTAGATGCCGTGAGTCCGCCAGCGCTTTTCGCAATAACATTTACCAGGTAGGTTCCCGATGCAGGGTAGCGATACGTAGTAGCCCCGGAGGCCGACGGGGCAAAAATGCCATTGCCAAAATCGTACTCATAACTCACCGCATTGGTAGCGGTGGCCGTAAAGCTGACATTACCGCTATTGTCGTTGCTTACTTGCGCAGTAAGCACAAGATTAGTAGGAGCGGTATCATTAGGCGGAGGTTTTTTGTCACCACAAGCCACTAGCCATAAGCTTCCCCACAAGAACCCTATCACAGAACGCATAAAAAGTTATGGCTTCACTTTTAGCTTTTGATACCAGGAGTTACCATCGGATCCAATGTTGCGAAGATGCAGAGTAGTAGGTGTAACCTCCAATATCTCATAGACCGTTCCGCCGGTTCCAAAATTAATGATCCCATTGCCAGGTACCGTAAACTGTATCCGGGTAGATTGAGCAGGGGTGGAGGCAGAGGTCGCATCTTGAAAGATCAGCATCTTTGTACCACCGGGATTGATGGCAAAACAATTGTCGCCTCCGCTAAATCCGTAGAAAGCGCTCGAGGCCCCAATTGAAAAAGAAGCTCCCTTATTGTTCACGCTCATAGAGACGCGGTTAGCCGCATCTCTGCTAAAGGTAATTTCATCGTCATAGGCGCATGGCTCACGCGTGTTAGGGCCAGCCGAGTACCAGATGGGTGAAAACGCATCGCTGGGACCTACTCCAAAATGGCCGGGCGCATTGTTATCGGTAACCCAAACACGCGATGATGCTCCGGTCAATGCGCTGAGGATATTGGCAGGAATCTGAAACGCCACAAATACTTTTACGCGCTTACTGATGGTCGAGATACTGCCGCCGGTTCCAATAGCATTGACAGTAATGGTATAATCCGAAGTGCCGGGAATTCCATATTTGTAAGTGAGCACTCCTGTGGGAACGACCCGTTGCTGCCCATCTCCAAAATCTATCACGTAGGTAAGAGCGCCCTTAGCGGTAACGGTTATCTGTACGTTACCCGTTCCATTTCCGCCGGGATTAGCGGCATCTAACCCCACCACTGTGGTGGTCAGCGCCAGCTGCGTGGGGGCCTTGAGTTCTCCAAAAGAATAAGACTGCTTTTCACAGGCCGATATTCCGAACAAGAGAACGACGGCTACAATTATTTTATTCATGGTAAGCATATATCAGTTATTTATAAGATTAATGAAGTCTCAGATCATCGAATAAGAACGTAAAATTGGACGAACCATTACCAGGGGTACCCAGCTCGAAAATGATCACGACCCTATCGTACACGTTGGCCGTGTTGATAGCGCTATAATCGAAGGTGAGTTCTTCCCATCCGCCGGCCACGGTAGTGGTTACCTCTCGTTCAAAATTTTGGTTGCCGTTGGCCGAATTCTCCACTTTCAATAACACTTTTGCACCTACACGGGGAGAGAATACTTTCATTTTGAAAGTACGAGAGATCGAAAAGTTGATGGGCTGAGAAAGGGTAAGAAAACTTCCGCCCCAGGGCTGGCCCGCATTTTTTATCATTCTGGCTACTTTGGCACTTGTATTAATGCCCCCAGACTGAGGATTATTGATGACCGTTACATTACCGCCATCAAAGTCGAACCAATTATACGCGATCGGATACTCAAAATTGAGCGGAATGGCAATCGGGAACGTGTTGGTCAGACGAATATCATCGAATAAGAAGGTAAAATTGGCAGATCCATTACCGGGAGTTCCCAGATCGAAGATAAGTACCACCCTGTCATACACATTGGCAGCATTGATGCCCGTGTAATCAAATACCAGATCTTCCCATGCGTTGGCAATAGAGGTAGAGACCTCCTTTTCGAAGTTGATGCCTCCATTGGCCGAGTTCTCTACCTTCAAAAGTACTTTGGCGCCTACGCGGGGAGAGTACACCTTCATGCGGAATACTTTATTGGAACTGAAATCCATGGGCTGATTGAGGGTCAGAAAACTTCCGCCCCAAGGCTGACCGGCATTTTTGATCATGCGACCTACACGGCTGCTGGTGTTGATTCCATTGCTTTGAGGATTGGCAACAACAGTAACGTTTCCACCATCAAAGTCGAACCAGTTGTAATTGGTAGAGGTAGACTCAAAATCGAGGGGTAAGCTAAGGGGGAGACTGTTGACCAATCTTATATCGTCGAATAAGAAAGTAAAGTTGGCCGATCCATTTCCCGCAGTGCCATTATCGAATATGATAACGATACGATTATAATTTTGAGATGCATTGATGGTGCGATAATCGAACACCAAATCTTCCCAAGCATTGGCAACTGTTGTAAGGACTTCTTTTTCGAAATTGATCGCCCCATTGGTGCTATTCTCTACTTTCAATAACACTTTAGCCCCTACTCTGGGAGAGAAAACCTTCATTCGGAAGATCTTGTTGGCACTAAAATCGATATTAGAACTAAGGGTCAGAAAACTACCGCCCCAAGGCTGACCGGCATTTTTGATCATGCGAGCCACTTTAGAACTTGTGTTGATGCCGTTGGCTTGAGGATTATTGATAATGGTAACGTTTCCTCCATCGAAATTGAACCAGTTATAATTGATGGTGGGAGATTCGAACGTAAGGGGTAACAAAATTGGATCGACAATAGTGACCGGAACAACCTGCTGACTGGTAGCGGCACCACCACTTTGTGCCACTACACGAATATTGTAGGTACCCGTAGCGGCATACGTATAACTAACTGTCTGCCCCTCTAAGAAAGTAACCGGTACTTCATTGGGGTTTTCGCCAAAAAATACCCTAAAGTTGGTCTCGTACAAAGCTGTAGCGGATACGTTGACCTTGTAATTATTGGCAGGGTCTATCGTGGCGGTAACCTGCAAATTTTCCGGGGCCCTAAATGCAACCGTCAACTGCTTTGTCATCTCCGTCATCTTACCATTTACGGAATAGCCCACCAATTTTACGTTGTATACTCCCTCAGGGTAAACATGGGTTGTCTTCTTACCCGCAGACACCTTTACCGGTGTGGCCGGGCCATGACCATAATAGACATCATAGCTAATGGCACCTACTCCATTGGGAGTAATGGTGACCAAGCCGGTATTGTCCTGGGTAATCTCGAATAATACCGATAAGGAATCGGGGGCCTTGCCATTGGGAGCAAAGGAGACGTCCTCGAATTTTTCTTTTTGACATCCTACCAGGGTAGCTACTAGGATGCTGAGGGTGAGGATATATTTCATACGTTTCGATTTATTGAATGGGGAATTAATAACCTGAGTTTTGAGTCAGTACAGAGATATCAATCTCGGCTTGAGGGATGGGGAATACTTCGTGCTTTCTTGCTACAAAGCCAGTGATCTTAGAGGCCGCCTGTCCGGTACGAACCAGATCAAAGAAGCGATCGCCCTCCATGGCCAACTCTAACCTTCTTTCATCCCAAATGGCCTGACGCAATGCGGTACCTGTAACTGTGATGTTGTTCTGAGTATTTCCAAAGGCCCTGGCCCGTACCAGATGGAGGTACTGTTGCGCCTTGGCATCGTTGGCGGTCGCTGAACGATTGAAGGCCTCGGCAGCCATCAATAATACATCGGCATAACGAATAACTCTGTAGTTATTGAGGTAGTTCAATTCTACCTGACCGGAGGTTTCGCCTTTGCGGGGATGATACTTTTGATTGTACATGCCTGTATTCTTGTAGGGAGCTACCTGGTAGGTAATACCCATACCGGGATTGGCCTGCTTGTAGGCTTCGATCTCGAGAATGGTAACGGACTTTCTTCTGTCACCGGCCGTAAAGGCATTTGCCAATGAAGTGGTGGGCAGATTAAAGCTCCAGCCGCTGGCATAAGGCATGCTGGCATTTCCGTTCAAACCACGCACGCCGCACATCTGTACTGCCAGATTACCTTGACCACGGTTACTGCCACCCCAGTTATAGTAGGGAGAGTTATTGGAGTATTGGATCTCGAATACAGATTCGGGGCCGTTCTCGCCAGAAGCAAGAAAAATAGAACCAAAATCGCTAGCCAGCGAAAAAGCATTGGCCGTAATAACGGCATCTAAGGCAGTGGCAGCGGCTTCGAACTTGTTTTGATACAACAAGACCTTACCAAGAAGTGCCTGTGCGGCATACTTGGTAATGCGCCCCTTCATAACCTGTGTAGCAGGAAGGGTTCCAATGGCGGCATTGAGATCGCGCTCAATCTGTGCGTAGACCTCTGCCTTGGGAGAACGCTGCAATTTTCTGGAATCACTGAGCGATAACCGACGATCGGTAAACAAAGGCACATCGCCATAAAAGCGTACCAGATGAAAATAATAGTAGGCACGCAAAAAATAGATCTCGCCATAAAGAGCATCCTTGCCGGCAAAACTGATAGCTTTTCCTGCGGGATTGATCGACTTATACTGGTGCATATAATTAGCACGATTGATACCTTCGTAAGCCGCTTGCCACAACTCTGTCAGAATGCTATTGACGGGCGTATGGGTAAAATCATCGATCTGTTGAAAAGAAAGTACATCAGAGGCATTCTCTCCGCCACTGTTCGCATCATTGGTTGCGATATCACCGATCATAGGAGCATGCGTGAGCCATTGCAGCGGGGTATAGACGCTTACGGCCATAGATCTGTAATCTGATTCTGACTGCAGATAATCCATTTCGGTAATACGAAAATCCTCTCTAGGGTTATAATCGATCCATTTGGTACAACTGCTGGCACCGGAAAGGACAATGGCCGCTGTTAGAAAATAAATGAATTGCTTTTTCATATACAATGTCGTTTTTCGGGTTTATAGTTTGATGTCCAGACCAAAAGAGAACGTGCGCGCCTGTGGATAAGCTCCACGATCGATACCGGTATCCATAATACCCCCAGCGATCTCTGGGTCAAGTCCCGTAAATTTTGTAAGCGTTAAGGCATTTCTCACTTGTAAATAGACGCGGAGACTCTTACATACATTCTTTAGGGAAGTGGCGGGTAATGTATATCCCAATTGAATGTTCTTCAGCTTTATGAACGAACCATCCTGTACATAACGATCGGACACTCGGATATTACTGTTAGCGTCTGTAAAGCTATAACGGGGATAGCGGGGGTCGTTGGTACTTCCCTCGCCGGTCCAGCGGGCCAAGGTCATCCGACTGCGATTGGTATAGTTACCGTTTCTTTCCCAGGCACTGTACACATCATTCCCTACAGAAGCGTAGGTAAAGACGGTAAAGTCGATATTCTTGTACTCCAGATTCAGGTTCCAACCAATGGTGAAATCAGGGAAGGGATCTCCGATCTTGGTTTTGTCATTGGCATTGATGATGCCGTTACCATCTATGTCAGCATAACGAATATCGCCAGGTACTGCACCTGACTGCGTAGGAGCTCCGGCAATCTCGGCGGCATTTTGAAAGATGCCAATGGCTTTGTGACCATAGAAGTATCCCGGGGTTTGTCCTCTTTCAAAAACCGTAACACTTTGATTTTGGCCATTAAAATAATAGCCGCCAAAGATCTTGGCCGTTCCATCGGAGTTGGTAGCGGTCACCTCGTTCTTGGCAGCGGTGAAATTGACGTTGGTATTGAGCTTTAATTTTTGTCCCGGCTTTGTGTTATATCCCAAAGAGATCTCGTAGCCGGTACTGCGAGTAGCTCCGATGTTGGCAGTAGGAATAGGAACGGTACCCAGATACAAAGAAGCAGAAGGGGTAAATAGCAGACCCTCTACCTCTTTTTGAAAGAGGTCGGCTGTCAGACTAACCCGATTATTGAAGATCGTCATCTCAAAGCCTACGTTAGATTGGGTCTGCTTTTCCCAACGAAGGGCATCATTGGCAGCGGACCCCACTGTAGAACCAGGATAAAATACGTTAGAGAAATTATAGCCGTTGCTGTTAGCGGTTGGACCATAACTGGGCCCGCCGGTGATGATCCCCACATATTGCGGATCTACATTCTCATTTCCGATTGTACCGTAGCTTCCGCGAAGCTTCAAGTAATTGATAAAATCGGCCTTAAAAAACTTTTCACGACTCACCACCCAGCCGGCAGATCCGGAAAGGAAATTGGCATATTTGTTCTCTTTACCGAAAGCATAAGATCCATCGCGGCGAGCGGTAAGCGAAGCCAGATATTTTTCTTGGTAATCGTAGTTAAAGCGTAAGAAATAAGAAAGATTACGACGGAAATACTGATAATAGTATCCACTAAGGGCATTTGAATTGGTAGCATTATTATTGCCTACCGCAGCGGTAAAGTCGGCAAACTCCCATGAATTGAAGGGAACGTCCTGACGGAAGGCACCGGCGGTATTTCCTGAGACTTTAGCAACGGAGATACCAGCCACTGATTCAAAATTATGGTCGGTGCCGATGTTAAAGTCATAATTGGCGAAAGACTCCCAAGTGTAATTAAAGTTGCTCATTTTCTCGTGCGAAACACTATTGTTTCTTCCAAGAACTGTCGATCCGTCGGCATTCATGGAATTATCCACGTTATTGGGGCCGTAAAATACCAACGGCGTAAAGCTCTTGGCATTGCCGTCATATTTGGTATAACCAAAGCGGCTGGTAAAACGAAGTTGCTTGGTAGGGTTGTACTGCATTTCGAACTTTCCGTACAACTTAGAACCGGTGTTCTTATTATAGGTATTCTCCAGTTTGGTAACAGGGTTAAATATCTCAGAAAGTATAAGATTGCTAAACCCGAATTGACCCACCGTATTCGGTACGGTATTGAGAACGGAAACCGTTGGATCAAAATTAAGGGCACTGCCAATTACGGAGTTGAATGAATTTTCTTGTATGCCTTTACCATCGAGTACAACAGCACTTGTATTGAGCAGCAATTTAACTTTGCGACTAAGGTCGACATCGATGTTGGCTGTCAGGTTACCCCGACGAAAAAGAGACTTATCATCCCCGCCCACAATTCCACCCTGGCTCAGAAAACCTCCGGACAGAAAATAGGTAATGTTCTCACTGCCTCCTCTTGCCGAGATGCTATGAGTCTGTAGCGTGGCTTGCTTAAAAATCTGGTCCTGCCAGTTAGTGCCCACACCGACTGTAGAAAGATTAGGGAAAATAACTGGCCCTCCGGCCACAGTGCTACCCTCATTTACCATTGCGGCATACTCCGTGGCATTGAGCACTCCTACCGTGTTAGCTACTTCTTGCATTCCATAGTTAGTGCTTACTGATATCTCGGTCTTCTGATTCTTGCGACCGGAACGTGTGGTAACTACAATCACACCATTTCCTCCCTTTACACCATATATAGCGGTGGTGGCCGCATCTTTAAGTACGTTGATGGACTCAATTTCCGAAGCATTGATGGCATTGAGGTCGGTCAAGGTTTGAGGAACACCATCTATGATCACGATGGGGTCGGTACCTGAATATGAAGGGATACCCCGAATTAAAACGGTGGGTTTTGAACCAGGAGAACCTCCCTGAATGACGTTGACACCCGAAGCCCGACCTTGCAATGCTTCCTCCGTGCGTACGGGTCTCAGCTTATCGATATCAGCACCCTTAACAGTGGCAATGGCACCCGAAACTTTTGTTACTTTTTGTGTACCATATCCCAGCACCACCACATCGGAGAGTGTGCTGCTCGATAATTCTTCGAGTTGGATAGAAAGTGTGGTAGCGGTGCCAACAGTCACCTCCATCGTCTTAGTGCCAGTGTAGCTAAAAACAATCTGGTCTCCCTTAGAAAGACCCGAGAGTTTAAACACACCCTGTGCATCGCTTTGAACGGAAACGGATTTACCCTTAACACTGATACTGACACCCGAAAGGGCTTCGCCCGAAGACTGGCGGGTAACTTTACCGGAAATGGTGATGCCTTGCGCATGGAGTTCCGAAAACAATCCGAAAACCATGGCTAGCAGGCATAAAAAAACTTGCTTTTTTTTCATACAGCAGGATTTAGCAACACGTTTTAATTTGCAAAAATTGAACAGGCAATATTATACACAAGCTACACCCCCATCAACTATTTTTCCTCTTCAATACTACATCTAAAATATTAACTTATTGATTTTCAATATTATCATTATACATCAAGACTACATCAAATCAAAAAAGTCAACACATCAAAAAAAATTATACATTACATCATTTATGAAGCCTTGGCTGACCCTTTTACTTGCACTTTCCCTTTTTATGGGCCTCCGGGCTCAAAACACCATTGGCCTACCGGATATTGTCAACTATTCAAAAAAAACATACTCGGCAGGACTTCAAAACTGGGATATCCTGCAAGACCAGGACGGTATCATTTATGTAGCCAACAATGAGGGGCTTCTCTGTTTTGATGGCCAATTTTGGAAATTACTACCTCTACCCAACCGAACCATTGCCCGATCGTTGGCCATTTCTGGCGATCAGCGTATCTATATAGGCGGGCAAGACGAATTTGGGTATTATTATCCAGGGCCATCAGGTCGTCTCTTTTACCAGTCACTTACCGGTTTGATTCCCGCTGCTTATCGCTCTTTTGGGGATGTGTGGGACATAGTAAGTCTTCAAAATGAGATATGGTTTAGAAGCTCACAGGTAATTCTGCGGTATACCGGAAAGGCCTTTGCAGCGTATAAAGCGCCCAGCGAATGGGGCTTTATGGGTGTCTGCAATAATCGGCTGTACGCACAAGACTTTCAAAGAGGTCTGATGCAATTCGAAAATAATGCCTGGAGAGCATTGCAAGCCAGCAATTCGCTTCCTGCCAACGATGTTGTAACGGGTCTTCTGCCGGGTCCGCAGGAGCGTCTGCTGGTCGCTACACAGAAGAACGGGCTGTTCTGGCAAAACAAAGAATCGCTACTACCATTATCCACTCCCTTAACAAGTCAGCTTCAAGCGGCCAGAATTTATACGGCCGCAAAAATCGATGATAAGAGAATCGTGCTTGGAACCAGCAATGGGGGTGTCTATATCTTAGATAATCAGGCAAACCTGATTCAACATTTTTCATCTAAAGAAGGGTTGCAAAACAATAACGTTCTAAGCGTATTTGTAGACCGCGACGAAAATATATGGCTGGGACTTGACAATGGCATTGACTTTATTGCCTTTAATAGTGCGATCAAGCAGATCTTACCGGGCGAGCAAAAGGCGGCTGGATATACTACGTTGATAAGAGATGGCAAACTTTATGTAGGAACCTCGAATGGAGCCTATGTTACCGAACTTCAGAACAAAGAGGACTTAAGTTTTAGCCAAGGGACCTTTACGCCCATTGGCAATACGACCGGACAAGTATGGTCCTTACAAGAGGTGAACGACCAAATTCTGTTGGGGCATCACGAAGGGGCTTTTAAGATTGATGGCACAGGGGCTACCCTGCTAACTACGGGTAAAGGCTTTTGGAACTTTATGCCCACCAGCGCCACCTACCCCAGCGAGCAATTGATAGCAGGCAACTATAAGGGAATTGCGCTTTTCTCCTTTAAGAACAACTCTTTTCTGCCAGCCGCTGCGGTGCCGGCTTTTGAGGAATCCTCCCGCTATATAGCCATTGATGCCCTTCAAAATATTTGGGTATCGCATCCCTACCATGGGATCTTTAAAATTAGTAGCAAAGATTCCCTATTCCGCTCGATCGGCCGCTATGATGCAACGAAGGGTCTTCCGTCGCTGCTCAACAATCACATATTTAAGATCAAAGAAAAAATAATGGCGGCCACCGAGCAAGGGGTCTTTCAATATGAGCCCTCTACGGATCGATTTGTGATGGCGAATGATTTTCGATCGCTTTTAGGTCTGCAAGGTATTCGATATCTAAAAGAAGATGCCGCGGGCAACATTTGGTTCTTTCACGAAAAAGACCTGGGTGTGATAGAATTCGCCAACAATGAAAAACCCAAGATCATTTACTTGCCGGAATTCAACAATAGACTCTTAAGTGGATTTGAATTTATCTATCCCTACGACAAGAATAATATTTTCTTGGCAGGCGAGACCGGAATCTATCATCTGAATTTCGAGAAATACAAAAAACAAAACGCCTCGTTGGGGGTCAGCATCAGAAGCGTTAAGATCAGACAGCAGTACGACAGTTTGCTCTTTGGTGGTCATCGAGATGTACGGCAGACACTCTCCGAGACCCCCTCCATACATCATGCATGGAAAAATATTCGGTTTGAGTTTGCCGCTCCTCCCAATCCCTATTACGGGTCGTTAGCATATAGCTATAGACTAAGCGGATATAACGGCAAATGGTCTGAATGGACAAAAAGGAACGAAAAGGAATTTACCAATCTTCCTCCCGGCGACTATGTATTCGAGGTGAAGGTGAGAAATAATTTGGGATCGGAATCAGCGATCACCGAGTATGCCTTTACGATCCTTCCTCCATGGTATGCCAGTAAGATAGCCCTTGCGACCTATTTGCTTTTAATAGTGTTCACTATTCGATGGGGGTATGGAAGACAGCAAAAGAAATTCAAAAGACAACAAGAGACCTTCGAGGCCGAGCAACAAAAACTTCTTTACATTCACGAATTGGAGAGGACAAAATCGGAAACCGAGTTGATGACCTTACGAAATGAAAATCTCGAAACGGAGATTCAGTTCAAGAACTCTGAGCTGGCCTCTTCGGCCATGCACTTGGTAAAAAAAGGAGAGTTGATCGCTAAGATCAAATCCGAGTTGAATCAACTTGCAAAAAGGGTCGACAATACGATGGCCCAAACGGAACTAAAAAAAATGATCAAAACGCTCAGCGAAGATGAGCAGATAGATCAGGAGTGGGATCACTTTGCCAAGCACTTTGACAAGGTGCATAGTGATTTTGTGGTCGTCCTTAAAAATAAACACCCCGAGATCAGCCCCGGCGAACTAAAACTTTGTGCTTATCTGCGCATGAATCTATCTTCGAAAGAGATCGCGCAATTGCTCAACATTTCAGTACGGGGTGTTGAGATAAGTCGCTATCGACTCCGAAAAAAACTGCACCTTGCGGCCGGAGAGAATCTGTTCGATTATTTAATTCAGTTACAAAAAGAATCATAACTCGCTAAAAATCCGGCCAAAGAACCTTCATGAAAAAAATGGTGCTTATACTTCTTGTGTTGACTACACACTTTGCGAATGCCCAATGCGATCCGGCTATTCGACCGGTCATCTTTGTACATGGATTTTTGGCCTCGGGAGATACCTGGTCGAACGCGGTTCACTTTTTTAGCCAAGCGGGCTATTGCAACGATCAATTATATGCCTTTGACTGGAATAGCGTTGGGGGCGGTGGAAAAACAAATGAGCAGGCATTGGTGAAATTGATCGACAAAGTATTGATCCAAACAGGAGCACAACAAGTCGATCTGGTGGGACACTCCGCCGGAGGTGGATTGATCAGAGGACTGTTGAATGACAGTGTTCAAGCGCAAAAAGTTAGACGCTATGTACATATCGGGAGTCGTAAATGGACTACATCGCACGATTGGTTTACCAATGAAAAATGCATGAATATCTTCTCTGCCGCAGACCGGGTAGCTGGTAATGGGGCCGGGCCAGTCGAAGGAGCCACGAACGTATCGCTAACAACAGAAGATCACTATCAAGTTGCCACTAGCCCCCGCGCACTAGCGGCCATGCTTTCATTTCTACATCCGATAAGCAGTACTAGACAACCTACCGCAAACAATAGTGCCAAGGTCTCCATTAGCGGAAGAGCCGTTTTATTGGGAGACAATGCTCCCATGAAAGATGCCAGCGTCACCATTTATGCTATTGATAAAAAAACCGGGGTCAGAAAAAAGAATCCGGCCGCCCTTCAGACAAAAACTACTGTATCCGGCCAGTGGGGACCTCTTACCGTAAGCAGCGGGCTGCCTTACGAGATAGAATTGGCATCGGATGATACAGCGAAAAGAAAGATCTCTTATTATTTTACCTCCTTTGACCATACCGATCCGCTCGTGTATTTGAGGGGGATCCCGGAGGGTAGCCGCATGAGTGCCCTGTTAGGAAAGATCCCAGCAGAACAAGACCAATCTGCACTGGTGGTTTATTCCGCTACCGCAGCTATGATCGGAGGCCGCGATTCGGTAGCTATCAACAACATCGCTATCAGCGCCGGCGAACTTATGCCGGCATCTAGGACCATTATCACTAGTTTTATTTTTGACGATGGGGATGCTGTTAGTTCAGTAAAGAGCTTACAGCAATACAGATCGACCCCTTTTATTGGAGGAGTAGACCTGTTACTGAGCGCAGGCCCCAAAAAGGTAATCTCCATTTATTTTAATGGAAAGACACTGAACCTGCCAGCTCGTCCTTCGGCAGAGCGGATCATGCTGGCGGTGGTACGATAATAAGGTAATAGAAAGAGTCCTGAGAAAATTTTTAGCGACAATTTTATTCCCAAATAATTTCTTGCGGACTACGCAGCCACTCCCCATATTGATGTCCGTAATGCTCATCCATTACACGACGACGAATTTTTAGGGTGGGAGTAAAGAACCCGTTGGCAATGGTCCATTCCTCTCGAACTACGACCAATTTAGCCAGCTGCTCGTGCGTTTCGAGCTGCTGATTTACTTGACGACGAATAATAGACAACTGTTCGGCTACCTGTACACAAAGTGGCGACGCATCACTAAGCATACAAAGTGCCAGCGCATTTGATTCTCCGGAGCCAACCACGCATACCTGTGCAAAGAGCGTGTGTTCGAGCAATAATTTTTCTATGGGGGCCGGAGCCACATATTTTCCTTTGCTCGTCTTAAAAAGATCTTTGATACGACCGGTAATCGTGAGATATCCTTCGTTATCGAGACGACCCTCGTCTCCGGTTTTTAGAAATCCGTTCTCAAAACTCAATGCCGTCAACTCGGGCTCCTTATAATAACCGATCATGTTGGCCGGGCTTTTAGTAAGTACCTCATTGTCGGGGCCAATGATCAGTTCTACGCCGGGATACGATGGCCCTACCGTACCGATCTTAACGGCATGTTTTCGATTGATGGTGGCCAAGGCCATATTTTCTGTCATTCCATAAGCTTCTTGAATGACGATACCGAGCTGTTTAAAAAAAACAGGTAAGGAAGGATGCAAGGGGGATGCACCGGACAAAGCAAAACGCACACGCGAGAGTCCCAGCTTTTTTTGCAGCAGTTTGCGCAGCAGGGAGCCTAGTACAGGCAGTCGCAGCCATAACGAAAGACGAGCCGGAGGAATTTTTTTTGAGATCTCTTCTCTGAACTTCTCCCAGATACGGGGCACCGCTAGGAAGATGGTGGGCTGTGCAGCTTGCAGATCTTTCGAAAAGGTCTGTAACGACTCCGGAAAATAAATGGTACCGCCGGTAAAGATGCCGCAATATTCCACGACCATGCGCTCGGCAATATGACTTAATGGTAAATAAGAGAAAAAGACCTCCCCTCTTAATTCCTCACCAAGCGCTTCCATAACGGTCAATAGACTATAAGCATGCGCATAGTGTGTATGCATGACCCCCTTTGGATTTCCGGTGGTACCCGAGGTGTACAAAATACAATTGATCGCCTGTGGATCGGGGATCGGATGCTCTTGCATCGGATCGCATCCCAAAACAAAATCATCCCAACCACGACACCCGGGCCATGCCCAGTTTGGAAAACTTACCTGTATCACCGATGCCGGAATACCGCTACTAAGAGGTTCATACGCATCGAGCTTTCCTACAAACAATAATTGACTTTCGCTATGGGTAAGAATTTGATGAAGCGTCGAGGCGGTAACGGTCGGATAGATAGGAACGGAGATATGACCTGCCATCATAATGGCCAGATCGGCCATGATCCAATGAGGAGAATTTTTTCCTATGATGGCTATACGAGATCCGGGAGGTAATGGCAAGCGCCGCAAGGCGGCTGCCATACGACGAATGATTTGACCGGCTTGGTACCAACTATGCCGCTGCGATTGACCCTCGAAAGGCTCTGCTAAAAAAAGTTTATGCGGCTGCTTTTCTTCGAACCAATAGAACTTTTCCAAGATACTGGGATACGGCTGCATAGGCACAACGTCGTTATTCGAATTGATTTTTTATATCGGCCAACCCCTGCGAAGCGATCTTGCCCTGTATGGGCGCAAAGAAGCGAAGGATAGTATCGAAATCTGCCTTGGGATTGTCGGTAGTGTAAAAAGGTTCTGCTACGATCAACCGTCGATTTAAAAAATCAAATCCCAACATAACGATGGGAATACCGGCATTCTTTGCAATGTAATAGAACCCGGTTCGAAGACGGTCCACTTTCTTTCGGGTACCCTCGGGAGACAGGGCGATCATCATCTCTGAATGCTTAGATAAGATCTCCACTACTTGGTCTACCACATTATGCTTACTGGATCTGTCTACCGGTATACCTCCTACCCAACGAAAGAAGAAACCAAAGGGGCTATCAAAGAGTTCTTTTTTGGCTAAGTAATGCGCCATGTGCAGACGCATGATGCTACGATATGCGAGCCCGACAGGAAAATCCAACCAATGGGTATGAGGCCCGGCAATGATGACACATTTTTTTATGCCGGCAGGAAACTGGGCACGAGTATCCCAGCCCAGCATCCGAAACAAGAAGATCCAAAATAAACGTGCCAATCGTTAGGTTTTTGACAAGATAGAAAAAAACACAGAAAACAAGTTAAATTGCTATAAATACCCTCGTTATGCGTATCTACTTGCTTCGGGCTTTCTTGCTTTTGATGCCAGTAATCGTATTACCATCTATTGGAATTTCGCAATTACCGGAAACCAGCGCCGGAAAAATAATACGGTACAGCGATATCCCTTCTCAATTTATTCCCACCCGCAATGTGGATGTGTGGTTACCAAAAGGATATACCTCATCGAAAAAATATGCGGTCCTCTACATGCACGACGGGCAAATGCTTTTTGACAGCAGTCTTACCTGGAACCGGCAAGAATGGGGTGTGGATGAAACACTTCAATCGCTCATGGATCAACAAAAAATTCAGGAAGCGATCGTGGTCGGTATTTGGAATGCAGGTAGTAGACGACATGCAGAATACTTTCCGCAAGCCCCCTTTGCCTCACTGACCAAAGACCAGCAAGACAAGATCTATACCTCTTATCGCGGTAACGGACAATCTATCTTCTCTGGCATCGCCATTGCATCGGACCTTTATCTAAAGTTTATTGTACAAGAACTAAAACCCTTTATCGATAAAAATTTCTCGACACTTCCTCAAAAAGCACACACTTTTATAGCGGGTAGCAGTATGGGAGGGCTAATATCCTTATATGCCATTTGCGAATACCCCGAAGTCTTTGGAGGAGCTGCTTGTCTTTCTACCCACTGGCCCGGTCTCATGAAAATGGAAGATAATCCGGTACCGGCTGCTTTTTTTAGTTATATGCAACAGCAATTGCCCGATCCAGCATCTCACTTACTCTATTTCGACCATGGCACTGAAACGCTCGACAGTATGTATGCCCATTTACAAGAGCAGGCCGATCAAGTGCTTAAAGGAAAGGGCTTTACCAGTCAGCACTGGATCTCTCTGTCGTGGCCAGGCCAAGATCACTCAGAAAGATCCTGGAGAAGCAGACTGGCCATACCCATGGAGTTCTTGCTACGATCCAAAGACTAAGTGGGCAATAAAGAGTATCTTGCGCTCCGAAAATTTCGAGTATGAAATTCTATAATCTGCTTATAAAATATCGGTTGTGGTTGGGAGTGATCCTTCTTGTTTTAGCAGCGGTCTGCAACGTGGTATTTTCTTTTTGGCCCTCACTGCCACTCTACATCATTGCCGTCATACTCATTGGCGGTCATTTTTTCTTTGGCCCCTTGCGTCTCATTCAAGAATACATGGAGAGTGGAGATATGGAAGGTGCAGAACGGATCATCAGTTCCATCAAATATCCCCAGTTACTCTATAAGCCCATTCGCTCCGTTTACTATACGCTAAAAGGTAACCTGGCCATGATGAAGCAAGATTTTGACGGAGCCGAAAAGATGATGAAAAAAGGGCTTGACCTTGGCATGCCCATGAAAGAAGCAGAGGGAGCCAGTTTGTTACAAATGGGAATGCTGGCCATGCAAAAGAATGACCTGAAGCAAGCAGAGGGATACATTCGCCAAGCACTTCGTAAAGGACTTCCTGACAAAGAGAACCAAGCGGCCGCCTATTTACAGATGTGCAGTTTGATGATGAACAAAAGAGAGTTTAGGGCAGCAAAAGACTTTTTTAGAAAAACAAAGGCCCTAAAACCGACTACCCCACAGATAGTAGACCAAATAAAGCAGATCGAGAAATATATCTCACGAATTCCCGGGTAAATTTCAATTACCATATTGACGCTGTAACTGCCGGGCCTCTTTCATAATGATAGACAATTTTTGCTGCAGCTTTCTACTGCGAACCATAAACCAGTCCAGATCTTGCGCATAGGTAACTTGCGCCTGTCGTTGTAGCCAAATGAGTTTTTCATCGAGCGCCTTGATGCCTAAGACCCCTACCGAGAATTTAAGTTGGTGTGCAATTTCTCCGATCAATTTTATATCGATCGTATCGACGGCCGTTGAAAGACGTTGTTGAAGCTGCTCCGCATTCTGTAAGAAAGAGGCCAGCATCATGGCTATGAATGAGAGGTTGCCATTGCCAATTTTTGTTAAATAACTCAAATCGATACGAAGCTCATTTTCACTACTGATAGTTTTGTATTCGACAGTGGGCGTTTCGTTTGTAAATAGCCGTTGTAGTAACGGAAGAAAGCTTTCGGGGTCTATGGGTTTTACAACGGCCGCATTCATACCGAGCGAAAAATAGTTTAGCTGCTCATCCTCGAACATATGTGCCGTAAGAGCCACGATCGGAACTAACGAATTGGCCGTACCAAGCTTTCGAATGGCACGGCAAGTTTCAATACCATCCAAGCGGGGCATTCTGATATCTAGAATGATCAGGTCGAATCGCTGTTCTTGGCAGCGAGCTAGTGCTTCTACCCCATCCGATACAGTTACCACAGTGGCCCCATGCTGACCCAATAACTGCGAGATCAGATACTGGTTAAGCTGCATATCATCGGCAACAAGTACCCTTTTTCCTATAAAACTAAAGTCAGTCAACTGCAACGGATCTGAGTGAGTAGTTCTAAAATAGTTGAATACCAATAAGTTAAGCAATATCCCCTCAGAATAATTTATATGATGGGCAAATTTCATTAAATTGCGTAATTACTTCTAATAAAATTAGGAGTATTTACCTAACCACAACCCTTATTCTATTCATGAAAAAAATTCGTCTTTTTTTAGTGGATGACCATCGTATGATGATCGACATGTGGGCTGCCCTCTTGAATGCAGACCCTAAATTCGAAGTGGTGGGTTATGCGCTAGACGGTGAATCGGCCTTAGAATTAGTAAAAGAGTCCTTGCCCCAAGTAGTGCTAATGGACATCACCCTGCCCGGCATGTCAGGGATTGAACTCACCAAACTGATAAAAGAAAGCTTTCCTAGCACCAAGATATTAGGTGTCTCGATGCACACTAACATACTCCTGATCAAACAAATGCTCATCAATGGAGCAAGTGGCTATGTTTCTAAGACCTCCTCGTTCGAAGAGATGAGCATGGCCATCGCTGCTATCTTTAATGGGCAGCGTTTTATCTGCAAGGATGTAAAGGATTACATAACTAACCAAGTGATCAGCGAAGAAGATGGGGATCCGGCTTTTAAGATCAATCAGTTGACCAAGCGCGAACTTGAGATCATCAATATGATAAAGGATGGCTTTTCTTCTAAAGAGATCGCCGAGAAATTATTTATCTCTAAGCGAACGGTAGAGGTACATCGCTATAACATATTCCGTAAACTAGATGTAAATAACATTACCTCACTGATCAAGATCACGAACAAGAACATCTATTCGTAACCCTGCTAGGGATTCCAGACGCCAAATAATTCCTCGACCTTTTTGAAACGATAATCGAAGATCTGCTCGAGTTGTTTCCTAACAAAGAGTTCATTGGCCAGTAGACCGAGCGGTCCCAACGGAACCTTGTAATGCACCACATCGGTCATTTCTACACCTCCCTCGATAGCTCTAAAATGATGCTGATGATGCCAAAGAGAATAAGGACCAAAACGCTGTTCATCGACAAAGTATTGACCTTCTCTTACATGCGTTATCTCGGTCATCCAATACAACGGAATACCCAACAAAGGCCTAACGGTATATTCGATGAGTTGGCCGGGGTACATCTTCTCTCCATGATAACGAGAGATGATCTTGAATTGCATGTGCGCAGGCGTGATGCGTTGTAAGTTGGCCGGACTTGAGAAGAAATCCCAGGCATTTTCGATCGAGACCGGTATTCGTTGCGTAGTTCGTAAAGAGTGTGCGCCCATACGGTTGAAAAAGTTAATTTCGTTTATAACCTGTCAAAATCAGAAAAGTTCACTCGCATGTCGTTGGTAAGAGAAAATCAAGAAAAAAAGTTCGGGGCAGAATATGAAAGACTTAACCCAGAGCAAAAAAGAGCGGTAAACACCCTCGAAGGCCCGGTAATGGTAATAGCAGGGCCCGGAACGGGCAAGACGCAGATCTTAGCCAGTCGAATCGGAAAGATATTGCTCGATACCGATACCCAACCCGAGCACTTACTCTGTCTGACCTACACCGATGCAGGAGTAGTAGCCATGAGGAAACGACTACAGCAATTGATCGGTGCGGCCGCCTATCGGGTAACCATCGGCACCTTTCACTCGTTTTGCAACGATGTGATCCAAGACAATCTGGTTTATTTCGAAAAAAGCAGTTTAGATCCTATCTCCGACCTGGAGCGTATTCAGCTGTTAAAAGAATTGGTGGACAGTTTTCCAAAAAAGCATCCGCTAAAGCGCTACCGGGGAGATGTCTATTTCGAGATCAAGGGGCTTCAAGAGCTCTTTAGCGTTATGAAACGAGAGAATTGGACCCCTGCCTATCTTTTTGAAAAGATCGATCACTATGTGGCATCGTTGCCGCAGCGGGAGGAGTTTATTGCCAAACGCAGCGGTAAATATCATAAGAAAGGAGAATTATTGACAGAGAAACTAGAGCTGGAAAAAGAAAAAATGAACCGGCTTCGTGCTGCCGTAGGAGAATTTGATCCCTTTCAGCAATTGATGCAAAAAAAGAACCGCTATGACTTTGATGATATGATCAATTG
Source organism: Sphingomonadales bacterium (assembly GCA_046081865.1). Classification (GTDB taxonomy): domain Bacteria; phylum Bacteroidota; class Bacteroidia; order Chitinophagales; family Chitinophagaceae; genus JJ008. The sequence continues at coordinate 25,526 of JBJTWT010000089.1, forward strand.
GGTTTTATCCGCTTTTAAAGAGCACCCTGCCTTATTATCGACCTATCAAGAGCGTTATACCTATATACTGGTCGATGAGTACCAAGATAGCAGCGGATCGCAAAATAAACTGGTCGAACACCTGATCGACTATTGGGAAGAACCGAACTTGTTCGTAGTAGGGGATGATGACCAAAGTATCTATCGTTTTCAGGGGGCCAATATCGATAATATGACAGGGCTGGCCGATCGCTATCGCCAATCGCTACAGACCGTACTATTGACGCAGAATTACCGATCCAATCAACCCATCTTACAAACAGCGGGGGTCCTTATCGATAGTAACAAAGAGCGATTGGTCAATCACTTGCCCGGACTCAGTAAATCATTGACCGCATCATTGCCGGAGCGCCAAGTGCAAACACATCTTCCAATTTGTAGAGAATACGAAAACCCGCGCGAAGAAATGATCGGGATTGTGCAATCGATAGAAGAGTGCCTGGCAAAAGGGATAGCGCCCGCTAAAATTGCGGTCTTATACAAGGAGCACAAATACGGAGAGGAGCTGACCCAATACCTGCAACTACGCAATATCCCCGTTTATAGTAAAAAAAATCTCGACCTGTTGCAATTGCCCCTGGTCAAAAAGATCATACTGCTACTCGATTATCTCGAAAGCGAACATGACATTCCCACCAGTGGTGATGAGATGCTCTTTGAGCTGTTGCACTACGATTGGTTCGGTATTGCTCCGATCGAGATCACCAAATTATCACTGGGGGTGGCATCGCGCCGCTCTAACGACCTACAGGCTTCTTTACGAGTGGCCTTACAAGAAAAGATCGGTGCCACACCGACTCACTTGTTTTCGGCTGCAGAGCAAACCCCGCTTGAAAAAACAGGGCTACTGCTAGAAAAGCTAATTGGGGCGGTCGCTAATCTAACGTTACAACAACTGATTCAGGCGCTGATACAAGAAACAGGGTTATTGTCGCACTGTATGCGTGGAAGTCAAAAGCACGAAGACCTTACAGTATTGACGGCCTTCTTTGACTTTGTAAAAGAAGAAACGCATCGCAAGCCCGATCTAGATCTGCAGGGGCTGGTAACCTTGATCGCCTTGATGAAAAAAGAGAATATTACGCTGCCCTTTGTACAAGTGAGTGGCGGAGAAAAAGGAGTGAACCTGCTCACCGCTCACGGATCGAAGGGACTAGAATTTACCTATGTATTTATAGCCGGCTGCCAGGCCAGCACCTGGGAGAAGAAAAGAAAGCCATCGAGTGGTTATAGTTTTCCGGATAACCTAACGGGGCACAGCACCGGATCGTCCTCGATCGAGGAATTGCGTCGCCTTTTTTATGTAGCCCTGACAAGGGCCGAGGAGTATTTATTTATCAGCTACAGCAAAGCCATCATGGCCGGAAAACCGTTGGAGCCTTCGCAATTTGTGGTGGAGATATGCGAACGGCTTCCGCTGGTGGTAGAAAAATCTTCGATAGATCGCGAGACCTTGGCTACGTTCGAGACACTGGGGCTCTCCTTGCCTGCCGCACCGGTCATTGCCACACTCGAAGAAGATATTACCACGCCGCTCATCGAACGGTTTGTGATGAACGTTACGGCACTGAATAATTACCTGAAATGTCCGCTGGAATTTTATTATCGCACCCTTATCAAGATCCCCTCTCCTAAAAACGAAGCCACCGAATTTGGGTCGGCCGTTCACCATGCATTGGAAAAGCTATTTCGCAAAATGCAGGACAGTGGGCAAAATCGTTTTCCGGATCGATCTTTTTTTCTACAAGAATTCGACAATTACATGCGTCGTCATCGCGAGAGTTTTACCCGAGAGCAGTTTTCCAGACGCATGGAATACGGACATCAGATTCTGGAAGATTATTACGAAAGACGGATCCACTCCTTTACTACCATTGTGGCGGTGGAGCGTAACATTCGCAATATCGTCTACCAAGGGGTGCCTCTTAAGGGTAAGCTCGACAAATTGGAGTTCGACGGCAAATCGGTGAACGTGGTCGACTACAAAACCGGTGACCCCGATAAAGCCCTGCCAAAAATGAAAGGACCGGACAGCAAGCAACCCCTGGGAGGCGATTACTGGCGTCAGGCGGTCTTTTATAAAATATTGGTTGACCAATTCGAAGGAAAAGGCTGGACGGCGGTAAGCACTGAATTTGATTTTGTAGAGCCCGACAAAAAGAAACAGTACCGACAAGAGAGGATCGTGATCACTCCCGAAGACCTACAACAGGTAGGCGATCAGATAAAGATGGTATGGAACAAGATACAAGCCCGTGACTTTTACACCGGCTGTGGCAAAACAGATTGTCATTGGTGCAACTTTGTTAAGACGAATCAGCTGGCCGTTTCACTGCAGCCCTTCGAAGACCAGGAGGACACCACCGAAATATGAGTCGCTTAACACCGGGTTACTCACAAACCCTGTAAGTTTGCACCGCATGCAAAAGTTCTCCGTTTTTATTTGGGTGATGGTAATACTGTGCTGTTGGGGGGTCAGCCAACTAAGCACCGGTTGCGCCAACATCATACCCCCCCAGGGAGGACCCCGCGATACCTTACCGCCCAGACTAATAAAAGTGATACCGGCAGACTCCAGCACGCGTGTTACTGCTCGCACCATACAACTTTATTTCGATGAGTACATTGAGATACAACAGGGGCAAGACAATCTGATCGTCTCTCCTCTTCCATCTACGGCTCCGGTAATGGAATCGAAGTTGCGTGACCTGACCGTAAAGCTGAGAGACTCACTACTGCCCAACACGACTTATAGCATAGAATTTGGAAGCACTGTCAAGGATTTTACAGAGGGCAATATTGCCAAAGGACTTAGCTATGTGTTCTCGACCGGTAATTACCTGGACTCCCTCGAACTTGTCGGAAAGGTGCAGCTAGCCGAGACCGGACAACCCGATAGCACGCTGATCGTGATCTTGCATAAAGACTCCACTGACTCAGCGCTGATCAAATCAAGACCTTACTATTTGAGTAAGCTCGATAAGAACGGACGCTTTCGTTTTCGTAACCTGCCTCCCGATCGATTCTACCTCTATGCCCTAAAGGACGAAGGTGGCAGCAGACGCCTTAGCAAGAACAGTCAATTGATGGCCTTTTTGGACCGACCGATCTATAGCGATCGGCAAAAAGACAGTCTGGAATTACTGGCCTTTGCGGCCGAAAAAGAAACGGCTACCGCTACAGAGCCAACTGCCGATAAATCGAAATCGAAACCCGATACCGATAAGCGTATACGCTACCAGGTACCCCTTAGCAACAACCAGCAAGATATCTTACAACCCCTGTTACTGATCTTCGAGAGCCCATTACAATCGTGGAATAATACCGCCATCAATCTCTATACCGACTCGACCTATACCCCGGCAGATAGTGTGGTCATTACGGCAGACAGTACCCATAAAATTTTACGCATACAACCCAACTGGATCGAAGGAAAAAATTATCACCTGATCGTGACCCAAGGCGCTTTTAGCGATTCGAGCGGAAAAACAGTGACCAAGACAGACACCCTTCACTTTACCACCAAACGAAAGACCGACTACGGAAAGATCAAACTTAGACTACGCGGGCTCGATCTTTCGGTAAAGCCCGTATTACAGTGGACACAAAATGAAAAATTGATTCGACATACTGTACTGGTCGCTGCCGACTTTACCGACGACCTCTTTATTCCCGGCGACTACCAACTTCGCATCTTGTACGACACCAATGGGAATGGCCGCTGGGACACCGGTCAATTCTTTGGCACGCGTCGTCAACCCGAAAGAGTGAAGGCCATCGATAAAAAGATAAGTATCAAACCGGGTTGGACCAACGAATATGAAATTGATGTAAGCGACCTTTAAGTCAAGTCCTATCTTTGTTTTATGCAATTGCCTTCCGTCTTATTGGAAAATGCCGTCAATGCGTTTGCCGCCCTGCCGGGTATCGGTAAAAAGACAGCGCTTAGACTGGTATTGCATCTGCTCAAGCAAGACACCGAAGAAGTAGTGCAGTTCAGCGAGGTGATCGCAACCCTGAGACGCGAGATCAAGACGTGTAAGCGTTGTGGCAATATAGCGGATACCGATCGCTGCACGATCTGCTCCAATAGTGCTCGTAAGCAAGGTATTTTGTGTGTGGTGGAAAGCATAAGAGAATTGATCGCCTTCGAAAATACGCAGCAGTACAATGGCCTGTATCATGTGCTGGGAGGGATCATCTCTCCACTCGATGGAATTGGGCCGGACCAACTTTCTATCCATCCGCTGATAGAAAGGGTAAAACAAGAGGGGATAGAGGAGCTCATCTTTGCCCTAAACCCCACTATTCAAGGCGATACCACCGTATACTACATACAAAAAAAACTAAAAGACAGCCTCGTAAAGATCAGCACCATTGCCAGAGGGGTAGCTTTTGGTGGCGAGCTAGAATATACCGACGAGATGACCCTGGCCCGTAGCTTACAAAATCGTCTTCCGCTAGATCGCTATATTAGTGGACTCTAAGGCGTTCTTCTTATTACTTGTTTAATTAAGATATCTGCTGTAGCTTTGCACTACTTACGGCGGATTTGTTTATTGTTCGGCCACTTCTAACAGAACTAATAAACGGCAAGGAGCTTTAGCGGTTACCTCTCGTTTATCAGCCTTACCCCCGAACAGATACAGACCGGTCGTACCAGGAATAAATCCTATCCGACATGCATCCTATTGAAGAAATTCTGCAACAACGCATTTTAGTGATCGATGGTGCCATGGGTACCATGATCCAACGACACAAGCTTACCGAAGAAGATTACCGAGGAGAGCGATTTAAAAATTGGCATTGTGATGTAAAGGGCAACAATGACCTGCTTAACCTTACTCAACCGGAGATCATCATTGGCATTCATCAACAATACCTAGAGGCAGGTGCCGATATTATTGAGACCAATACCTTTAGCAGTACGACCATTGCCATGGCCGATTACGAAATGCAATCGTTGGCCAAAGAGCTCAACCTAGCAGCCGCCCAATGCGCACGCGAGGCTGTAACGAGATCGGGCAAGACGGCTTGGGTGGCCGGTGCCTTTGGTCCGCTCAACAAGACACTTTCATTATCACCCGACGTTAACAACCCCGGCTACCGAGCGGTAACGTTCGACGAAGTTGTATCGGCCTATTATGAACAAGTGGCCGGTCTGGTCGAGGGTGGCGTTGATCTTTTACTTATCGAGACCATCTTCGATACGCTCAATGCCAAAGGAGCTATCTATGCAATCAAAAAATACTTTCACGAACAACATAGAGAACCGCTGCCTATCATGATCAGTGGTACTATTACCGATGCTTCGGGTCGAACCCTTAGCGGACAAATGCTAGAAGCCTTTTATACCTCGGTAATGCATGCCAGGCCTCTTAGCATTGGGCTTAACTGTGCGCTGGGTGCCAAAGAAATGCGTCCACACATAGAAGAGCTATCGCAATTGGCTAGTTGTTATGTATCGGCATATCCCAATGCGGGACTCCCCAATGCCATGGGCGAATACGATGAACGACCCGAAGACACAGGACATTATTTAGAGAAGTGGGCCCGCGAAAAATTCGTGAATATCGTAGGGGGCTGCTGTGGTACGACACCCGATCATATTAGACATATTGCCGAGCAGGTAAAGGGACTGGCTCCCCGTCCTCTGCCCCGTATTGAAAATAGTATTCCTGCTACTGCATAAACCGTAACGACATCATGCAAGAACCTATATCGATTTTTCCGTTTTTACGCTTGTCGGGATTAGAACCACTGGTCATTAGACCCGAGACCAATTTTGTAAACGTTGGAGAGCGTACGAATGTAACCGGATCAAAAAAGTTTGCCAGACTGATCCGAGAAAACAAATATGAAGAAGCGCTCAGTGTGGCACGTCAGCAAGTGGAGAGTGGCGCCCAGATACTTGATGTAAACATGGATGATGCCCTGCTCGACGGCGTATCGGCCATGACGACCTTTTTAAACTTGCTGCAAAGCGAACCCGATATTGCCCGCATTCCTCTGATGATCGATAGCTCGAAATTCGAGATCATAGAGGCAGGATTAAAATGCGTGCAAGGAAAGTGCATTGTCAACTCTATCTCGCTAAAAGAGGGAGAAGAAAAGTTTTTGCAACAAGCCGAGATCTGCCAGCGCTTCGGTGCGGCCGTAATCGTAATGGCCTTTGACGAAAAGGGTCAGGCCGATACGATGTTGCGAAAAGTAGAGATATCACAAAGAGCCTATCAGCTGCTCACCACTCAATTAGGGTATCATCCACAAGACATCATCTTTGACCCGAATGTCTTTGCCGTGGCCACAGGGTTGGAGGAGCATAATAATTACGGGGTCGATTTTATAGAGGCCACCCGGATCATTAAGCAAAAAATGCCACTGACCAAAGTAAGTGGCGGCGTTAGCAATCTCTCTTTTTCGTTTCGAGGCAACGAGCCGGTAAGAGAAGCCATGCATGCCGTGTTTTTGTTCCATGCCATCAAAGCCGGTATGGACATGGGTATCGTTAACGCCGGGCAACTGGCCCTATACGACGAGATAGAGCCCACCTTGCGAGAGCTTTGCGAAGATGTGATCTTGAACCGGAATAACGATAACAACGAGGCCACCGAAAAACTGATCGTCTTTGCCGAGACTGTAAAGGCAAAGGACAAGACCGAAGAAAAGAATGAGGCCTGGCGATCGACCCCGGTCGAAGAGCGGCTTAAGCATGCCTTGATCAATGGTATTACCGAGCACATTGATACCGATACCGAAGAGGCCAGACAAAAATATCCACGCCCCTTAGACGTAATAGAAGGTCCGCTAATGGCAGGCATGAACGTAGTGGGCGATCTGTTTGGAGCGGGCAAGATGTTCTTGCCACAGGTAGTAAAGAGTGCTCGTGTAATGAAGAAAAGCGTAGCCTGGCTAACCCCTTTTATAGAAGAAGAAAAGAAGAATAACCCCCTGGCCGGTCAGGGTAGTGCACCTAAGGTTTTACTGGCTACGGTTAAAGGAGATGTGCATGACATTGGTAAAAATATCGTAGGGGTGGTACTTGGGTGTAATGGTTATGAGATTATCGATATGGGTGTGATGGTTCCCGCCGACAAGATCTTGGATAAGGCCGAACAAGAGCAGGCCGATATTATTGGATTGAGCGGCTTGATTACCCCATCGTTAGACGAGATGGTGCATGTGGCCCACGAAATGAAAAGAAGGGGAATGAAACAGCCGCTATTGATCGGAGGAGCTACCACCTCGCGTATGCATACAGCGGTTAAGATTGCGCCTCAATATGAGCATGGGGTACTGCAAGTGCTGGATGCCTCACGAAGTGTAACAGTGGTAAGCTCCCTGCTGAACAAAGAACAAAAAAAAGAACTGCTACAGCAAACACGACAGGAATATGAGGGACTACAGCAACAATTTTTAAACAGGGGCAAAAAAGAGCTGATCGCATACAAAGAAGCCGTAATGGCAAAAGAATATTTTGACTGGAAGAAATACCGGGCTGTCACTCCCTCTTTTACCGGCACCCGCGTTTTCAAAAATTATGACTTGGCCACGCTGGCCCGCTATATTGACTGGGGGCCTTTCTTTATTGCCTGGGAAATGCCCGGACGTTATCCGGCCGTACTCTCCGACCCTATCTTTGGAACAGAAGCCACGCGTCTCTTTAACGATGCTAACGTACTGCTCAAAAAGATTGTCGATGAAAATTGGTTTCAGGCAGAGGGAGTGATCGGTTTTTGGCCGGCCAGCAGCAACAATGCAGACACCATTACCTTACAAACCGAAAACGGAGAGGTAAAGATCGAGTCGCTTCGTCAGCAACTTAAAAAAGCAGTGGGCCAACCTAATTTCTCATTGGCCGACTTTATTTGTCCGGCCGAACTAGGCACCGATTACATGGGTTCGTTTGCGGTCACCATTCACGGGGCTAAAAAGTATATCGATCGCTTTGCCGCCGAACAAGATGAATACAATAAGATCTTGGTACAAATTTTGGCTGACCGTTTTGTAGAGGCCTTCGCTGAATGCTTACACGAGCAAGTACGCAAAGAGTACTGGGGGTATGCCAAAAACGAAATACTGAGCAACGAAGAACTCATTACCGAAAAATACCAGGGTATACGTCCGGCACCGGGCTATCCGGCCTGTCCTGACCATACCGAAAAACTAAAGCTATTTTCTCTCTTACAGGCTACCGAATCGATCGGGATCACATTAACAGAGAGTTTGGCCATGAACCCGCCGGCTTCGGTTTGCGGCTGGTACGTTGCCCACCCCGGCAGCCATTACTTTGGATTGGGAAAGATCGGTCGAGATCAACTGCAAGATTACGCAAAGCGAAAAGGAATGAGTCTGGAAGAGGCCGAAAAGTGGCTTCGCCCCGTATTAGAGTAAGCCTCGTTGGGTCAATTCTTTTTGCAAGGTTACCGCAGTCGTAAAATGAATGCCTGCTAAACCCAATCGCTCACCGGCCTTGATGTTACGCAGGTTGTCATCAATAAAGAGGGCGCGAGCAGGATCGACCTGATAGCGATCGAACAAAAGTTGATAAAATTCCGGGAAAGGTTTACGCGTTCCCTCCTCTCCACTCACCAACCTTCCATCGAACCATTGCAAAAAATCAAATCGTTGCAAAGCGATCGGAAAGGTTTCGGCACTCCAATTCGTGAGCGCATAGAAACGATATCGCTTTAACAGCCGTAGTTGTTCAAATAAGGCAACCGAATCGGCTAACGAGCCACGGAGCATATCGTTCCAACGTCCGTAAAAATCAATAATTGGCTGTCGCCAGCGGGGATCGGAGAACTCTTGTAATTTCTCTAGCGTGGCCTGTTGCATCGAATAGCCCTCGTCTTGTCGTTCGTTCCAATCGCTTGTACAAATAGTATTGAAAAAATAATCGCGGTCTGCCGGATCGGCAAAGTAAGTATCATCATACACGTACAGGGGACTCCAATCGACAAGAACGCCGCCCAAATCCCAGATAATGACATCAACGGCCATCAGCTATGGTTGTACTTGAGCTTTAAGGCGATCATCAGACTCGTCATCAACAACATCAACGCATTGGTAATAATGATGACCGGATCGTTTCTCAACAAGCCAAAGGCCAACCATAAAATTTGGTTGGTCAGGGCAATCAGGAACATCGCCAACGACACGTCCTTGGCCGATTTGGTTTGCCAGGTTTTGATAACCTGTGGCAAAAAAGTAAAAGCGGTAATAAGTCCTGCCACATAACCAAGAATATCCACGCCGGATAGCTGCATATAGAAGATTTGAGGTACAAACTTAGTTGAAATAAGATTCATCGCTTTTCGAATAACCACCACCTGCGCTTTCTTGGCTTGACCTGGTAGTTACTGCGAATATATTTTTGTATATGTGTCATGGCCTCATCCACGCTGTCGGTAAATAGTACCTGTTCGAGATCGGAGGACGAAATGGTTTTTTCATCCAGCATTTTATCGATCGTATTCATCAAGGGCTGATAGAACGATTTGCCAAATAAGATAATGGGAAACTGAGAAATGGTACGGGTCTGTACCAAGGTGAGTGTCTCAAAGAGTTCGTCCATGGTCCCAAAACCGCCGGGCATGATGATAAACGCATACGAATATTTTACTAACAATACTTTGCGTACAAAAAAATGCTCAAAGGTTACCGAATAGTGGAGGTAAGGATTCTCCTTTTGCTCAAAGGGCAATACAATATTGCATCCTACTGATTGGCCATTGTTTTCGAAGGCGCCCCGATTGGCCGCTTCCATAATGCCAGGCCCTCCGCCGGTAAGGGTGGTCATTCCCAGCGCCGCAATACGTTTGCCGAACTCGCGCGCCTGCCGGTAATAAGGATGCTCCTCGGTAAACCTTGCAGAGCCAAAGACCGTGATACAAGGCCCTGCAAAGTGAAGGGTTCTAAATCCTTTGATAAATTGTTTAAAGACCCGCCAGGCAAATAATAATTCGTAGCCCCGGCTTTTGGGACCTTCCAGATAGACGGGCTGTGCGGCAGGGATCAGTCTGCCTTGGCTCTGCGATGGGTGCGTGGTACTCACTATTACTCGATTTAAGATGTTTATACTGTAAATTGCCAGCCTGCTAAAGAAACTGCTTACAAAATTCCGGCTTTTTTGGCAAGACCATTATGCGAATTATCTCTTATAATGTTAATGGTTTACGGGCCGCCATCAAAAAGGGGTTCTGGGAATGGCTGGCCACCGATCCTGCCGATATTATTTGTCTGCAAGAGACCAAGGCCCGAGCCGAGGATGTAGACTTGACCCCCTTACACCGGCTGGGTTTTAGCGACTATTGGTTTAGTGCCGAAAAAAAAGGATACAGCGGAGTGGCTATTTTTACTAAGATCAAACCCGACCGAGTAGAGCTGGGCAATGGGCATGGACCCAGCGATCAGGAGGGCCGGGTAATACAACTGGACTTTGGAAAGATTCGTGTTATCAATGCCTACTTTCCAAGTGGCACCTCCGGAGAGGAGAGACAATCCTTTAAATACGAGTGGCTCGATGAATGTTTACGGTGGCTTAAAAAAGTACAGAAAAAATATCCGCAACTCATCCTTTGTGGCGATTATAACATTGCCCACACCGACATCGACATTCACGATCCCAAGGGCAATAAAAATTCATCCGGCTTTCAGCCGGCAGAGAGAGAATGGATGACCCAATTTTTTAAAAGTGGTTGGGTCGATACCTTTCGGGTCTTTCATCCCGAACCCCATCGTTACAGTTGGTGGAGTCAGCGCTTTCCATCGGTTCGATTACAGAACAAGGGTTGGCGCATCGATTACATCAATGTAACGACAGCACTGGCCCCTACATTGGTCGATGCCGAGATATTGACCGATGTAAAACATTCCGATCATTGCCCGGTATATCTGCGATTAAAAAAATAGAAGGGATGTATATCTACAATGTAACCATTAAAGTAACACATGCCATTGCTGCCGACTGGCTTCGCTGGCTGCGGCAAGAGCATATACCGGAGATGATCGCCACCGGCTGTTTTGATAAGGCCACCCTCTTGCAACTTGTCGAAAATACCGACGAGGAGGGGCTTACCTATGCGGTGCAATACCGGGCTGTCCACCGAGTAGACTACGATCAATACGTAGCCGAATTTGCCCCGCAGATGAGACAAAAGGGGCTTGACAAGTGGGGAGATAACTTTATTGCTTTTCGTACCCTGATGGAAATTGTGGATTAGTAGTGCAAAAGCAAGTTTTTATTTTTCTACTTTGAAAAAGCGGCTAAATTTGTCGCTCTTTACTCAACACCAAACCAGCTACATGAACAAAGCCGATCTGATCGCCAAAGTTGCCGACGAAACCGGAATTACTAAGACCCAGGCCAATGCTGCTATAGATGTGCTGACCGAAGCCATCACAAAAACCCTAAAAGGAGGCGGCAAGGTAACCTTGGTCGGATTTGGTACTTTTTCTGTTTCTAAACGCGCTGCGCGCAATGGCCGTAACCCCAAAACGGGAGAGACCATCAAGATCAAGGCTAAGAAAGTAGCTCGCTTTAAGGCCGGCAAAGAACTCGCTGAAAGAATCTAATTCTATATACTAAATCAAACACCATGGGAAGAGGAGATAAAAAAACCGCAAAAGGAAAGCGCTTTAAAGGATCGTTCGGAAAGAGTCGCCCTGCGAAAAAAACAACTACAAAAAAAGCTGCTGCCAAGAAGTCTAGTTAAGAGACCAGCGTACCCACCTTTTCTCCTGTAACCACTCTGCGTAGGTTATCGGTTTCATTCATGTTAAACACAATGATGGGGAGTTTATTTTCCATACATAGCGTGAACGCTGTCATGTCCATCACTTTCAAATTCTGTGTCAGGCACTCCTGAAATCCGATAGTATTGTACTTAGTGGCCTTAGGGTCTTTTTCGGGGTCGGCCGTATAGATGCCATCCACTCGAGTCCCTTTTAATATCACATCGGCCCCGATCTCGATAGCGCGAAGGGATCCCGCGGTATCGGTGGTAAAATAGGGATTACCGGTGCCGGCGCCAAAGATCACCACACGGCCCTTTTGTAAATGGCGAATGGCTCTTCTGCGGATGTAGGGCTCTGCTATCTGCTCCATTTTGATGGCACTCTGCAATCGGGTGTATACCCCGATCTTCTCCAATCCGGCCTGTAAGGCCATGCCATTGATAACGGTGGCCAGCATTCCCATATAATCCCCATGGGCGCGTTCTATGCCGGTCTCCTGCTCATTCATGCCTCGATAAATATTGCCACCCCCAATTACGATAGCCACCTGCACTCCCATTTCGGTGATCGACTTTATATCTCGGGCATATTGGGCGATCACGTCGTTATCGAAACCAAAACTTTTTTCACCCATCAGGGCTTCGCCCGAAAGCTTTAACAAGATCCGTTTGTACTTAGGTAACATGAGCAGCAGGTTGTAAAAAACGAAGATACATCTTTTGATAAGCCATAAAAAAAGCGCCAGAAAAGTTCTGACGCTTTGAATATGTTCGGGACGAAAGTTCGTCTATTTAGAAGACTCTTTTCGCCAGCAAGAAGATCAACCCAGGGCGACACGCTTAAAGGCGCTAACGGTCAAGTTACCCGATTCACGCAGGTAGTCTCCCACCGACTTACTGCTATCCTTTACAAAGGCCTGTGCCGTAAGGGTCTGTTCCTTAAAGAAGGCTCCCATTTTGCCATCTACGATCTTATTGAGCATTTCTTCGGGTTTACCGGCCATCTTGGGGTCTTGTTTCATCAACTCCAAAATAATGTCCTTTTCACGGGCAATCACATCGGCAGGTACAGAGGAGGCATCTACAGCTACCGGATTGAGGGCAGCAATTTGCATAGCCACATCCTTTCCGGCCTCGGCTGCCACCTTATCTAAGCCCACCAATACGCCAATACGATAGGCGCCATGAATATAAGAAGCCACATAAGGGGCATCGATACGCTCGAATTTGGTTACCCCGATCTTTTCGCCAATAGTGGCTAGTTTCTCGTCTACCATAGCAGCAACGGTGAGACTTCCAATAGAGACTCCCATCAATTGCTCTAGGGTCGCTACATTATTGGCAATGGCGGCATCCGCAATACTTTTGGCAAAGGCAATAAAGTCGGCATTCTTAGATACAAAATCGGTCTCACAACTAACACAAACCACAATACCCGTTTTATTATCGGCAGTGGTCTGGGCAATCACAACCCCTTCTTTAGCCTCCCGATCGCTGCGCTTGGCGGCCACTTTCTGTCCTTGCTTGCGAAGCCAGTCAATGGCGGCTTCAAAATCTCCATTGGTCTCGGTCAGGGCCTTGCGGCAATCCATCATGCCTGCACCGGTGGCCTGACGTAGTTTATTGATGTCTTGTGCACTGATCATTACGGTACTCATAATAGCTTTTGTTTTTAAAAATTAACGACGGGCGCCACCGGGTCCACGGCTAGAACTTCCGGCACTGGTACGACGACGCGCACCTCCTGCTCCTCTGCGTCCGGCTCCGCGACCTCCCTCAGCTTCGGCCTCGGCCAGCAGCTTAGCAGCTCTTCTTTCTTTTTCGTCATCGGTCATTTCCTCTACCTCATCTTCTTTGGCAGCTTGTCTTTCAGCCAATCCCTCGGCAATGGCAGCGGTGATATAGTTAACCAATACGGTGATTGATTTGGTAGCATCGTCGTTGGCAGGGATAGCGAAGTCTACCTTATTGGGGTCGCAATTGGTATCGACCATTCCGAAGGTGGCAATACCCAAACGCTTAGCTTCGGCCAAAGCGATATGCTCGTGTCCGATATCGACAATGAACAAAGCGGCCGGTACACGACCCAATTGAGAGATGCCTCCCAATACTTTTTCCATTTTGTCTTTATCGCGG
>JBJTWT010000090.1:0-26639 GCA_046081865.1 Sphingomonadales bacterium
ATCAGACAGTGTTTGATGCCCCCATAACCACTAATCTGGTCTTGATAGGCGCCGGTATGGAAGAATCCTACATAAAGTGGCTCTTCAGTGCCGTTGGTCTTGGGTAAAAAAACTTCATTGATGTGCTCCTCCGAATCATAGTAATCATGGCTGTCGCAGGTGATACCTCCTAGCACCACGCGCTGGTAATCCTGATCCCATTTATTGACTGGCAACATAAGAAACTTCTCTCCTATACCCCAAGTGTCAGGAAGCGTGGTAATAAAAGATGAATCGATCATATACCAGGTTTCGCGGTCATTTTGCACTTTCTCTGCGATTACCTTGTAGATATGGGCCATGCTCTCTCCAACCGTATAACTTCCAAATTCGGTAAAGATATTGGGCATGGGTACCTTGGCTTTTTTACAAGCCACCTTGATATTGCGTACGATCTCATTGATCATAAACTGATAATCGTACTCAAATCCCAACGAGTGTTTAATGGGAAAACCTCCTCCGATATTGATGGAGTCCAGCTCAGGACAGATCTTCTTTAGCTGACAATACAGATTGACCACCTTGTTGAGTTCACTCCAATAGTAGATATCATCCTTGATCCCTTTGTTCAAAAAGATATGAAGCATTTTAAGCTGAAACTTACTTTCATAACCCTCAATACGATCCACATAGAACTCCAAGATATCCTTTGCTCGAATACCTAGCCGAGAAGTATAGAAAGGAAAGTTAGGCTCCTCTTCGGCTGCCACCCTTATCCCCAGTTTAAAGGGTACTTTAACAGAATGTGCATAATCTTTTAGCTCCTCTTTGTTATCGAGCACCGGAATTACATTGCTAAAACCGGCATTGAGAAGTTGAGCAATGCGACGCGTGTAACCCTTTTGCTTAAATCCATTGCAAATGATATGAATATCCTTTGTGATCTTCTTTTTGGCATAGAGTTTTTTGATGATCTCGATATCGTAGGCATAAGAAGTTTCCATATGAATGTCACTTTTGAGCGCCTCCTCTACAACAAAGCTGAAATGAGAACTCTTGGTACAATAGCAATAAAAGTATTTTCCTTCGTACTTGTGTTTTTTAAAGGCAGCCGCAAACATGCTTTTTGCCTTTTTTATCTGCATGCCGATCTTGGGCAAGTAGGTAAGTTTTAAAGGAGTACCATGTTTGGCGATCAGGGCTTTTAGATCAAGTCCGTTAAAGGTTAAGTTCCCCTCATCGACCTCTATGCCTTCTTGAGGGAAATTAAAGGTCTGCTTAACAAGTTCGAGGTAAGAATTAGACATCCAGCTAATGGGTTAATAGGTTATAAAGGAGAACAAAACTATTGTTTTCGTAAAAATTTGACGAGGTTTTTTCTTCATAAAAAAACCCGCCGGATCAGGCGGGTTTCTCAAACACTGTTTTATGGGATTATTTTACCTCCTCGAAGGGAACATCGGTTACATCCTCTGTGGCCTTGTTAGAGGCATTTGAGGTTCCTGATGTATCAGCTCCTGGCTGTGCGTCACCTTGCGTGGCCTTGTACATATCTTCACTGGCTGCCGTCCAAGCGGCATTGAGTGTAGCCATATGGGTATCGATACCGGCAAGGTCTTGCGCTTTGTGGGCTTCTTTTAGTTTTTCGGCAGCCTGCTCAATGGCGGTTTTCTTTTCTGCCGGGATCTTGTCGCCATAGTCCTTAAGTTGCTTTTCGGTCTGAAACACAAGAGAGTCAGCCTGATTCAGCTTTTCCACGCGGTCTCTTTCTGCTTTGTCTGCCGTCTCGTTGGCCTTGGCCTCTGCCTTCATTTTTTCGACCTCTTCCTTACTCAAACCCGAGCCGGCCTCGATGTGAATCTTTTGTTCCTTACCGGTTCCCTTATCCTTGGCTGTTACATGCAAGATGCCATTGGCATCGATGTCAAAAGTAACCTCAATTTGAGGCACGCCACGAGGCGCAGGCGGAATACCATCGAGGTTAAAGATGCCAAGACTTTTATTGTCCTTTGCCATACTGCGCTCGCCTTGCAACACATGAATTTGCACTCCGGGCTGGTTATCGCTGGCCGTTGAGAAAACCTCTGACTTTTTAGTAGGGATAGTGGTGTTAGAGGAAATGAGCGTGGTCATAACGCTTCCCATAGTCTCGATACCCAATGAAAGGGGCGTTACATCCAACAACAGAACATCCTTTACCTCTCCGGTCAAGACCGCACCTTGTATGGCCGCACCTACGGCAACCACCTCGTCGGGATTAACACCCTTATTGGGCTTTTTGCCAAAGAATTTTTCTACGATCTCTTGCACCTTGGGGATACGGGTAGATCCGCCCACCAAGATCACTTCGTCGATCTGAGAAGTAGAGAGGCCGGCGTCTTTTAATGCTGCCTCGCAGGGCTTCAAACAGCGGGCAAACAATGTATCGGCAAGTTGTTCAAATTTTGCGCGACTAAGTTTTTTTACCAAATGCTTGGGTACTCCGTCTACAGCGGTAATGTAAGGAAGGTTAATTTCCGTCTCTGAAGAGGAACTAAGTTCTACTTTGGCCTTTTCGGAGGCCTCCTTGAGACGTTGTAATGCCATAGGGTCTTTTCTAAGATCAATGGATTCGTCCTTTTTGAATTCATCGGCCAGCCAATCCATAATTACCTTATCAAAATCATCTCCACCCAGGTGAGTATCACCATTCGTGGATTTTACCTCAAAGACACCATCTCCTAACTCTAATACAGAGATGTCGAAGGTTCCGCCTCCAAGGTCAAATACCGCAATGCGGCGATCGGATTGAGCTTTATCTAAGCCGTAGGCCAAAGCAGCCGCGGTAGGCTCGTTGACGATACGTCTCACATTGAGACCAGCAATCTCGCCAGCTTCTTTGGTGGCTTGTCGCTGCGCGTCGTTAAAATAGGCAGGAACGGTAATGACGGCTTCGGTCACTTCGTGTCCTAAATAGTCTTCGGCGGTCTTTTTCATCTTTTGCAAGACCATGGCACTAATCTCTTGCGGAGTATAAAGACGTCCGTCAATATCGATGCGTACTGTGTTATTATCTCCCTTCGCAACTTGATAGCTCCAATGGGTGATCTCCTCTCCTACTTCGTCGAAGCGGCGTCCCATAAAACGCTTGACCGAAGCAATGGTATTTTGAGGGTTGGTGATAGCCTGTCGTTTGGCCGGATCACCTACTTTGCGTTCTCCATTTTTGAGAAAAGCCACAATGGATGGTGTGGTACGACGTCCTTCATCGTTGGCAATTACCACGGGTTCGTTACCCTCCATTACAGAGACGCAACTGTTAGTGGTTCCCAAATCGATTCCAATTATTTTTCCCATGTTGATATTTTTTAAAGATTTACAATCCTTTTTTTGCAATTGCCATGCCGCAGCTGCCAAATGTGCAATTTTGTCAGTTTGGCCAAAAAATTGGAATTCAATGGGTTTAAGAATGCCAGTATTGGCAGTAAAGAGTAAGATTTTAGGGCAATTTTGCAGTAATCTTAAAGGAGAAGTTTCGCTGGGCCAGGTAGCTGAATGTCACCACTACCAACACGGTCAGTACCTGCGACAATACGGGAGAGAGGTAAAAATGCTCTACCAACAGCTTTAATAGCAGGTAATTCAATAACAAATTGAAAAGGCAGATCATCAGGTAGCGAAAAAGTTGAATCCTTCCTTTAATATCTGAGTCGGGAAAAACCACAAACTTGGACATAAAAAAACCTACCGGGAACGTAACGCAAAAAGACATTAGCAAAGAAGCGCTGTGCGGTTTAAAAGCATAAAAGGGAAGCACCCATGGCTGCCCTTGAAAGAGAAAAGTATAACTGAAGATGTATATCAAAAAGCCCAATACCACGTTACCCCCACCCGAAGCTGCATAACGAAAGGTCTGTTTAGTAAAAAATCCTTTAAAGGGGTGATAAAAAAAATCAATCAGCGATAGCAAACACCGTGCTAATTGTTCGAACCAGTTTTTCATGAGCCACAAAGTAAACCAATCAATGGCAATTGTCAAACTGCCTACCTTTGTCGCAATTGTATACAAAAAAGATGCGCATTCTCTCTCAGTTAAAAAATATGGTAGTGGTGGTTCTTGAACAGAGCCTGCAATTCACCACTGCACCCGAAACGCTGGTCATCAATAGTACCAAGCCAGAATTTGAGGGCGATTATACCTTGGTACTGTTCTCGCTGGCAAAACCACTAAAATTAGCGCCTGATAAACTGGGTGAGCAGCTGGGAGAGGCATTGCTAATCCATTATCCCCAGCATATCGCACGCTACAACGTAATTAAGGGATTTTTAAACCTCACGCTAACCGATAGCTATTGGCTGAAGTTTCTGGATGAACTATCGCAACAGCCCACCTTGGCAGAGAATTGGCTGCAAGGAAAAAAAATAATGGTCGAATACTCTTCTCCCAACACCAATAAGCCTTTGCATCTGGGGCACCTTCGAAATATCTTTTTGGGATGGAGCGTAGCGGAGATCCTTAAAAATTGTGGTGCCGATGTCATTAAGACCTGTGTGGTCAATGACAGGGGGATCCACATTTGCAAAAGCATGATTGCCTGGCAACTTTTCGCCAATGGAGCCACACCAGGCGATACCGGCACCAAGGGAGATCACTTTGTAGGCGATTATTATGTTAGGTTTAACGATGAGTTCAAACGACAGGTCGAGGAGTTGATCGCATTGGGTCGCACCCAGCAAGAAGCCGAAAAAGAGGCCCCCATCATGAAAGCCACCCAGCAAATGCTCTTGGACTGGGAAGCAGGTAATTCAACAGTGCTCCAACTATGGCATACCATGAATGGTTGGGTCTACGAGGGATTCAATCAGACCTATCGACAGATAGGAGCTGATTTTCAAAAAACCTATTACGAGAGTAAAACGTATCTGCTAGGAAAGCAGTTCGTATCGGAGGGGTTACAACAAGGAGTGTTCTTTACCAAAGAGGATGGCAGCACCTGGATCGATCTTACTCAAGAGGGACTCGATCAAAAGCTGGTGCTGCGTGGAGATGGCACATCCGTATACATTACACAAGACTTAGGATTAGCACAAGAGAAATACAACGAGTTTGCCTACGATCAAAGTATCTATGTCATTGCCGATGAGCAAAACTATCACATGAAGGTTTTGCAATTGATCTTGGCAAGACTACAAAAACCCTATGCCAAAGGGATCTATCATTTGAGCTATGGGATGGTAGAGCTTCCCAGCGGAAGAATGAAAAGTCGTGAAGGCACCGTGGTAGATGCCGATGATATGGTGAGCGAAATGATCGCTGTGGCTCGCCGTAAAACAGAAGAGTTAGGAAAGGTAAAAGACTTTACCGATCAAGAATTGGATTCCTTATACCGGATGTTGGCGCTGGGGGCGTTGAAATTTTTCTTACTTCGCGTCGATCCAAAAAAGAAGATGATCTTTAATCCGGAGGAGTCCATCGATTTTCAAGGGTTTACCGGCCCCTTTGTTCAATACACCCATGCCCGCATCTGTTCCATTCTCAGAAAAGAAACCCCACAAGATAAAAAATTGGCTACCGTTTCTTTCTTTACTGCCGAACGAGAGTTATTGCTTCACCTGGCGCTGTATCCCACGGTATTGGAACAAGCAGTCAACGAACATAACCCCTCCGTGCTGGCCATCTATGCATTTATGCTGGCCAAATCTTTCAATAGCTTCTACAACCAGCATTCGGTGATGCAGGCAGAGTCGGAAGAGAAAAAGCAACTGCGTCTTGTTCTGGCAAAGCAAACCGCACGTTTATTGGCGGCAGCGATGGGCAACCTCGGGATTACCGTTCCGCAGCGGATGTAGGCCCCTACTCAATTACTAGCCCAGCCAAAGCCGGAATATCTATCGTTAGACGATAAAGTTGATCGTTTTTATGTAAGCATTCGCTTCGAATAATGGGGTTGTTGACGCTACCGGCACCACCATATAAAGCCCTATCCGTATTAAAGACCTCCTTAGAAAATTCCTTGCCCGATACGGTGATCGTCCAATCTCGGTGCACAACGGGCGTCATATTGAGAATAATAAGCAACTCCTGAGAGGCATCCCTTCCTTTTCGCCGAAAGACTACTACCGATTGTGGGCGGTGGTCAAGGTCGATCCATTCAAATCCGCCGGTATCAAATTGTTTTTCGTACAAGGCGGGTTGGCGGACAAGTAAATGATTAAGATCTCTTACCAGCTGCGAAAGACCCCGGTGAATGGGGAAGTCTAATAAATGCCACTGCAATTGACTGCGATAATCCCACTCTGCGGTTTGCGCAAATTCTGCCCCCATAAAGAGCAGCTTGGCACCGGGATGCGTAAACATATAGCAATATAACAAGCGAAGGTTGGCAAATTTCTGCCACTCATCGCCCGGCATCTTGTAGATCATAGGGCTCTTGCCGTGCACCACCTCATCATGGCTAAAAGGAAGCATAAAGTTCTCGTCGTAGTAGTACATCATGCTGAACGTAAAACGATCTTGATGATGCTTTCGAAATAAAGGGTCTAGTTTAAAATAGCGAAGCGTATCGTGCATCCATCCCATCATCCATTTCAACCCAAAACCCAATCCGCCCTGGTAAAGCGGACGAGAAACCCCGGGCCAGTCAGTGGCCTCCTCGGCAATGGTTTGCACATCCGGAAACCGGTCGTAGATACTGCGGTTAAGCTCCTTTAAAAAATCGATGGCCTCTAGGTTCCCATCCCCTCCCCATTCATTGGGCTCCCACTCCCCTTCCTTTCTGGAGTAATTGAGTTTAAGCATAGAAGACACCGCATCCACTCGAATAGCATCGACATGAAAAAGATCGAACCAAAAATGAGCACTACTGATCAAAAATGAACGAACCTCTCCTCGCTTATAATTAAAAATATAACTGTTCCAGTCGGGATGGAAACCTTTTCTGCTATCGGCATACTCGTAGGTATTCGCTCCGTCAAATAGATATAATCCATGGGCATCGTGCGGAAAGTGAGAAGGTACCCAATCGAGAATTACACCAATACGAGCTGCATGAAAAGCATCGATAAGACGCATTAACCCTTGCGGATCTCCGTATCGGGAGGTGGGTGCAAAGTAACCGGTACACTGATAACCCCAACTACCATCAAAAGGATGCTCCATGATGGGCATCAACTCTACATGAGTAAAGCCCATTTGCTGAACATAAGGAACCAGCGTGGTGGCAAGATCATCATAAGATAGGTAGGCATTGTCATCTCCTCCTTCGGGACGTCGCCAACTAGCCAGATGCACCTCGTATACACTCCAGGGAGAAGACAGCGAATTATGTTGGGCCCGATCTTGCATCCATCGATCATCCTTCCATTCATGGTAAAGATCCCAGGTAATAGAGGCGGTCTGTGGACGCTTCTCCCAAAAAAAGGCAAAGGGATCTCCCTTGTCCAATTCGCATTGCTGATAACCGGTAATGTGATACTTATAAACTTCTCCCAACCCAACACCAGGAATGAATCCCTCCCAAATTCCTGATTTTTCCCAGCGGGGGTACAGCTTGTGTGAATCCGTATTCCAATCATTGAAATTACCGATCACAGAAACCTGTGTAGCATTAGGGGCCCACACACAAAAATAACAACCCCATTTTCCATCGACCAGCAATGAACGACTACCCATCTTCTCGTAAAGACGACAATGAGTTCCTTGGTGATATAGCGCGAGATCATCGGCTGTTAGAAGCGAATAATTCCAAACGAGGAAAGAAGGATCGTGTGGCATGCAAAAACTATGGCAGCAATTCAAAAACAAAACTATCCCCCGCCGATACCTGTAACGCACTCATGAGAACGATCTCTTGGGTAATGACATTACGAAGACGCGTAAATCCCTTGGTACGCTCTTGTAACCTTGACCAGTCGGGTTGATGAACTTTGTTTCCTGTATTGGCAATGACCATCATCGTTTGTTTGCTGTCGTAGCGAAAATAAGTATAGACCCCATCGCGGGGAATAAATTGCATCATCTTTCCCTGACCCAGCGCCGATGAACTTTTTCTAAACTGTCCTAAACGACTAACATGGTTGAACATGTCTTGCTGTGAAGCATTGCGCCCCGAAGCCGAAAAGAGATTCCTGGCAGGGTCATCGCCAGGAAAACCACCCGGAAAATCTTCTCGCACCAACGCATCTGAGGTAATCTTTTTGTTTTTCATCAATACTTCCGTACCGTAGTACAACTGTGGAATTCCGCGAAGGGTCAGCAGCCAGTTGATCGCCATCTTGAGCTTACGAGGATCTTCCTCAAAAACAGAGAAAGCCCTATCCATATCATGATTATCCAAGAAGATACAATTGTTCATGGCGTTTCCATAAAGTACATCCTGTGCCATGGTCATATACAACTTACCTACCCCATTTGTCCACCCGGGTTGCTCGGTAATGGCAGCGAGCATACCAAAGCAGGTTTGAAAATCCAATACCCCCTCGGCATTGTGACGAAAAGGAGCATTGATGTTACCAGCGGTAAAATAAGCATTGGCTGTTGGGGTATTGACCCATGACTCACCAAAGACAGTTACGGAAGGAAACTCTCTTTTTAAGGCAACATTGACTGCATTTAAAAATGGCTCTTCGCAATATTTATACGTATCTACGCGCCATCCGTCAATTCCGAATTCTTCGGTACTCCAAACGGCATGCTGAATCAAATACATAGCTAAATAAGGGTTACGCTGGTTCAAATCCGGAAGATCTTGGGTAAACCAACCATCGAGCATATTGCGTTTGTCGATCGCTGAGGCATAAGGGTCAAAGAAAACCTCTTCTCGGTGGTTTGGAGCGGAGCGACCTTGCGAACTATTGAACCAATCGGATGTGGGCGGATCTAAATGAAAGAAGTGATGACTGCCCACATGATTATAGACGGCATCTTGAACGACCTTCATTCCGTTTTGATGCAATGTCTCGCAGAATTTTTTATACCCTTCGTTTCCACCATATCGTTTATCGATGGCAAAATGGTTGGTGAACCAATAACCATGGTAGCCCGCCACGCTATTGCCCCACTCTTGCAATCGAGGCATATCATTTTCAATAACGGGCGTAAGCCAAAGCGTTGTAACCCCTAAATCCTTTAGATAATCGAGATGATTGGTAATGCCCGTAAAATCGCCTCCGTGTCTGGAAAACTTATTGCTGCGTTCCAATCCGGTATCCCGGTAGGTAGGTACTACATCATTAGAGACATCCCCATTAGAAAAACGATCGGGCATCATCAGGTAGACAAAATCAGAGGACTGCACCCCTTGAACGCGATTTTTTCCATTTTCCGCATTGCGCGCCTTAAGTTGATACGAAATGGTGAGGGGCTTGGTAATACCGGGCTTTCCTGTAAAGACCAATTCGACAGAACCCGGACGTGTCTGCGGGGCTATAACTAGGTCAATAAAGAGGTAGTTCCGATTCTCCGGACAACTCACCTTTTTAATGCTGATGCCGGGAAACTTTGTTGTAACCCGGGTAAACTGACCAATATCTTTTTGATGCAGCATTAGTTGCAAGGAACCGCTTTTCATCCCGGTCCACCAATGGGTAGGATAAACAGTTAGGTCTGGTTGTGCCTGGGCTAACAGACAAGAAAGACCAACAACTAAAAAGAGTGTGATGCGTTTCATAAAATACAATTACAATTATTTTTTTTCTTTGATAAAGACAACACAAATAATGGCTGCTATCGCCATAAGTCCTCCTCCCACGGTCAAGGCGGCCAGTCGGTCATTACCTAACACTTCTCTCATCAACCAACCAAAACCCAGCGAGGCAATAATTTCGGGAAGCACAATAAAGAAATTAAAGATGCCCATGTATATACCTACTTTGTTTTTGGGAAGCACTCCGCTCAACATGGCATAAGGCATTGACAAGATGCTGGCCCAAGCGATCCCTACACCGATCATAGATCCAAATAACCAATTTTTATCGGTAATAAAGTTTACGCTGAAAAGTCCCAACGCACCGGCCAGCAAACAAGCCGCATGGGTTACCGATCTTCCCCATCGATCGGCAATGGCAGGAAGCACAAGAGCGAATAAGAAGGTAACAACACTATAAAAAGACAAGGTAAGACTGCCAAAATCAGCCCCGGCAGCATATACCGGATCGCTGGCATCTTGTCCTTTAAATACATTGACGGCTACGGCAGTGGTGTAATAGAACCACATTAAAAAAAGACCTGGCCAGGTTAAGAACTGTACCAAAGACACCCATCGCATCCGTTGCGGCATATTAAAAAGAGCTTGCAAGATCTCTTTGGCTCCATGAAAAAATCCGGCTCGTTCTGCTTGTTGTTTTTTTAAATAGTCAGGGTCACTGGGTGGATATTCTTCTATTGAAAAAACCGTATATAGCACGGCTGCTATAAAAAAGAAAGCCCCGATGTAAAACGACCATTTTACATTTTCGGGAATTCCTCCTGCAGCGGCGGTATTAGAAAGATCAAAGACATTTTTCATAAGCCAAGGCAAGGCCGAGGCGATACTCCCTCCTAGCCCGATCATCAGACTTTGCATAATAAACCCGCGATTGACCTGAGAATCGGGTAACTGATCCGTTACAAAGGCCCTGAAAGGCTCCATGGCTACATTTCCAAATACATCGAGCACCCATAGTAACCCGGCCGCCATCCATAAGGTGCTGCTGTTAGGCATAAAGATCAAGGCAATGGAACTCAGTATAGCCCCGATCAAAAAATAAGGTCTTCTTCGCCCCCAGCGCGGATGCCAGGTACGATCGCTCATATATCCGACAATGGGCTGCACCAACAATCCCGTAAGCGGGGCCGCTAAGAAAAGCAAGGGTACTTCGTCGGGGTTTGCTCCCAGATTTTCGTAAATACGACCCATGTTGGCTCGCTGCAAATCCCACCCGAACTGTATCCCGAAAAATCCTACGCTCATGTTGATGATCTGTTGAAGCCGTAGCGCCGGTTTCTCTCCTTGAAAAGCAGTAGACATAATAAACGTTGGTTTAGCAGGTAAGATAGTTACAAAAATGCAAAGCCCGTCAAATGACAAAGCCATCCGGTATAATAGCTCCTTTTTTTACCACAACAATGCCATCCTTTACGGCATAGAGGGGGTGATCCTTATTCTCCAGATGATCTCCACCCTCTATGGTAACATCGTTTCCTATGCGACAATTCTTATCGATGATAGCGCGCCGGATCTTACAGCGTTGCCCTACCCCCATAGGAGGAATTCCCATCTCGTGACCCTTTGCGATGTCCTGTAAGTTCTCGTAATAGTCGCTCCCCATGATGTACGTATCGGTAATTTGGCTCTGCAGCCCAATGCGACTTCTGATACCGATCACCGATCGCTCTACCGAAGAGGCACTAATGACACAGCCCTCTGATACCAAGACCTGGGAAAGCGTTGTTCCACTGATCTTGGCAGGTGGCAACATCCGAGAGCGCGTGTAGATGGTTCGCTCACTATCGAACATGTCGAATGCCGGGATCTCTTTGGTCAAGTCAATATTGGCCTCGAAAAAAGAGCTAATATTCCCTATGTCTGTCCAATAACCGCTGTATTGATAACTGGCAACCCGGTAGCGGCTGATACATGCCGGAATGATCTCTTTACCAAAATCAGTAGCTTCTTTTAACTCTGATCTTAGTAACTCAAACAGTAAACTTCTCTTAAAAATATAGATCCCCATGGAGGCCAGATAAACGCGACCTTGTGCTTGCATTTCGGTGCCGGTCTCACTGACCCAATCACTCAACACTTCTTTCTTGGGCTTTTCTACAAATGAGGTAATGAGTCCGGCCCCACTTTTTAGAACGCCAAACTCAGGCGCCTCCTTGCCGGTAACAGGAATGGTAGCTATGGTTATATCGGCTCCCAACTGTTTATGATGATCGAGCATTTCGGCAAAATTCATTTGATAGAGCTGATCGCCCGACAGGATCAGCACATACTCACTTTCGTAAGACTCAATATGGCGAAGCCCTTGTCTTACGGCATCGGCAGTTCCTTGAAACCACGTAGGGTTATCGGGCGTTTGCTCCGCAGCCAATATATCCACAAAGGCCCTGCTAAAGGCACTAAAGTGATAGGTGTTTTTGATATGTCGATTAAGGGAGGCCGAGTTGAATTGGGTAAGGACAAACATTCTGCCCACGCCATTATTGAGACAATTCGATATAGGAATGTCTACCAAGCGGTACTTCCCGGCAATGGGAACAGCCGGCTTGGAACGGCTGGCGGTTAAGGGATATAATCTTGATCCGGCGCCTCCTCCCAGTATTACAGAGAGTATTTCGGTAGAATGAGTGATGGTACGTATGGCCATAAAAACTATTGAATACTTTGATATAATTGTAGATACTTCTTGGCTGCATGATGCCATGAATGATCGATCTGCATGATCTGTCTTTGAATCTCCCGAAGCTGATCCGGTTGTTCGTAGTACAAAGCCACCGCTCGGTCTACTGCTTGTAAGATATCATTGACCGAAGCTTGTTCGAACCGAATTCCAAAACCGCCTCTGTCTCCCATATCGATCACTGTATCCTTTAGCCCTCCCACGGCCCTTACTACCGGTATCGTTCCAAAACGAAGCGAATACAATTGATTGAGACCGCAAGGCTCGACACGGCTTGGCATTAACATAAAATCGGCACCAGCATACATCAAATGACTCAATGCTTCTTGATAGCCAATATAAATGCCTGCCTTACCCTGTAGCGGTTCTGCCAACAGATTTAATTGCTGTTCAATTTCACTCTCTCCCGAACCCAACACTAAAAAACTGATCTTACCCGGATTTCTTTTTACACAAGCCGCGATGGCAGCCGGCAGCAGATCGGCAGCTTTTTCCATGACCATCCTTCCAATAAAACAAAATAAGGGAAGGTTGGGATCAAGTCCAAAACGACGACATAGCTCTTCTTTGTTTTGTCGTTTACCTTGGGTAACTGTGCTACTGGTATAGTGTAAGAGTAAATACGGATCGTGAGCCGGATCCCAGATATCGGTATCAATTCCGTTTAAGATGCCGATGGATTTTTCTTTTTCGTGTGCAAAAAGTTGTTCAAGCCCTGCAGCGCTATGACGAAGCTCTTGCAAGTAACCAGGACTAACGGCCGTAACACGCCACGCCGTTTTAACGGCAGTAGCCAACGGATTGATCTGGTGGTGCCAGTCCAGTAAAGACCAATGCAGCATATCGCAAGCGGGAAGCAGGTATTTCTGATCCCAGTTAAAAGCGCCGCTGTATTGCGCATTGTGTACAGTAAAAACAGAGGGGATCGCGCCAAGTCGTTGTTTATAATCGAATCCGTACTGCATTAAAAAAGGGATCAGCCCGGTGTGATGATCGTGGCAATGAATAACAGATGGCAAATGATGCCAAGTACTGACCCAATCGCATACCGCATTTTGAAAAGCGATAAATCGTGCTGTATCGTCGGGGTATCCATAGATCTTCTCCCGATCCAGCAGCCCATTGATATCTATTAAATAAAGATCGAATCCGAGACAGTTGGTTTTTTCCTTTATCACACTGTAGTGGAAGAACTGCGGACCCAGATACTGACTACCCTCATGTACCAACTTCCATTGCTGTTGATAAAGGAACTCCGTTCTGTACATAGGAACAACGACCTTGGCAATATGTCCCTGCTGGGTCTGGTATTTGGGAAGCGCCCCAACCACATCTCCCAACCCACCGGCCTTGGCCATTGGAAAGCACTCCGCTGCAACATGTAAGATCTCCATACAACCTCTTGCTCCTTTGAATAAATTTAAGTCAAAATACACTATTTTCATTCTTCCATAACTGACAAAACCAATTACTAACTAACTCACAAATCAACATCATGTCTACTGCTGCGAAACAACCGACCAACTACGGAGCATTGGGTACCCTTATTAGCGTCTTTTTTTTCTGGGGCTTTATTGCAGCCGGCAACAGCGTGTTTATTCCATTTTGTAAAAATTATTTCCATCTGGATCAATTTCAAAGCCAGTTGATCGACTTCTCCTTTTACCTGGCCTATTACATTGGAGCCCTTTTCTTTTTTGCATATGGGGCTTTTGGAGGGCATGACCTGGTGGGTAAATGGGGATATAAAAAAAGTATTATTTATGGTCTTCTTTTCTCGGCTGTAGGGGCCGCCATTATGATCGTGGCTGTAGAGGCCAATGCTTTTGCCTGGATGTTGGCAGGACTCTTTGTGGTAGCCCTTGGATTTTCACTACAACAAACCGCCGCGCAACCCTTTGCTATTTCGTTGGGTGATCCTGCCACCGGAGATAGCCGGGTAAATCTGGGAGGTGGTATAAATTCATTTGGAACCACCATTGGCCCCTTAGTGGTGGCCTTTGCCTTGTTTGGTACGGCAGCTGCGATTACGGACGATAAGATCCGGTCGTTGAGTCTCGAAAAAGTGGTACTGCTCTATGCCGGTGTGGGTTTACTTTTTGTGGCCGCTGCTGCTCTTTTTGGATTTTCCAAAAAAGTACCCGCAGGCGTTAATAAAGAGAAGACTGAGAGTGCCACCAAAGCTTTTGTATCGCTGATCGTGATCACGGCTTTACTGATGGCCATGTTTATTCCTGTATTTAGCAGCTATAACAGCAATGAGGCACTCACTATAGAAAGTTTGAACACAAAGATCGCAGCGGCCTCAAGCGCTGATAATTCCAGCGACCTGCAGCAAGTGGGGCTGCTAACACAACAACGCGATGAACTTCGTTTGCCGCTCGAGCAATCTCGTATGTATTGGTTGTTTGGGGCTTTGGCAGTGGTAGTAGCGAGTTTACTATTTTCGAATGCCAGCGCCTCCAAAAATCCTGCCGGCTGGGGTGCTATGAAATATCCTCAGCTCGTATTGGGGATGTTGGGCATTTTTGTATATGTAGGGGTAGAGGTAGCGATCGGTTCGAACTTGGGTGAGTTGCTAAAGCAAAAAGAATTTGGCGGATACCAGGCCTCACAGGTAGCTCCTTTTATTTCTATGTTCTGGGGTAGTTTGATGATCGGTCGGTGGACAGGTTCCATCAATGCATTCGATTTTTCGGATACGCGCAAACAGCTGCTTACTTTTTTAGTTCCTTTGATCGCCTTTGGGGTAATACTCGGGGTCAACACCCTGGCCCAATATGATGTACGTCCTTTGCTTGGTTATGTAGTATGCGTAGGTATACAGATAATAGTATTCTTTTTAAGCAAGAATAAACCCGCTAGAACTCTGTTGCTCTTTAGTCTGTTTGGTGTGGCCGCCATGCTGGTAGGTATTGTTACAGAGGGTAAAATCGCCATTTTTGCTTTTCTGGCCGGTGGTCTTGCCTGCTCCATTATGTGGCCTTCTATCTTTGCCCTTTCAGTAGCCGGCTTAGGAAAATATACCACACAAGGTTCCGCTTTCTTGATCATGATGATATTGGGCGGTGCTATCATTCCTCCCATTCAAGGAAAACTAGCCGATATAGTTGGCATACACCAATCCTTTATTGTTTGCGTGCTTTGCTTTGCCTATTTGGCCTTGTTCGCATTCTTGGTAAAGGGAATTTTAAAACGTCAGGGCATCGATTACGATACGACCACTGCCGGCAGTGCTCATTAAAACTAAATAGCAGACGCTCGAAGTATGAAAAAATTTGCCGTAGGAATTGATATTGGTGGCACCAACACCAAATTTGGTATAGTAGACCGAGAGGGCACCATCGTTACACAAGGAAGAATGCTTACCAATGCTAGGGACACCGTGCAAGGATTCATCGAGGAGCTCTATCAGCATCTCTATCCCATGATAGAGCAAGCAGGGGGCAATGATCAGTTCTCGGGTATCGGAATCGGTGCTCCCAATGGTAATTACTACACCGGAAATATCGAACATGCCGCTAACCTAAAATGGAAAGGGATCGTACCCCTGGCTTCCATGATACAAGAACGATTTGGCATGCCCGTTAAACTGACCAACGATGCCAACGCTGCCGCTGCCGGTGAACAGCAATATGGGTGCGCCAAAGGGATGCGCGACTTTATTACCATAACACTGGGAACCGGTGTGGGAAGTGGTATTTTTATTAATGGAAAGATCGTACTCGGACATGATGGTTTTGCCGGAGAACTCGGACACACCATCATCAGACCCGGAGGCCGATTACATTCCGGAACCGGCATACGCGGACCCCTGGAGGCCTATGCCTCTGCCACCGGAGTACGAGAAACAGCGCTTGAAATGCTGGCTGCACATCCCACCAAGAAAAGCTTGCTACGAAATATCGAACCCGAGCAGCTTACCAGCGAAAACGTGTATGACTGCGCTATAAAAGGAGATGAGATCGCTAAAGAGATTTTTGAATTTACAGGTCAGCTGCTGGGAGAGGCTTTGGCCAACTTTGTTATGTTCTCTTCGCCCGAGGCGATCGTACTTTTCGGAGGCTTGACCAAAGCCGGAGATTTAATTTTAAATCCCACTCGTAATGCTATGGAAGCCAATCTTGCGCAAGTTTTTAAAAACAAGGTTAAATTGGTCTTCAGCAACCTAAAAGAAGCCGATGCAGCTATATTGGGCGCCAGCGCTTTGATCTGGGATGAGGCCAATTGAGCTGTTTGACTACCGAATTGACTTTATTATAAAAGCACCTGGCACAGCTCGTTGACCCTCTTTATCGGAAGGCCGAATGGTCTCTTTTCCGTTAACCAGCATACAACTGCTTCCGCCACCATCGAGGTTGAGCGCCTCCACACAACCGATCTGCTGCAGCAGCATTGCTGTTTGCGTCAATGTAACGCCCTCTGCCCTTCCGGGAAAACGTCCCTCTACCACCAAAACAATCAGGTCTCCATTGGCGGTATATCCCATAGCTGTGCGTGGATGCTTATCGTTAATGGCCTTACCCGCAAACTTTAGCTCCTCATTATTGGCAATGCTGATTTTTCCGTCTTGTAATAGCACGGGGCCACCTCCCACGGCGGTTTGCACTTTCCAATCGGCGGGGTTAAAGGACTGCCTGTCTGGACCTGGCTGCTGAGAGATGGCAGAAAAAAAAGATGCCCTGTTGTGATGCGCCACCGAATCTCTAATGGGTTTTACAGGAAATTGCAGGGCTTGCGGGTAGCGAGCACCGCTATCTGTAAACTGCCAAGATACATCGGCTCTACGATCTTTATAGATACCAATCGCACTGCCCATCGGATGCCTCCAGGTAAGGGTATCGGAACCCTTGCCGGCTATGGCATGTACATGGTAAGCCAAGGTCTTTCCCTCATTTATTACCAAATTGAGATTTTGGTGCGTGGTAAAAGAAAAGAATGAGGTATTGACAACCACTGTCGGGGATTGATTTTTCTCATAGAATCCACTAGGCGTTAGTCTTCTCTTAAAGGTAGTATCAGCCAAAAAAAGCAGGGAGCGATCGCTAAGTCTTGCACTTACATAATAGGCAATATTGGGCTTACCTTCTAGTGAGTCTTGGGTTCTATATACATGTACTCCCTTGGGAAGTGGCTGGTAAAGGGAATCGACCAACGACCACCGCACTTGTGACAAACCGCTGCCGAAAAAAACAAAAAGAAAGCACAATAGTAAAGAATTACGAAGCATACCACAAGGTAGCAAAAGAAAATAGAAAAAGATGGTTAGGGTCGAACTTGCTTTGATGCCCTCCATTGGTCTATTCCATAGCCAGGAATAACATGTCTTTCGCTGTGATAAGACGATCGTACCAAGGGGCCGCTCTCTACGTAATCAAGCCCTAATCCATACCCGATCTCTCTGTACTCTGCAAATTCATCGGGATGCACAAAACGTTGCACGGGCAAGTGCTTCTTGGTAGGTTGCAGATACTGTCCAAGGGTCACCACATCACATCCGTTGTCTCTAAGATCGCGCAGAGTCTGTACTACTTCTTCTTTTTGTTCCCCTAATCCTAACATGATACCACTTTTAGTTCGCATACCACTCTCCTTCAAATGGCGGATCACTTCCATACTTCGCCAGTATTTGGCTTGAATACGAACCTGACGGGTCAATCGCTCTACTGTTTCAATATTATGGCTGACCACTTCGGGATGCGCCAATGCCACCCGAAGAATATCATCTTTTTTTCCTTTAAAGTCGGGTATAAGCGTCTCTAAAGTGGTATCGGGATTAAGGGCTTTAACGGCACGTATGGTATTGAACCAGATGGTAGACCCTCCGTCGGGTAACTCATCACGATCTACAGAGGTTATGACCGCATGCTTGACCTTCATCAACTGAATGGCCTCTGCCACCCGTTGGGGCTCGTCCCAATCTACCGTATCGGGTCTTCCGGTAGCCACAGAGCAGAATCCACAACTGCGCGTACAGACATTTCCCAATATCATAAAGGTAGCTGTTCCCGCACCCCAACATTCTCCCATATTGGGGCAATTGCCGCTCTCACAGATGGTGTGGAGCTTGTGATGGTCGACCAAATGCCGAACATGCTTATAGTTCTCTCCAATGGGTAGCTTTACACGTAACCAGTCCGGTTTTTTTACAGAAGATAAAGAGTGTCCAGGAGAAACGACAGGAAGCTCGTTCATGAGGCAAAATTACTGATTCCTATTTTCTTTTACCAAAGAGCAGTGCAATATGCGCTTGTATGAAAAAGGGCTTATCATTTTGCAAGGCCATAATTTGAATTGCCTTTGTATACATTTCGACACTACATCCCACTTCTATGCCGCTCACCACTTCGTTAAATCTTCCATAGTCAAACCGAAGCGCTCCTTTTACAAAGAGACCGGGTTGCAGTTTAACCTCGCCCCATCCTCTCCAAAAACCACCGGAACCAAGAATGGATGGACCCAGAAATAAAATGCTGTCGGCAGAAGAATATTTAATGTAGAGCAGGTCATCGGAGACCGGATCTTCCACTTGTACATAATAGGGCTTTAGCAAGCCAAGCGACAAGCCACCCTGATAAACGGCAGAGACCGCTACTCCGTTCTTGTTTCCCTTTTGTCCCAGCATTCG
Organism: Sphingomonadales bacterium; assembly: GCA_046081865.1. GTDB lineage: Bacteria > Bacteroidota > Bacteroidia > Chitinophagales > Chitinophagaceae > JJ008. The sequence continues at coordinate 18,968 of JBJTWT010000090.1, forward strand.
CTGCTGGCCGGCTCCCATGGTAAGTTGAAAGAAGTTATTGACCTTACCGTAGATGTAGGGGTTGCTCAAAAACAAGAATGGGTTGGAGAGATTTTGAAACTTATTCTCCTTAGGATGTTTGATCTCTGTAAAATCAATACGATATAAGGTGGTGCGAAGAGGAGATTTCATTCGGCCCATTTCGTAAAAAAGCCCATACCCATTGCTGCGGGCCTGGATGCCCATGGTGGTTTGCTTATTGTACACCAACACCCCTTCTTCTGCCTGACGGATCATGGCGTTGATCTTTTGCCTTTTCTGTTCTTTTTTTGAGGCGGCTTGATCTGTACGTATCGCTTGGGCAGCGGCGAACGTTACCAAAAAAGAGGAATAAATCAACAGATAAAGGGCTTTCAAGAAAATTCCATTTAATGAATGAAACGTAAATTTAGAGAAATTATTGAATATGACTTCGCACGTTATTTATCAAGGAGCACTTCGCACCAATTGTACGCATGTACAAAGCGGGTCGATCATCGAGACGGATGCCCCTGTCGATAACCAGGGTAAAGGAGAAAGATTTTCGCCTACCGATCTGCTGGCTACCTCGCTAGCGGCCTGCATGCTAACGGTAATGGGAATAAAGGCCAAAGAAATGGAATTAGACCTATCAGGGCTTGGTATTTCGGTACAAAAAAACATGTTGGCCGATCCCAGAAGAGTGGGCTCTATCGAATTAATGGTAACCATTCCTGCTTCTCTACACAACACAGATGAGAAGACAAAACAAATAGTAAAGCGAACCGGCGAGCATTGCCCGGTATTTAAGAGTATACATCCGGAGATCAAGGTAACGATCGACTGGGCTCAGTGGAGTTAACCTTTACCAAGATCGCAAGACCTGCAACACACGGCTAACCGGAAGACCCATCACATTGTAAAAATCTCCATTGATATACCGAATGCCTACTACCCCAATCCATTCCTGAATGGCATAGCCCCCTGCTTTGTCAAAAGGCTTGTAGAGATCTACATAATACTCGATCTGGTCGAGAGTAAGAGGATGAAAGGCCACTTCGGTACTATCGTAAAAACTTCTCTCTTCCTCACCTTTTCGCATGACCACCCCGGTAATAACATGGTGTACCTGTCCGGAAAGGGCTAGTAACATGCTAATGGCCTCCTCACGGTGAACCGGCTTACCGATGACCGTCTCTCCTAGTACCACCACCGTATCGGCAGCCAGTATTACAAGCTCTGTAGCACCCATTGATTGTACAGCCCGTGCCTTTTGCCTGGCAATATGAACGGGTATATCGCAGATACTCATACCGGGTGGAAAATCCTCTTTGGTATCGGGTACTTTGATCTCAAAAGGAACGGCTGCCCACTCCAATAATTGCTTTCGACGGGGCGATTGAGAGGCAAGGATTATCTTTTGCATAACTTAATAATAAAAGAAGATCATCGAAATGATGCCAGCCAGTAAGATCCATTTTACATGCCGACTCAACTTTCCAAAATCGGTAGGGGTAACGGCCCGTTGTAATCTTTTGATCCAGTGCAGCAAGGGAACCAGAATCAATACAAAGCCATAGAAAAAGGCGGCCCAATAATGTAGCTGCAGTAAATAAAAGAGCACTCCCACTAACAGCAATAAAAGCAACCCTACCCACACCAATGCAAAAAACCGGGCTACCCCAATACCCCAGACAATCGGTAAGGTACGACAGCCGTATCGTCTGTCACCTTCCATATCTTCTACATCTTTTATCAATTCTCTGGCCAGGGTAGCCAAAAAGGCAAATCCGCTGTATAGAATTGCAAACCGGTACAACCGAAGCTGCAACGGGTCGGCCCCATAGGCCCAAGTGAGGGGGTCTATCTTGGATACAAAGACAACAAGAATACTCCAAGCCACTAAAAAAGCGATCAAGAAATTTCCGATCAGAAAGCTTTTCTTAAACCTTGTTGAATAAAACCAAAGCAGGGCCACGCAACCCATATTAAGAAGTAATAAGTAGAACTGCCGAACCGATTGTATGGCAAGTATCGTACAAATGATACCCAAGGTGCTTAAAAAAAAATGCCACCCAATGGCCCAGCGTCGACTGATGATCTTATCTACGACCAATAACGAAGGTTTATTGACCTCATCGATGTTAACATCAAAATAATCATTGATCACATAACCTCCGGCGGCGATCAGCACCGAGGCTAGTAACAACCAAAGAAAGCGGATTTGATCTCCGGGTGGAAGTTGTGCAGCGTACATGGGCTCATAGATGGCCAATTGAAACAATCCTTGGGCAAGTGCTATAAAAAGCAGGTTTGGCAACCTTATCAGTCGAAAAAATCCAAGAAGCAATGGCATGAACCAAAAATTTAACGGGAAGCAATATTTTCTTCGGGCCCCCAATGACCGCGAGCCGTGAGTACCGCCTCAATGACCTCTCGGGCGCAACCACCTCCTCCCCTTGTCTGGGTCACGTAATGCGCAATGGCCTTTATCTCGGGAGCGGCATCGGAAGGACAGCTGGCCAAGCCACAGGCCTGCATGGCATATAGATCTGGCAGATCATCGCCCATGTACAATATTTCGGATGCCGATATATCCCACTCAATGAGTAAAGAGCTAAGCCTGTCCAACTTATTATAAACGGCCATGTACACCTCTGTGATCCCTAACTTTTGAAGTCGGTCTTTGACCTGATCAGAGGACCCTCCGGATATGACGCATACCCGGTAGCCCTTTTTTACCGCAAGCTGTAAGGCATAACCATCTTTGATGTTCATACGGCGTGCCTGCGTAAAGTCAGGCATCAAATAGACCGATCCATCGGTGAGTACGCCATCCACATCGAAGATAAAAGTGGAAATTCGTTCAAATGGAATGGCTGGTAGCATGAAATATTATTTCTGATTGTCGCGCCATTCATACACCCAGGCGCTTTGGATCATTTCGAGATGACCCTCGGTGCTTTGTTCTTTAGTTCCGGTAAAACCGGGAATGGCCAGTACCCACTCCAACAGATCTGTAAATCGAATTCGGTAGATCTTACTTTCCGAAAAATCATCCCCAAAGCGTTCGTAAAGCTTTAGGGCAATATCCTCGTGATCGTTCCAACTAATGGGCGGTTCAAAATGAGACATGGACGTTTTTTTAAAGATAGAAATTATTCGCCTAAAAATTGGCTTTGATCAGGTAAGGTCACTTCGATATGGCCGGAACCCTGCAGCAAGGTACACTGACATCCCAACCGTGAATGGAGACGGGGATTGACGGCTCTGTCGATAAAGTCTTCTTCTTTGTCGCTGATGGGCTCGATAAAATCCTCGCCCTTGTTCACGTACAAATGGCAGGTACTGCAGGCGCAGACGCCACCACAATTATGATGGAGCTCGATATGGTTGTCAAGCGCAATTTCGAGAAGACTTTGACCAGACTCCACCCCCGTGAGCGTGACTGATTTTTGACCCGCTTGCTCAAAGTTGAATTGAATGGTATACATAGGGTTTGCAAATGTAATGCTAAAACAAAGAAGTGACTAAGTTGTTCGGGTTAAAATATTTTTTGGTATTCTTGCCTAACTTGCGTTCGAAATTAAAGGTCATTATTCCACCACATGGCAAAAAATTTATTGATAGTAGAGAGCCCTGCCAAAGCCAAAACCATCGAGAAGATTCTTGGTAAGGAGTATCAGGTTAAGAGTTGTTTTGGGCATATCAGAGACCTCGAAAAGGCCTCGATGGGGATTGACCTCGAAAAGAATTTCGAGCCACGTTACATTGTGTCGGCCGACAAAGAAAAAGTGGTGGGTGAGCTAAAAAGTCTGGCAAAGAAATCGCAAGAAGTTTGGCTGGCAACCGATGAAGATCGAGAAGGCGAAGCCATCAGCTGGCATCTGTGTGAGGTGTTGGGATTGGATCCCTCAAAAACCAAACGGATCGTCTTTCACGAAATTACCAAGCCTGCCATTCAAGAAGCGGTCAAAAAGCCTCGTCGGGTCAATATGAACTTGGTAATGGCGCAACAAGCGCGACGCATTTTGGATAGGATCGTCGGATTTGAGTTAAGCCCAGTGCTTTGGCGTAAGATGAGCATGAGAGGAAATCTCAGTGCAGGTCGAGTGCAAAGCGTGGCCGTTAGACTGATCGCAGAAAGAGAAAGAGAGATCAATGCCTTTACCCCTGTAAGCCACTTTAAGATCGAAGCTCTGTTTGCCGATAAGGACGATACGGGAAGGATGATCAATTTTGTGGCGGAGGGCAAAAAACAAAATAGCGCCAGCGATGCTGAGTCTTTTTTAAAAAGTTGCTTAGGGGCGACCTACACAGTAGCTGACATACAAGTAAAACCCGGTAAGCGATCTCCCGCACCTCCCTTTACCACTTCTACCCTGCAACAGGAAGCCTCCCGAAAATTAGGGTATGGGGTTTCCAGGACCATGCAGATTGCCCAAAAGTTATACGAGAACGGATATATCACCTATATGCGTACCGACAGCGTGAACTTAAGTAATACGGCACTTGCCGATATTACCGCCACGGTCGAAAGCATGTATGGAAAAAAATATCATCAATTCAGAAAATATCGAAACAAGAACGAAGCGGCTCAAGAGGCGCACGAGGCCATAAGGCCTACCTACATGAGCAATGCCACTATCCAAGAAGCTGAATGGGCCAAACTATATGAATTGATCTGGAAAAGAACCATGGCCTGCCAAATGGCCGACGCTGAGCTGGAAAAAACGACGGTAAAGATGGCCATCTCGTCCAATAAAGAAGAGTTGACCGCATCGGGCGAAGTATTGAAATTTGATGGCTTTTTAAAAGTATACCGAGAAGGCCGTGATGAGGAGGATGGAGAAGAAGAGAATGAGGGAATGCTTCCACCGCTCAAATTGCGTCAAAAAGTGACGCTAAATACCATGAAAGCCATTGAGCGTTTTAGCCGTCCACAACCCCGCTACACCGAGGCATCCTTGGTCAAAAAATTAGAGGAGCTTGGCATTGGCCGTCCTTCTACCTATGCCCCAACGATATCGACGATCTTAAAAAGAGGCTATGTAGAAAAAAGAGATAAGGAAGGAGTTAGAAGAAGCTATTGCGTACTAGAATTAAAGAAGGACAAGATCAGCACCCTTATCGAAGAGGAAAATACCGGTGCTGAAAAATCCAAGCTTTTTCCCAGCGACCTGGGACTAGTGGTCACCGACTTTTTATTGCAATACTTTGATGACGTGATGGACTATGGCTTTACGGCCAAGATCGAAAATGAGTTCGACGAGGTGGCTGCGGGAAACATGAAATGGAACAAGATGATCAAAGATTTCTACAAGCCTTTTAAAAAGGATGTAGATAAGACCATTGAAACCGCAGAAAGAATTAAGGGAGAGCGTGTATTGGGCATCGATCCTGCTTCGGGCAAGTCTGTAGTAGCCCGCATGGGTCGCTATGGCGCTATGATACAAATTGGACAAGCTGATGATGAAGAAAAACCCCGATTTGCAAAAGTTCCGACAGGGCAAAGCATCGAGACCATCACATACGATGAAGCAATGGCCCTATTTGGTGCTCAAGGCCCCATGGGACAGTACGAACAAAGGGATGTGTCCGTAAATGTGGGTCGATTTGGCCCCTATGTTAAATGGGGAGATGAATTTATCTCGCTTCCCAAAGGCACCGATCTGGGAACGATCGATCTGGAAAGAGCCATAGCGCAGATTAAAGAAAAACAAAAAGCAGACGCCCCGGTGGGTACCTTCCAGCAAAAACCCATCACCAAAGGGGCCGGTCGTTTTGGCCCTTATATTAAATGGGATGCCATGTTCATCAATGTCCCCAAGCGTTACAATTTTGCCAGTCTTTCAGCTGCAGAGATGAAAGAACTGATAGAAGCCAAGATAAAAAAAGAAGAGAACCGTTACATTCAGCGCTGGCCCGAACTCAATATTGCGCTCGAAAATGGTCGTTGGGGTCCGGTTATCCGTTTCGGAAAAAAACAACTTTACCTTCCAAAGAAGGCCGACGGTAATCGCTATACTCCCGAAGAAGGAATCTCCTTTACGCTCGATCAAATAAAAGACTTTATAGAGCAACAAGTACCCGGAGCATTCTCAAAAAAAGAAAAAGGCACTGCTTCAAAGAAGAAAGCACCTACCAAAAAGGCAGCCCCAAAGAAAGCAACGACAAAAAAAGCAACCCCGGCAAAAAAGAAGGCCCGAAAAAAATAAACATGAAGCGCGCCTATTGGGAACATATGGCTGAACGCTATAACGAAGAGATCTTTGATGTTCGTCGTCAAGATAAAAAAGCTCTGATCACAAAGGCCATCAAAAAATATGCCGATCCTTCTTACAAGATCATCGATATTGGATGTGCTATTGGAAAATGGTTTCCGGTGTTGGCTCCTCTTGGAAAAGAAGTGATCGCACTTGATATTTCTGCCGCCAACCTTGCCATTGCCAAGGCCACCTACCCCCAATTTTCAAATATCTCCTATATCCAAAAAGACATGAGCCGCCCTTCCATCAAGCTGCCGGTTTGTGAACTGGGAATTTGTATCAATGCCATATTGACCCCCGACACTAAAGACAGAAAGGTCTTTTTTTCTAATCTATCTCGTTGCATAGCCCGTAAAGGAAAATTGATAGTAACGATTCCTTCTCTAGAGTCTTATCTGATGGCTAGAAGGATACAAAATGAATATAAGATCGACCCTTCTTTTTTTCCTTCCCTTTCCAGCCCTGCAAAGGGACTTCGTAATTGGAATAATTTAGCGAAGGGGGTCTGTGATATAGACGATGTACCTCATAAACATTTTTTAGCAGAAGAGTTAGCCCTACTTTTTTCGCGTGCCGGTTTTACACCACTTCTACTCAAAAAAATCGAATACTCGTGGAAAACCGAGTTCAACGAGCCACCCCGGTGGCTGCGCTCCCCGCTTCCTTGGGATTGGATGATAGTGGTGGAAAAAAAATAATGTTCAGACTTGTGGAAAAGTTTGTCTTGACAATGCAAAAGCCAATGATGAAATTGTGCTTATGCAACAAGACAAAGAGATCGCTGCCCTCTTTAATCTGATGGATGACCCCGACGAAGATGTCTATGGCGCCGTCTCTAACAGGATCGCTGACCTAGGGCGTACTATCATTCCTAATTTGGAGCATTTATGGGAAACTACTCCCAATGAACAAGTGCAACAGAGAATCGAATCGTTGATTCACCGATTACAGGTAAAAGATCTGCAAAATGATCTACTCGCTTGGAAAACGTCGGCTCATCCCGACTTGATGGCTGGAGCCCTGCTTTGCAATCGCTTTCAGTATCCTGACCTGACCATCGCTCCCGTTCTTTCTGAGCTTGAGAAACTGCGTCGTAATGTTTGGCTAGAACTCAATAATTACCTCACTCCCCTGGAGCAGATCAATGTGCTGACCAGTATCCTATTTAGCTATTACGGCTTAAAAGGAAAGGCCGTCGACCATAGCTATCCCGAAGAATTTTTATTACAGACCGTATTGTCCTCAAAAAAAGGGAACGGATTTGGCAATGGGATCATTTATTTATTGTTATGCGAGGGCTTGGACATTCCCATCAAGGCCATTCAGATACCCGGTCAGTTCATGTTGGCGTATTTCAAACCCGTGCTTCAACCGCAAGGGCAACGCTTACAAGCGGTAGAGAAGAT